>JALFAW010000119.1 GCA_022773305.1 Spirochaetia bacterium
TGTAAAACCTTTAAATTATGAAATTTGTTTATATATTATCGCACAAACATCATCAATCGTCAAGTTAGAAGTGTCAATATATATTGCATCTTTTGCAATCTTTAACGCTCCTTCCTTTTTATTTTTATCGATGTTGTCACGCTCAATAATTGACTGTTTAATCTGATCTAAAGTCATATCACTTACACCCTGATCAAATCGTCGTTTTGCTCGTACTTCTGCACTAGCATCTAGATATATCTTATACTCTGCATCAGGAAATACTACCGTTGTCATATCACGACCTTCACAAACGATACTTAATGATTTTGTGATTTCTCTCATTAAATCATTTACTAAATGTCTGATTGAAACAATTGCACTTACCTGTGCTACATTTTTTGCCACCCTGTCATCATGAAGATGAGATGTAACATCATTTCCATTTAAAATAAAATGACTGTCAGCTGTATATTCAATCTTTTGATTTTTGCAGAATTCAAAAGTTTTTTCTTCATCGCTATAATCAATACCGGCGTCCAATATTGCAATTGTTAAAGTTCTGTAGAATCCACCGCTATTCAAAAAAGTTATGTTAAGCTTCTTTGCAATCATCGAAGCGATTGTACTTTTACCAGTTCCTGCAGGACCGTCAATTGCTATAATCATTTTAGTATCCTCATTTTTGTAATAAAACTTATCTTTAATATACTATAAATTTTTGTTTTCGCATAGAGATATTAAGCGTTGAATTTCAAATTTTGTTAAATCTCTAAATTCTCCAGGTTTTAATTCATCAAGCTTGACATTACCAATACGAACTCTGACAAGTGATTTTGTTCCGATATTCTGAGATTCTAAAACATTTCTAATTTCACGGTTTTTTCCTTCAATTAAAACGATTTTTATTTTTCTTGGTTTTAAAATCTCACAGTGAAGACATTTATAAAATTTTCCTTCAACACGAATGCCTTTTTCAAATTTCTCTGGAAAATCTTGAGGAATATCTTGGCTAGTTTCTACTATATACTCTTTTTCTATTTGACTCGATGGATGTGATAACTTAGCTGCAAATTCTCCATCATTTGTAAAAATTATCATACCCTTGCTGTACATATCAAGTCGACCGACATTATATAATCTTTCTGAATATTTTTCTTTCAGTAAATCCCATGCACAGGCACGACCTTTTTCATCTGAAGATGAACAGACAAATCCAGCAGGTTTATTTAATAGAACATAACGTTTATTTTCTTCAAGTCTGATTTTTTTTCCATCAACTAGAACATCATCATCATCACTAACTTTTGTTCCAAGTTCTCTTACAATCTGCCCATTTACAGAAACACGTCCTTCCTGAATGATTTTTTCTGAAGCTCGTCTGCTTGCTACACCACAATGTGAAAGATAAACCTGAAGGCGAATCTGTTTTTCTTCACTCTGTAATTCTGATTTATTTATAAACTTATCTTGCAAGTTCAAACCTCTCTTGTTCGTCTTCATCGAGTTTTGGAAGTTCAGATATGGAATTGAGTCTGAACAGTTTTAAAAATTCTTTTGTAGTACCAAAAAGAACAGGTCTTCCTGGCGCTTCTTTTTTGCCAACTTCTTTTATCAGATTTCTTTCAATCAACAGTCTGATCATATTATCCACACCAACACCCCTTATCTGTTCAATTTCAGCACGAGTTATTGGTTGTGAATAGGCTATAATAGCAAGAGTTTCCATTGCCGATTTTGAAAGTTTTCCTTCACGTTTTGAACCATACACTTCTTTTAAAACATCCCAATATTCTTTTTTTGGTGTAAGAGTCCAGCCTCCAGTTATCATTGCAAGTTCAATTCCAGAATCATTTGCTTTATATTTTTCTTTTAACCTTTCAATACATTTTTCCACAACTTCTTCTGATAATTGAGCTTTATTTGAAAGCATTTTGACAGTTAAAGGTTCACTTTCCAAAAATAAAACAGTTTCACACAATGCTGTTTCTTTTTCAAATTCCATTTTCATATCCTAATTTGTTGTAAGTTCTTCTTCAGAAGGAATATAACCTTCTTCTTTTGGGCGTGCACAAATTTTTATATCACCAAAAAGCTTATTCTGCATTATACGAATCATATTGAATTTCACAGCCTCTAGGATTGCCATAAATGCACAGATAACATCCATTTCATTTCCAGGTCTAGTCAATAAATCCGTAAAAAGACATTCTTTATGACTTTCTAGCAATTCATTTAACAATGTTATTTTTTCGTTCACAGAAATTTCTTCATACATATTCAAAATTTTTTCATTTGAATATTGATTCATAATTGACTTGAAAATACTTTGCATCTGCTGAAGCAATTCCCAGGTATCTACCTCTTCCCACATTGATTCATTTTCATCAAAAGGGAGAACTCTTTGAATCTTTTTTCTTTCAAAATTCCATTCAGAATCATCTTCCTGCTCTTCCATAAGTGATGAAAGTTTTTTAAACTTCTGATATTCAATCAATTTTTCCACTAATTCCTGACGCGGATCTTCCTCATCTTCATCATCATAAGCAACTTCTACTGGAAGAAGCATACGGCTTTTTATATAGATAAGTTTTGCAGCCCAACTATAAAATTCTGACAAATCTCCCAAATCAGTTTGAACTGCGTAATCCAAATATTCAAGATATTGTTCTGTAATCTGGGCAATAGGAATATCGTAAATATTTACTTTGCTTTCACGAATTAATGTCCACAATAAATCTAGAGGTCCTTCAAATTCTCCTGCCTTATAAGCATGTTTCACCATTGTTTGAGTTTCTGCAACACTGTTCTTCTGTTCCATAAGCTTCTGCCTTTGTAAAAGAATAGATTTTCTGCACATCATCTACGCTGGTATTCTTTTTAATTTCATCAAGATAACATGCAAACTTCTTTCTTATTAATTCATCGGCAGGTTTTGTTAAAACCTCAAGAGAAGGTATTAAAACAAATGCTCTTTCACTTAGTCTTTTATGGGGGATTTCAAGAACCTGAGTGCAGACAACATCATCTCCAAATAACTCAATGTCAATATCCAAAGAACGCGGTCCGTTTCTAAATTCTTTTTTTCTATCTCTTCCATATTTTGCTTCTATCTGATTTATAGTTTTTAATAACTCAAAAGGATTTTTATCATCGTTTACATATCCTGCAGCAACCATATTATAAAAATCCTGTTGGTTTTCGTAATACATTGCTTTAGTTCTGTATACAGAAGAAAACTCACAATCTAAAAGGACAGAAAGGAGCTCCTTTCTTGCAAAAGAAAGAAGCTCAAATGAAGTATAGCTTTTATATGGTCTATTCGAACCTAATCCCAATAGAACACGTTTCATTTTCTAAAAAAGTCCATTTTGCAAATCAGCGTTTATTTCAGTATCTGCTGACTTCTTAGAAGTTTTCTTTTCTTTTTCAGCAGAAATCTCTTCTTCTTTTTGTTTTAACACTTGACCAGGAAATACTTCGGCACGAATTTTCTTTTCGATTTCTTTTGTAAGTTCAACATTCTGCTCGATATAATTTGTAGCGTTTTCTTTACCTTGACCAATTTTTTCTTCACCCATCGTATACCATGCACCACGTTTATCAATTATTCCGTGTTTTACAGCAGAATCAAGAAGACTTGCACTCGCAGAAATACCCTTACCAAAATAAATATCAAGTTCACACTTCCTGAAAGGAGGTGCAACCTTATTTTTTACAATCTTTACACGAACACGGTTTCCAACTGCATCTTCGTCACCTTTACCATCAATTGTTTCAACTCTACGAATTTCCAGTCTCACCGAAGAAAAGAATTTCAAAGCCTGTCCACCAGTTGTAGTTTCAGGACTTCCAAACATAACTCCAATCTTCATACGAATCTGATTAATAAAAATAACAATACAATTTGATTTTCCGATAATCGCTGTTAATTTTCTCAATGCCTGACTCATTAATCGTGCCTGCATACCCATTACAGCATCACCCATTTCTCCTTCAATCTCTTTCTCAGGAGTCAAAGCCGCAACAGAATCGACAACTATAATATCCACAGCACCACTTCTAACAAGATTTTCAGTAATCTCCAAAGCCTGCTCACCAGTATCTGGTTGAGACACCCATAATTCATCAATATTTACACCAAGATTCTTAGCATAAACAGGATCTAAAGCATGCTCCGCATCCACAAACGCAGCAACACCACCAAGTTTTTGAGACTCAGCTATAGCATGTAAAGCCAAAGTAGTTTTTCCAGAACTTTCAGGACCATACATTTCAATAATACGTCCTTTCGGATACCCACCAATTCCAAGTGCTTCATCAAGCAGAATAGAACCAGATGGAATAACTTCAATTCCAGTAACATCAGCCTTATCACCAAGCTTCATAATTGCACCTTGACCAAATTGTTTTTCAATCTGAAGCCGAGCTGCTTCCAACGCTTTCATTTTTTCCGATAATTCCATCGGAGTAGAATTTGAATTAGACATAAAAAGCCACCTTCCTCCCAATATATAATATGGCTCAAACCAAAAGATTTTATACCAAAAAAATTAAAAAAAAAATATATTTTATACATTTTTTTATTTTTTATTCACATTGACCTTTATATCAATCAAAAAAAAATGCCTTATTCGTCACAATACTCTACCCACAGTTTCACATACTTCATTAATCCAGCAATACAATTTTGCATACGTCACGAGCAGTAGCAAAGAGAGCAAATAGTAATTCAGAAAATGCTAACCTTTTCAGAAGAATTGCATAACTTTTCTAGCCTTATTTTATGAAATGAAACGTAACAAAACAGGAAAAAAAATTACATTTTACATAATAATTTTACCATATTTTTTGTTAATTATAAACACTCTGATAAACCGAACGACCTTTTAATAGAATTTTTCCATCTTCTAATGCAATTTGTGCTAAAACTTTCACATATTTATTCGGATCAATGTTCACTGCTGAATCAAAATGAACACGAACAGTACCTTCATATCTAGAAAGAGATTCATCTCCAACAAGTAAATCACAATCAAAAGAACCGTTTTCGTAAGTTTTCAGATTAGCAATTTTTCCACCCCAGTCAACCCAACAATCAATATAAAGATAATTATTCTTTCCAACACTAGAAAAAGATGGAACATCAGAAATTGAATCAAAATCAGGAATTTCAAAATATGTCATAAGCATGGAAGCTTTATTTTTGATTGAAACAGATGCATTCGAGTTTAAAATATAATTCACTTCAATTTGAGCTGCATTATCTTTGTGATTCTGAAAACAGTTTAAAGCATTCTGATATTTTTTTGTTATTTCTTTTGATGATAAAATGAAATTAAAACTCTGTGTAGACAAATCCTTTTCTGTTGCCTGATTTTTTTCACTAGAAGAAAGTTCAAGAATAGACAAATCCTGTCGCAAATTAAAAACTTTTTTGTGAGAATTCAATAAAGAAAAAGCAAAAACACAACCAGCTATACAAGCTATTGTCACATAGCAGACAAGTCGCACTTTTTGAGGATTAATACCAAGCGGAGGATAAAATTGTTCAATTCTACCAGTATCAACCCATCTGCAAATCGTATCATAATCACCATGAATTCTTATAAATTCCATTGCAGATACCGCTATTTTATTTTGAGGATCATTTCCAAGAATTTCAAGATAATATTGTATTGCCCTTGCTGTATCACCACGACGAAGAAAAATTGCTGCTTGTCCAATAAGAAGCCTTGTATCAGTTAGTTTTATTTTACGAGCCATCTGAAAATATGAAGAAGACGCACCTATATCACCCACATAAAGACAAGCAATTCCTAAAGTAAGATAATATTCAAAATTTTCTTCATAAACATCAGCTCTGGATTCCAAACGCTTGATTGCCGTAGCAAAATGACGGCATTTCATATCATTCCAAGCCAAAGAAAGTGCATCTTTTGCCATATTATGATTTTACCTCAAATTCATTTCAGTTTACAAGAAAAATTGACAAAAATCTAGCAATTTTTTGTATTATTTATTTCTATAAAAAAATAAGGTCTGTCCCTGTTTTTTTAACATCAAGGTCTGTCCCCCATTTGAAAAATAAGGTCTGTCCCTGTTTTCAGAATATCAGCAAAGTGCAGTTAGTCAGTCGCCTTCCGCCACTTCGCTATCGCTTCGGTCTTACAGACCCGCCAAAGGCGGTGGCTCCACGCTCGGTGCGCTGTTTTTATTACAATCTGCACTTCACATTTCAAACTGGCGAACTTAGGTCTATTCCTCGCTAAAAACAAGATGTGTCCCTGTTTTGAATAATCAAGGTCTGACCCCATTTAATAAAAAAATCCATCAACTAGGTCTGTCCCCCTTTTCATCAGTTCTAATCATTGAGTTAAAATACGTCGAGTCAAGGCACGCTAACGCTTAAAGCCTTGACTTCGCCGTTTTGAGGGGTTGTATTACCCCCTCAATCATAAATTTGAAATTATCAAATCAAGGAGAATAATTGTAAAATCTTGGGAAATTCAAAAATACTTATTTTCTACGCAAAACCGAGAGAATATAATCAAGTTCTGCATTCAAAAGAAGAATCTCATCTCTGTTTGCTGCAGAAGAATCTTTTTCAAGTTCATTAATACGGTTTAAAAGTCTATCCACATATTGAGGAGTTAATTTTTCACGGGAAATACTATTAACATTAAACTCGACTCTTGGCGTTTCTTTCTTTTCTGATTCTTCAGTCAACACATTCTTTATATTTTCATCGTCATCATCATTCAAAACATTAGATTCAACTATATTCTCTGCATTTTCAGTTTTTATTTTTGGATTTATATCAATATTTGGAACTTTTTGTGCTAGTTCCTTTGTTTTTTCAGCATTTACTTTTGAAGGAATTCCATAAACAAGATTTTCACCACAAGGTTCATCTCCGTCAACAGCTATACTTATATAATGAATTATATTAGTCGATTGATTAGGCATCAATTTTTCTGTAGGCCATATCACTCCAATACTTGAATTATTATAAGACAAAACTGTATCAAAAGCTCTATATGATAACATATCCGGTTCCCAAGTATTTTTCGTAAGAGTTGAATTATTTGCAAGTGCTAAAATTTCAACTGGAGTGGTATCACCTCCATCAAATAAAAACTGTACCGAAGCATAATTATTTTTTGAAATAACCCATTTTTGATTTTGCATTGTTCTATACATAACCTCATTTCTTACAGGATTATTTTCTGATGTATAAAAATGAGTTTGTGTAGTTTCTCCTAACACAGTATCATAAATAGCTTTTAGTGAAAAATCTTCTTTTTTTGTTCCTTTGTTTGTAATTGAATAAGTAACTTTTAAAGTATCATAATCATTCTCAGAAGAAGAATGTAAAAACTTGAAATTCGCTTTAACTTCACAGATTTTTGGAATATCATAAATCACTGTCATGCTATTATCATTTTTTAAAAGCGAATAATTTACATTTGAATCCGAAACCAATTTGTAAACCTTTTTTTCAGTTTTTATCTGTAAATTTGTAGACGTATATTCATTTGAAGTTGATAATAAAGGGATACATTTATCTTTTTTGTTGATTGCACAAATATTAAATGAACCTAAATTTGGTTTTACTTTAACCTGCACAATGCCTTTTGATAATTCAATCTCTTTTTTTGAAGTGTCTATCCATCCTACATAATTTTTTTTATCATTATTTTCCACAGAAGATAAATTTCCATTTTCTTCTAGATTTTTCTTTGTATCAGATGACTTACAAGAATTCAGAAAAAGGAAAAAAATTAAAAATATGCATGAATAAATATTTTTTTTCATTTTATTTCGTCTCCTCTAGAATTCTCTGGGCTTCCAAAGCTTTCTCTTTTAGCTTTTTGATTTGCTGTGCAGTTTCGTCAAAAGGTTCTTGATTTGGAACATCTACTTCATTTGATGTTTTATCAGTTTTTTTATCTTCAAAATAAGAATTTTCTTTTATAGAAGAATTATTGATATTTTGTTTTGCCCCTGTTTGTTCAAATAGTTTATCATTGTATTCTATTCCATTAAGTAACTGATTTTCTGTATTATTTGAATTTTCAGATTGATTCTCAAGCAAATTTTCAAGAGATTCATTTTGAGCATAACTTTCTGCTAACATCGAAATCCGCTGTTCATTTTCAGCCTTTAAACTTGCAATCTCCATCTGCAAATCTGCGATCTGTCTTTCTAGTTCTTCATTTCTAATCTGAGTTTCTTGAAGTTTCTGACGTGTCAAGGCTACAGATTCTGAATTATACTGACGAAGCTGCTTTTCATAATCTTCTTTTGCAGAAAGATATTCTTCTCCAGTTTGTTTTAAAAGATAAAGTAATTTTTCTTCCCGAGAACGCTGCGAAATTGATTCCATTTTGTATTTTGCAGCAGAAACTTTTTCAAATTCAGGAAATTCAGTTACAATTCTATCATAAATCTCAAGTGCATCATCATATCTGTAACCTTCATATAATGCTTCTGCAATATAAAACAAGGCAAAAGGATATAATTCACTGTTTTCATTTTGATGACAAAAATCACTTAAAGCAATAATGGATTTTTCATATTCACCAAGATTATATAAAAGTTTTCCTTTTTGATAGCTTATTCTAGGATAATAAATTGATTTTTTAAAATTTTCAAGATAATAATTGCAGTCTTCAAGAGCTCCTTTATAATCACCAGCGTTAATTTCAGCAGAGATAAGCATATAATAAGTATCAGCATTCTGATTTTGAGCATAAGACACAGCTTTTTTCAGCATAATTTTTGCAGAAGACCAGTCACCCATTGAATACGCTTTGCAACCTTCAACAAAAGCTATTGAAGCAGATTCTGATGAAAAAGCAAAAATTGAAAAGGAATAAATTAAAGCTAATACTGCAATAATTTTCTTCATAAAAATTTTAACTCCACTTTAACGTGTTGTTAAAAAAAGCAGAACCAGAAACGATAATATCGGCACCAGCAGATTTTACACTCTCCAAAGTTTGTGAATTCACACCGCCGTCTACAGAAATCAGATAATTATATCCTTTCTCCTCACGAATTTTCTTTAATTCAGCAATCTTTTCAACACAGGACTGAATAATTTTTTGACCGCCCCAACCTGGATTTACAGTCATTACTAATATAATATCGGCACATTTTAGTATTTCCGATAGCAAATTAATTGGTGTTCCTGGACAAATTGACACCCCGGCAAGTTTTCCTTTTTCATGAATCATTTGAATAAGCCTGTGTGCATGATTCGTAGCTTCGTAATGGAACGTAATCCAGTCAGCACCGGCATCTACGAAACTATCTATTTTGTTTTCTGGATTTTCTACCATTAAATGTACATCGAACGGTAGTTTTGTAAGTTTTCTGATAGAACGCACAACTGGTTGACCGTATGTAATTTCTGGAACAAACTGACCGTCCATAACATCAATATGAACGACAGAACCACCATTCTCTTCTATTTGTTTAATTGCATTTTCTAAACTGCTAAAATCGGCTGAAAGTAAAGATGGAGCCAACGCAGGTAATCTCAAATCTTTTATCATCATAGAATAAAAATATCAAAAATAACTGAATTTTACAATGGGATACTTGTTTGCCGATTGAAAAAAGCATGTCTAACTGTTATTATTAAATTATGACAAAAAAAGAATTAGCGTCGTATATAGACCATACACTTCTAGCCCCTCAAGCCGGTATTGATGAGATAATCCAGTTATGTCAGGAAGCAAAACGATATAATTTTGCATCAGTATGTGTTAATCCGGTTTATGTTTCAACAGTTTCTACAGAACTTAGAGATTCAAATATAAAAACTTGCACAGTCGTTGGCTTTCCTTTAGGTGCTGTTACAACAAAAGACAAAATAAATGAATCTTTGAATGCAATTTCTAATGGCGCAGATGAAATTGATATGGTAATAAATATTGGTGCTGCAAAAGACGGAAGATTTTCTGAAGTCGGTACAGATATTTTTGATGTTGTAAATGCAATAAAACAAGAAGGAAATAAAAAAGGCAAAACAATTCTTGTAAAAACCATTTTGGAAACATGCTTTTTGGATGATACTGCCATAGAAACATGCTGTTTAAGTGCAAAAAAAGCTGGAGCTGATTTTGTTAAAACTTCTACAGGTTTCGCAACTCCAAAAGGCATTGCAGGAAATCCACTTCCAAATGGAGCTAGCGAACATCATATAAAACTGATGAGAAAAACTGTTGGTCCAGAACTGGGAGTAAAAGCATCTGGTGGAATTCGTTCTCCAAGGACTGTTATCACAATGCTGGAAGCTGGTGCAAACAGAATTGGAACTTCAAGTAGTGTCCACATCATTGAAAACTGGGACGAATCAGTTCAAATTAAGTTATAGATTATTCAGTATAAAAATAAAGTCTGTTTTTTTCGATTTTCATTTTGATTTCTTTAGCGTCGTGCATTACAGAAAGATAAGAACGGACGGTTGAATTGATTAATGCGTACTGCCCCATTGCCATATCAAGATTATTTTTATCTGCAACATATTTTACAATTTCTTCGATTGTCAGGGGCTTTTTTTTCAATGCTTCGAAGATGCACATTCTAGTTGATAAAATGGCAATCTTATTCAATTCTGCAGTTTCAGATAAATTTTTTGAAAGAAAATCACCGTGACTTGGAATGCACCACAAAACATCAGGAATTGAAGTTAAAACATCAAGAGAATCCATAAATTCCACAGGATTAATAATTAATGGAATCCAATATTTTCCAATCTCTGCACGAGGAAAAATTGAATCTCCAGAAAATATAATTTTTTTCCCATCTTTATAATTAACGATAATTGAAATCGAACATTGACTATGTCCATGCATTTCTAAAAAAGTGATTTTTCTTTCGCCGCTCAACATATATTCATCTTTTTGGGAAAAAGTAAAATCAACAGAAGTTTTTTCAGGTTTAAAATATAAGGTTCTAAGTTCATGAGGAGGATAACCACCCCACAAAGTTGCACTTTGCAAAAGAGGAGTTTCCATTCCCCATTTTTCGTTTTCATGTGAAAAGATTTTGCAGCCGGTCTGCTGTTTTATAAAATTGTGACCGCCAACATGGTCTGCATGGCAATGTGTTGAAAAGATTGCTTTAACGCAAAAACTTTCCTGTTGACGTTCAAAAAAATCTTTTAAAACATCAAGGATATATTCCCCATCGATTTCAGAAGCTCCAGAATCCACAAGAATTATCTGATTTTTGTATTCATTTTGATTTTCAGTTTCGGTTCCAAAAAATTCTTTTTCAAAGTTTTGAGTTATTATGACACCGACATTAGTATTTCCGGGAATCACAAAAACACCATCAGAAAGTTCAACCATTTTTGTTGAAAAGTTTTCCATTTTTCACTCCAAACTTTGGGAAATAAGTCTGAAGAAAAGTAAAACTAATTCTTCAAACTTATTTCAAACTAATCAAGAATTTTCTAAATCTATTTCTTTGTGATTAAGAAAATTAAATATCTTTAGCCTTTGAAATGTTTTTTACAGTGTAATCATATTTGTGTTCATTAATTGTGAACTGTAAAATATCACCTACTTTTTTGTTCAAAATAGCATCACCAAATGGAGCCATGTAAGAAATTACGTTGTTATCAGGATCTGATTCCCAAGGTCCCAAAATTGTGTATGTTTCTTCGTTTCCAGTCTGATTGTCTTTCAAACTTACTACAGTTCCAAAAGAAATAATTGCTGTTGTGCTTGTTGTTGGGTCAAATACCACAGCACGATTAAGCTCATTCTGAAGATTTGTAAGTTTGAGATTAAGGAAGTGCTGCTCTTCTTTTGCTGATTTATATTCCTGATTTTCTTTCAAGTCGCCTTTTGCTTTTGCATCAGCCACTTCTGCAGCATTCTTTGGAATAAGAACATTTTGAATTTCATCAACTTCAGCTTTCTTTTCAGCAAGTTTTTTAGCTGTCACAATCAAGCCAACTGACTGCTGCTTCTTTTCTTCAGAAACGCGGAATTTGAAATCTGGATATTTTTCCAAAATCTTGTTTCTTGCAAGAGCTTTGTATGAAGGGTCAATGTCGGAAATATCATCAATGAGTGTATACATTTTTTTGACTGCATCTTCACCATTTGCAAACATATAATTGAAAATTGCGTCTGTTTTGAACAACAAATCAGTTGCATTTTTATTGATTTTCTTGTTTTCTGTAGAATTAACATGATTGTTAATTTCACGGAAAGTAAGTTCAATAATATTGATAAGAGTTATCAACTGCTTTTCGTAAGAAACGCCAGCTTCGTTGAACCAGTCTTTATCCTGACATTCTTTGAAGAAGAACAAAACAGTCTCACGGAAATCTTTAAAAGCTTCAAAACTTGTTCGGACTAATTTTTGAACATCTTCAACATGTCCTTCTTTAATTAAATCGTTCAAAAGTTCTTCTTTAAGCACAATTGGGAAAAGTTTTACATATTCTTCGTTCCAGTTTGGAAGAAGTTTTATGCATCTGATAAAATCATCTTTGAAATGTGTAGATTTTGAGTCTTTAAGCAAAAGGTAAATTTCTTTTGGATCTTCTATTCTATTGTAGATTTCGGCAAAAGTTTCTTTCACAGGGAAAGCAAACTGTTTATCGATTGCAGAAATTGAACGAACAAGAAGATAAGATGCCAAAACCTGTTCATTCACTTTCGAAATGTTTTTAAGATATCCTGTGAAATATGAATACATCTCTGCAAAAAGTTCACTTGAATTATCAGTGTCATCACTTTCAAAGAATTTTACCAAAAGGTCAGCACGTGCAAAGAATTGTTTTTGAGCTTTAAATTCGTTTGAAATTTTTTCTTCTGGAGAAATATTTCCGTCACGAACAGTGTACATTGAAATATCATTTGGATTTACACCAAAACTTGAATCTGTTTCAAGAATTCTCTTTGCTGCAGAATTCCAAGAAGTCCATTCACCTGGAGTCAAAATTGAAGGTACGAGTTCTGCCTTGATGCGTTTGAAATCACAATTGTTATCAAAACTACGAATAATTATTTTCAAAGTTTCAGCCTTATCAGCTTTTACAGATTTGATTAAATCTTCTTTCTGCATTGTAGCTTTCAATACCCAAATATGATCTTTTGCAAGAGGTTTCAACGCAGTTACAGCCATAGAAAGTTTCATTTCTTTTATGCCAACTATGCGACCAAAATTGATTGTCAAAGTATCGCCTTCAAGTTTTCTGATGCGACCAACACCCCAATTTCTGTGGAACACATAACTTCCTTTATCAAAAGCAATGTGTTTTTCAAAATCATTGATTGCCTCAAAAACATTTCGATAGCTTTGTGTCAAATTTGATGTACGAATATATTCTTCAAGATGACTGTGTTCTTTATATTTCCCACGGAAACAGTCTGCTATTTCTTTTCTTGCCCAAATATCTTTTGGTTCAACTTCAAGATTTTGTTTAAGAATCGTAATTGCAACATCCCAATATTCTTTTTTAGATGGAGCATTATCTTTGTACCAGTTGTAAAGTTCCTGCATCAATGTTGTTGTGCGAATATCCCCCATCTGTTTAGAAATTTTTCTTCGTAAAAGCTGGAAGAAATCAATTTCCTGAGGAATATACTGAATAAGCTTTGACCAAACTTCCTTAATTGCATTGTAATTTGAATTGTTGATATAACGAAGAATTGCTTTTTTGTAATAACTTATAGTCAAATCAACATCCCCAGCTTCTTCGTAATGTTCAGCCAAAAGTCTTGCAAGATCAGCTTCTTCAAAGTCAATTTTTACAATATGAGCATATAAATCCCAATATTTTTCATTACCTTCTGCACGATAACCTTCAGCCAAAGTTCTTAATGCAAATTTATTGTTTGGATCATCTTCAAGAATACTCTCACATAAATAAGTTACGATAGGTTCCTTGTGATTATTCTTAAAAATGTCAACTAAAGTTACCAAAGAAGAATTATCAAGCGAACCTTTCTGTAAATCAAGAACTCCGCAGATATAAAGAGCAATAATACTGTCTTTTGAATGAGACAAATGTTCCTGACATATGTCATAAATTTCGTCTGCACAATTTTCACTGTGTGCTTTTTCAACAATATTTGCAAATTCTTTCAAATTGTTTTGTGTGTAATTGCTAATTGTTGCACGTGTCCAAGTTTCTTCTTTCAGCATGTCCTGAACTGACTGAACTAATTCTGCCATATTATTACTCCTAAAAAAAATTCTGCATTGGTGGTTCGCTAAATCTTCATAATAATGCAAAAAGCAAATTCATGATATCTGCAATAAACTCACAACAAAAGCAGCTGTTTCTTCTATTTTTTATACCATCTCTCTGGTAACATTTACTTTATATAAGCATCGTATACCGATGAATCTAAAACTTTTATTTTTATAAGCATTTCATTAATCTTTGCAGGATTTTCTCTTGACAATTCATAATGATCCATAAGCCAAAAATAATTATTCAACAGTTTTGGAACAATAACTTCACTGTTACAAGCCGGATCTTTATATTCCATTTCCATTGCATAAATATCTTTTTTTAAACGTGCTACTTCTACAGAAGTTAGCTCCCTTTTTATATTCAAAACTCCACTCAAAACACCAAAAACTGGAATCCAGTAGTGAAGAACTTTTCCAGTAAAGCCTTTTTCTTTTGTTTTAGAAATAAGACATCTTATCAATTCAGAATCAAGAAAATCTAAATCAATATCCTCAGGTCCTATGAAAAATGCTTCTCTAAAAAACAGTTTTGCATATTTATCTTCACCACACAAAGCAAGACAATCTGCAAGTTCTGCAATAACTTCAGACAAACCAGGATAAATCTTGTTTGCTTCTGACAAAAAAGCTTTAGCATTCACAAAATCACCAAGTTTTTTATAGCATATTCCTGCATTCTTAAAAACTTCAGCTCGCTGCAAAGCATCTTTCACTTCTACAAATTTTGTAAATTCTTTCAGTGCATTTGAAAAAAAACCATACTGCATTGCAAAAAAAGCTGGTTCATAAGTTTCTTCTTTTGAAATATAACTTTGAAAAGTTTTCCATTCCAAAAGAAGTGCTTCACTTCGCTCAAAAACATCTTTGATGTAATTCAGGCGTTTTATGGATTCAACCCAGAAAACACAACATTTATTAGTATAATTTAATTCATAAGAATCTAAATCATTTTCAAAAAGAGAACTAATAATACTTTGTGCGTCAAAAGGATTTCCTTGCCTTAAAAGCTCTAGAACTTCCTTTAATTTAGCTTCTGTTTGAATATTCATAAGTTATATTTTGATTTTATAGAAAAAAAGGGAATTAATCAATAAAGATTATGAATTTTTATGAATTTTGGAACAAAACTTATACAACGAAACAAGAAATCTGTCAAGCATTTTTTTTGATTTATTTTTTTTATTCATTATCTTTCATTTTTTACATAGAAGGTTCATTTCTTCTTTTTATTATACCCCCCTCCACCTTAATATTTGACAATTCTTTTATAATGTCCTGCAGTCTATAAATTACTTTAGTCTTATGAATTCCTGAATAACCTGTTTGTTCAGCAATATGGTAAAGATATTCATTACAAGCCATAACTAATTCAGGTCTACGAAACTCAAGCAAAAGTTTTTCAGCAGTATTTTTATATAAAAAAGCTAATCCGTCTTCATTAACTGTCAAATTATAATCACCCCACACTTTGTCATAAGGTACAAAATAAAAATTTTCATAATTTTCAAGAAAATAAATTATATTTTTCAAGTGCATTACATAAGTTTCTATTGTGTAACATGGATAATCTTCAAAAAGTTTTATAGGGGACATAATCGGGACTTTTCCTTCAATTATGTCATTTATTTTCGGAAGTTTAGTCATATACAAAATTTTATGTTCGTTTAAATATTCTTCAAAAAATGTAGTTTTTTCAAGAAAAAAATTTATTTCCTCAAAAAAACCACTTTTCAATTTTTTATTTTCTAAAATTTTCTCAAACACTTCCTTTGGAATTGCACTTGGAGGAAGCACTGTTGAAAGACTTATCTGATTCCCATTTTTATTAAAAAACTCAATAAAACTTTTTTTAGATTCTTCATAAGATCTAAAAACATTTATTGCTGGGCGACACATTGAAAGCATTTGGTTAAACTGCCTTGAAGTTGCATTTATAAGTTCTGTATTAGTTGAAAATAAAGTCACATCGCTTTCACTGTCAAGTCCAATCGAATTTGAAATTCTTACTGCTTCGTTTGGAATTATGAAAACTGAACGCCTGTAAAGATTATCTCTTAATCTTGGATAATAAAACACTTTCACTCGCCCCGTACTGTACATTGGAAGCCAAAATCTAAGCGAATCTGTATATCGAGGTAAAAAATTTATAGCAGGCATAATTTGATAGAATGTAAAACCTTTTTCCAAAATTGTAATAATCTGGGACTGAATTTTTTTTGTCAGAGAATAATCATATAAAAGCCATTCAAGATTATCATCTGAAGTTATAAAAATATCACAAGGTTTTTCCATAGAAAGAAGTTTATCAGAAATAATCTGAATCACTTTACGTCGGCCTTCATCTCCAAAAAAAAATTCTGATTCTACATTTGATTGAAAATCACCCTGAGTATTACGTTGAATATTATTCATAGAAAAAGAATCATTATTTTCTGTAGGTTGATCAATATTTTCAAGGATATTTTCCATTAAATCACTTCTATCACCATCATTTAGTAGCCAGTTTTCCAAATATTTTGCAAGCATTTGATTTGGCATAGAAGAACTGATAGAAGCTTTTCCTAACATTTCAGAAATTGCGTTTCTTTGAAACTCTGCCTGACTTTTTTTTGCAAAGAATTCCGCCATGTTCACAATATGCTGATAATTGTGTGGCTTTTTTCTATTTCCTGATTTTAAATGGCTGATTAATGAAGGATCTACATAAATACTTTTTGCAAGTTCTTTATTTGAAGTCTGTGTAATATTCATCAAAAAAATTAATTTACTGTTAAAATCCATGTTTAACCTCTCAAAAGCATAAAAATAAAATCAAACTGTCATTTATTATGATATGTCATTTTTTATGACAATTCAAGTTTTTTTATTGTTTTTTTCTACTATAAATTATAATATGACAAATAACACATTATTTTATTTGTAATTTTGGTGTCATTTATTTTGATACTAAAATATACAAAACTCTTTTTTAGACTTAATATATTAGGTTCAATTTCGAGTATTTGATTTACAAACCGTGGCAAGGATTGTAAGGGCTGGCGAAGCCAGTTCCGAAGCGTAGCGAAGGAATGAAGGTAGCACGAAGTGCGTACGTAACCCTGGAAAGCGCGAGTTTGCAGTGCAAACTCGGGACGAGAAATGCATAGCATTTCTCGCATTTTTTGCGAAGCAAAAAGCCACCCTAAAAATAAAAAAATTCAAAACTCGACATTTGTCCTATTAACTTGGAGAATAAATGAATTTACAAGATTTTTTTACTGTGTCTGGTTCCAGTTATGAAGAAATTCACAATCGTATATCTAGTGATTCATTATTAAAGAAATTTCTTAGACAGTTTTTGGAAGATACTACTTTTAAAAGTTTAGAACAAGCTATTTCAAAAAAAGAATATAAAAATGTATTTTTTGCCTCACATTCATTAAAAGGTGTATGTTCAAATCTTGGACTTTCAAACCTTGAAAAAAAATTAATTGTTCTTTTAGAATATTTACGAACAAACTCTGAAAATCCCAATATTGATGAAAAGTACTGCAATGATTTGTTTTATCAAATAAAACAAGACTATGAAAAAGTAACAAACGCAATTAAAACTCTAGAAAACTAATCATTATATCTGAGGGGTCGATGAATAGTAATGAATCAAATTTTAATATAAATGATTTTTCCAAAAGCCAGCTCGAAGAAATTCAAAAAGGACTTGAACAAAAATTAAATGTGTCTGTTTATGCAAAAAAAGAATTTCTTGCCATTCAGATGCGGCAAATTCGACTTGGACTTCAAGATAAACTTCCTGTAGAAAAATATGCAAATCCTTCTTTTGATTGGTTTCAAATGGAACAAATTCGAATGGGACTAAAAGATGGAATTGATATCTCAAAATATGCAAAACCTGAAATATCGTATGACAGAATGCAACAAATCCGCCTTGCTCTTTTGGATAACATTGATTTATCTGCTTTCACTAAACTAGAAGCCGGCATATTAAAGCAACTTCATTTGGGCATAAAGAATAATGTCCGCATAGTTCCATACATCACTCAAGGCTACGATGATGAACAACTTGAAGCAATTCGTGAAGCAATGGAAAAAAAGCTGCCAATTGATGAATATGTGAACAAAACATTTCGTGGCATTGCTCTAAAAGAAATCTTTACAGGTCTTGAACATAATGTTGATGTTAAAGAATATGCAAAACTTAATCTAACTTGGCAACAAATGAGAGAAATCAGACTTGGTCTTGAACATCGTGTAGATGTGAGTCAATATAATAATCATCTTTATTCTGCAAAACAAATGAAAGAAATCAGGCTTGGACTCGAAGAAGGACTTGACGTATCTTATTACAAAAGTCCAATTTTTGCTGCCAAAGATATGTATAAAAAAAGGCTGGAACTTCTAGATAATCCAAAACTTGCAATAGAAACTAACAATAAAAATGAACCATCCAAAACAGAAACTCAATTTCTTCAAAAAATAAACATTTCACTTTCTCCTGATGAAATGGAAGCCTACCTTCAGATTGACAAAAAATACATTCCAGGAAGAATCAACATAATCATCGCGCTCACTGACAAAGGAATAAAAAACGGCATTGACTTCGAAATGGTAGATGCAGTTTCAAAAGGTGAAATTGACCAAAGTAGCGTGATTATTGCAAAAGGAACACCATGCATTGACGGAAAAGACGGATGGTATGAATTTTATTTTCAAACTAAATCAGATAACTATGAAGAACTTCTAGAACAAGATAAGATTAAGTTTTCACAGATCGAATGGTTTGAAACTGTCAACAAAGACCAACAGCTTGCTTATTATCACAAATCAATACCTGGAAAAGACGGAACAACTGTAACTGGTAAAAAAGTATATGCAAAACGTTGTAAAGAACTTCCACTCCTTTCTGGCACTGGAATTAAAAAACAAAAAGACAATGTAACTTACATTGCAAATCAAAACGGTGTAATTATGCTTGACGGTTACACACTCAAAGTAACTCCACTTTTAAAACTTAAAGAGGTTACAGCATCCACAGAAATAAACTTTACTGGAAATATTATTATTGAAGGAAACGTGAAATCTGGTGCAAAAATTCATGCAACTGAGGATGTTCTGATAAAAGGAACTGTAGAATCTGCACAAATCAACACAGAAGGAAACTTGATTCTGCAAAAAGAGTTTATAGGATACAAAGATGCCACAATCAGAGCTAAAAAAAATGTTATTGGTCCAGATTTTGAACTTGTAGAAATTTATGCCAGCCAGAAAATTATCGGAAATAAGTTTAAAAACTGTATTTTATATGCACAAGGTCAAGTAAAAACTGTAGGACAGGATGGAATGATAACTGGCGGTTCAATTTGTGCAGAAAACGGAATAAAAACCGTAAATCTTGGCACACAAGAACGCATACCAACATTCATAAAAATCGGCAAAATAGAAAGATTTAAGCAGCGGGAAAACAATTACAATTCTATTATTCGCGATGTAAGTCAGGAACTTTTTACTCTTCAAAATGCTCTCAAAGAATTTCAAAAAAGGTTTTCTCCTGAACTTCGAAACAAAATGGAAATGTATTTAAAAATAGAAAATGCCATTTACACAAAAGAACGAGAAATGGAAAATATTTTGAAACAAAAACACGATTTACTTGAAGAAATCAATAAATCTGAAACAGCCTGCGTAGAAATAACTGATATTTTATATGAAGGAGTTACTGTGGAAATAGACGGAACAAAATATCAGTCCCAAAAAACAAAAGGTGTGATTCTGCAGAAAAATGGAAAAGTTATAGACGAAGTTTATGTAAAATAAAAACTTGTGATTAAAAACTTAATGGAGGTGTAATTGCCAGTTCTCATTTCATTGATAACTGGCAAAAAAAGTCATTCGATTGTTGAAACAATCTTCTTGATTTTTTTATATGAAGAAAACATGCGAAATAAAATCTTGATTATTGACGATATTGAATTAAACAGAACTCTTTTATCAGAAATGCTTAAAGAAGACTTTGACATATTGGTTGCACAAGAAGGCAAAGAGGCACTCCAAGTTCTTGATGAAAATCACGATGATATTGCACTCATTCTTTTGGATTTAATCATGCCACAAATGGACGGTTTTCAAGTGCTTGAAGAAATCAAAAAAAGACCATGGAGTTATCACATTGCTATAATGATAATCAGCAGTGAAACAACAGACAAAATTGAAACAAAATGTTTTGATTATGGTGTTTCAGATTTCATCCATAGGCCATTTGACGAACGTCTTGTAAAACGACGTGTTTCAAATGTATTTGCACTTTATCAGTATCAGGCTGGACTCGAACTCAAAATCAAACAACAGACAAAAAAACTCAATGATCAATTTCTGTTACTTCAAAAACAGGCAGAACAGTTAAAAAACAGCAAACAAAATGTCATTGATATCTTAGGAACAGTCGTAGAATACAGAAATCTTGAAAGTGGTGAACACATCAAACGAGTAAAAAGTTATACTCAAATTCTTGCAACACAAATTATGCATGATTACCCTGAATACAATCTGACAAAAGAAAGAATAGATGTAATTGTTTCAGCAAGTGCGCTTCACGACATCGGAAAAATTGCAATTCCAGATTCTATTCTAATGAAACCAGGCAAACTCACTCCAGACGAATACGACTTTATGAAATCCCACACCACACGAGGATGCGAAATTCTTGAGAATATCGAAAACGCATGGGATGCGGAATATGGTAAAGTAAGCTACGAAATCTGCCGTCATCATCATGAACGATACGATGGGAACGGCTATCCAGATAAACTCAAAGGAGAAAAAATACCAATTTCAGCTCAAATTGTGTCACTTGCTGACGTTTACGATGCACTAGTTAACGAACGCGTCTACAAAAGTGCCTTTTCAAAAGAAAAAGCATTCCAAATGATAACAACTGGAGAATGTGGAATTTTTTCACCAAAACTTTTAGACTGCCTTTGGAATGTTAGAAAGGAATTTGAACAGATAGCAGACCAGAATCACACAGAATAAAACCAATTGTGTCAGGCTCTTTTTTTTTCAAACAAAATGGGATATACTATTTTTATGCAGATTTTTTCATGGAATGATATTCAAACATCACTGAACACAGGAAAAGAAAATTCTTTTTTTTCTGAAGGATGTGGTATTTGCATCGGCAGTTTTGATGGACTTCATAAAGGTCATCAGTTTTTGCTCAAAAAAATGATTGATTCATGTCAAAAAGATGGAATAAAAGCAGGAGTTTTAACATTTACACGCCCATTACCAGCAATCAAACATCCAAAAGATTACAAAGGAGATATCTGCACTCTGGACCAAAGAATTTCGCGATTACAAAGAATGGGGCTTGATTTTTTAATTCTAGTAGATTTTGACGAAACATTTGCTTCTATGCTTGGCTCAGATTTTTTTACAATCCTTCTGAATGTATGCAACCTCAAACTTGTTGCAGAAGGATGCGATTTTCGTTGTGGTTACAAAGGCGCAATGGACGTACAGGCTTTAAAATATTATTGTGAAAGAAACAAAATCAAATCAATATTCATAGATCCAGTTTATTATGACAGCGAAAATGCAAAAATCTATACACCAGATGATGCCAATTATAATGAAATTATTTCAAAACCATCAGAAACAATCCAAAGAGTCAGTTCTTCGCACATACGAGAACTATTACAAAAACAATTCCACACAACAGCAAATTTACTTCTCAGTTTTTAAAAAAATCATTTATTACTGTCAGCACTTGAAGTTTCTTTATGCCTGTTATCAAAATATCCGCCATCCTCAAGATACCGTCTGCGCGTCATAATCAAATTAATCAATTCCTGATACATATTAAAATCAATCTCAAGTGACATCGGCAAAAGAAAAAACTCAGTTTCATCACAATATCGTTCAATAAATTTCGGGTCAGTTACATATCCAAGCGAAATCATATTTGAAATTCTGTCAGCACATTTCAAAATTTTTGCTTTTTGACTTCCAGTGTCAAGAATTCTATGCAAAAAAGCACGCTTATCTTCATTAGAACGGCGAGTCACTTCCATAACCAAATCCAAAACCTGCTGTCCTTCCTCATCCGCATTAATAATCTGGTTTTTATCAAAATCAGGAATATCCTCAACAGTATCATGCACAATCGATGCTTTAAGTAAAACAGAATCGATATAACCGTAATCAATCAAAATGGCAAGAGTATCCATTTGGTGACGAAACATATTTCCACCGGCATGACGGGCTTTTCCAATCAACCCGGTAGCAAGCTGCATATATGGAGCAAGTCGCATATCGCTAAGTTTTTGCATTTTCTGCAAATCCATTTTTTGAGAACGTTCAACATTCATGACATACTTTTGTTTTACCATATGCGAAACTCCTTTAAAATTCAGGAGGGAGAAGTTTCTCCCTCGCGTCAGCCCAAAGGGCTTCTGCTACCCTCTCTAGCGGGGCAAAATTTAAATAGTTCCTGCCCCGCAACGCCCAGATTTTATTTTAACTCTTCAATATATGCAGCAAGAGTTGCAATCTTCTTTTGACTTTCAGCAAGACGAGCTTTTTCTTCATCTACAAGGTTTTGAGGAGCATGTTTTGCAAAATTACCATTGAGTTTATTTTCACTCATTTTTGCATATCCCTGTTCTTTTTCCATAGCTTTCTGGAAACGAGAAAGGAGCTGTTCTTTGTTTATGCTTTCGTCCACAAGAACAAAAGCTTCAAATCCTTTTCCTACAGTTCCAATAGACGAAGCAGGTTTTGATTCCACAAATTCCACTTTTGCAACACCTGCCAAAAGCTGAATCATTTCTACCTTTTCTTTTGCAACTTCTGCAGCACTGCCCTTTTCTGTTTTAATAGCAATATTAATCTTTACAGCAGGGTCAATTCCACAATCAACTTTTGCAGCACGAACTTTTGCAATCAAATCTTTAAGAGCATCAAAACGTTCCTGTATTCCATCATTTTCACGTTCTGTAACAACTTCAGGGTAAGGTGCATTTATAAGCATGCCGACATAATTTGAGTTTGTAATAATTTTTCCTTTTCGGGTTGAAACAAGTTCAGCAAGCGGAAGTTTCTGATAAATTTCTTCTGTAACAAAAGGAATGTAAGGATGCAGCAATCTTAAAGATTCTTCAAGAATATTCATCAAAACTGTAGCCTGACGGTCTTTTTCCTTATCATCACCATTTTTGAAATTAATTTTTGTAGCTTCAACATACCAGTCACAAAATTCATTCCAGAAAAATTCCATAAGAGCACTAGCTGCATCATTATATCGGTAACTTTCCAACGCTTCTCTTGCAATTTTTGCAGCATTATTTAATCGTGCATAAATCCACAAATCAAGTTCAGTCAAATCTTCATCACAAACTGGAACAAGATTTCGTCCTTCAAGATTTCCCAAAAGATAACGGCTTGCATTCCATACTTTATTGCAAAAACGTGAACCAAGTTTAAACGAATCTTTATCAATCAGAATATCCTGACCTTGTGCACACATGAATCCGAGAGTAAACTTCAGCGCATCAGCACCGTACATATCAATAATCTCAAGAGGATCCATTCCATTTCCAAGAGATTTAGACATTTTGCGTCCCTGCTTGTCGCGAACAAGACCGTGAATGTAAATGTCATGGAACGGAGCTTTGCCTGTGAACTCAAGTCCTGCCATTATCATGCGGCTTACCCAGAAAAAGATAATGTCGTATGCAGTAACAAGGGCAGTTGTCGGGTAGAATTTTTGTAAATCTGGAGTATTTTCTGGCCATCCCAAAGTTGAAAAAGGCCACAACCATGAACTAAACCAAGTATCAAGAACATCAGGATCCTGAGTAAGATTTTTTGATCCGCATTTAGGACAACAGTCAGGATCTTCACGACTTACAATTGTTTCTCCACATTCACAATACCATGCAGGAATTCTGTGTCCCCACCAAATCTGACGGCTTACACACCAGTCTCTGATGCCTGTGAGCCAATGTTCGTAAGTATTTTCCCATTTGCGTGGGTAGAAAACAATTTCACCTTTTTTCCATGCTTCAAGCGCTTTGTCTGCCATTGGTTTCATTTTGACAAACCACTGTGCAGAAAGATAAGGTTCAACAACAGTTTTACAGCGGTAACATTTTCCTACTGAGTGATTCATCTTTTCTTCACTTTTGAAAAGACCTGCATTTGTTAAATCTTCGATTACGAGAGCTCTTGCTTTTGCACAAGTTAATCCACGATATTTTTCAGGAACATTTTCGTTTAAGGTTCCATCTGGATTTAAAAGATTTATTACTTCAAGATTATGTCTTTTTCCAACTTCCCAGTCATTTGGGTCGTGAGCTGGTGTGATTTTTACCATACCTGTTCCAAATTCCATATCAACATATTCATCAGCAATAATTGGAATTTCTTTGCCAGTTAAAGGAAGTTTTATTTTTTTACCCACAATTGATTTATAGCGCTCATCATTTGGATTAACTGCAACAGCTGTATCACCAAAGAAAGTTTCAGGACGAGTTGTTGCAACTTCAATCTTTCCGCTTCCATCAGCATATTCATAATAAAGATGATACATAGCTCCAGCAGTATCTTCATGGTCAACTTCATCATCAGCAAGAGCCGTTCCACAACGAGGACACCAGTTTACAAGTCTGTTTCCTTTATACATCAAACCACGTTCATAAAGCGTTACAAAGACATCTCGAACTGCTTTTGACAGTCCTTCATCATAAGTAAAACGTTCACGTTCCCAGTCAGTTGAGTTTCCAAGTTTTCTCTGTTGTTTTACAATAATATTGTGATGGTCTTCTTTAACTTTCCATGTGCGTTCCAAAAACTTTTCACGTCCCAAATCATTTCGAGTTAAACCTTCTTTTTTGAGTTGACGTTCAACAACGTTTTGAGTAGCGATTCCTGCATGGTCTGTTCCAGTTACCCAAAGTGTATTATCGCCTTTCATTCGATGATAGCGAACTACAATATCCTGAAGAGTATTGTTAAGACCGTGTCCCATGTGAAGAACACCAGTTACGTTTGGAGGAGGAATGACGACTGTATAATTTCCCTGACACTTATCACACTGACAGTGTACTGGCGAAGATTCATCGCTTGAAGGTTTGAAATAACCTTTAGATTCCCAATCGTTGTAGATACGATCTTCAAAAGATTTAGGATCGTATGCCTTTTCAAGTTCAATTGCTTTCATTCACATTCCTCACAACAAAATAATTATCATTAACAATCAGTCCGCACCAAACAGACTTTTTGTACAGTCAGACAGTTTAACTTTTCCCATGCTAAAACTGTTTTTTTCGTAATAGGTTCAATTTCGAGTATTTGAATTACAAACCGTGGCAAGGATTGTAAGGGCTGGCGAAACCAGTTCCGAAGCGGAGCGAGGGAATGAAGGTAGCACGAAGTGCGTACGTAACCCTGAAAAGCGCGAGTTTGCAATGCAAACTCGGGACGAGAAAATGCTATGCATTTCTCGCTTTTTTTGCGAAGCAAAAAGCCACCCTAAAAAAAAAATTCAAAACTCGACATTTGTCCTAATAATATATAGGAAATTGGAGAGTTATGCAAGAAAATGTATTTTTTTATCTATTATTTAGTTTTTATTTTGAGATTTATCATAATTCTTTTATTTTTATTTTACTGTAGACTATTTTAAAAAAATGCGTTATTCTTATAGTAATTAATCTTTAATCTAATTTTTTAGGAGATATAAAATGGCAGTTAGAGTTGCTATTAATGGTTTTGGCCGTATTGGTCGTTTGGCTTTCCGTCAGATGTTTGAAGCTGATGGTTATGAAGTTGTTGCTATCAACGATTTGACAAGCCCAAAAATGCTTGCTCACCTTCTTAAATATGATACAGCTCAGGGTGGATTCATGGGTCGTATTGGTGAAGGAAAACACACTGTAGAAGCTACAGAAGATTCTATCATTGTTGATGGAAAAGAAATCAAAATCTCTGCTGAAAAAGATGCAGCTAACTGTCCATGGGCAGCAAACAAAGTTGACGTAGTTCTTGAATGTACAGGTTTCTATTGTGCAAAAGATAAGGCTGCTGCTCACATTACTGCAGGTGCTAAAAAAGTTGTAATTTCTGCTCCAGCTGGAAATGATCTTCCAACAATCGTTTACAATGTAAACCACAAAACTCTTACAAAGAACGACAATATCATTTCTGCTGCTTCTTGTACAACAAACTGTTTGGCTCCAATGGCTAAAGCTTTGAATGATTATGCTCCAATCGCTTCTGGTATCATGTCTACAATTCATGCTTACACTGGTGACCAGATGATTCTTGATGGTCCACAGCGCAAAGGTGATCTCCGCCGTTCACGTGCTGGTGCTCAGAACATCGTTCCAAACTCAACAGGTGCTGCAAAGGCTATCGGTCTTGTAATTCCTGAATTGAATGGAAAACTTATTGGTTCTGCTCAGCGTGTTCCAACACCTACAGGTTCTACAACTATCCTTACTGCTGTTGTAAAAGGTAAAGATGTAACAAAAGAGGGAATCAATGCTGCAATGAAAGCTGCTGCAACAGAATCTTTCGGATACAACGAAGATGAAATCGTTTCTTCTGACGTTATCGGTATGAAATATGGTTCTTTGTTCGATGCAACACAGACTATGGTATCAAAAATTGATGATGATACATATCAGGTACAGGTTGTTTCTTGGTACGATAACGAAAACAGCTATACATCACAGATGGTAAGAACAATTAAATACTTCGCTGAAAACTGCTAAGTTTTAGTGTAAACTAAAAAAGACCTTCTTTGGAAGGTCTTTTTTTTATGTCTGCAGCTGTTTTCGTTATCGTTCGATTTTACTAGTCGCTTTCTTGCTTTGCAAAAAGCTCCTGCACGACCATACGCACCTGCTTTGGTCGTGGGTACTCTCACGAAAACAGCTACACTAGCCAGATGGTTAGAACAATTAAGTACTTCGCTTAAAACTGCTAAGGCTTAGTTTGTATGAAAAGGCATTCAAGGAAACTTGGATGCCTTTTTTTTGCTTTTATCGTACTTAATTGTTCTTTCGGTTGAATACTCGGTCGATTAATCGCCCTCGTGTGCCGATTTTTAGGAGGAACCTAAACAAACCGCTTTGCGCTTTGTTTTTAACGGTTCTTCAATTCTTGGCAGGTTAGAACAATTATGTACTTCGCTGACCCTCCAGTCGCGTAAGCGACTATTTTAATAACTTCCTTAATGGGCTCGGTATGAAGTACCGTATAACTGCTAAATATCACTTGATTAATTTTATGACATCTAAGGAAACTTAGGATGCCTTTTTTTTGCTGAAAATAAAGGGGGACAGACCTTGTTTTTGTTTTTGTGTAATTTTTTGGGGGCGTTGCGGGGGTGTCCCCCGCAGAAGGGGTGGCGGACAAGCAACAAAGCGGAGAGAATCGGCACTGCTTGCAGGGACGATTCTTGGAGCGACTTGCTTGGGAGACAGGGGAAGGCTTTCCCCTTCAGAAATACTAAAATCTAAGGTCTGTCCCCTTTTTTAGCTTTTGTTGATTTTTTTTATTTTCCAGAATAATAATCCAGAACTTTTCGGGCGAAGTGCCAGGCATTTTTTACATCGGTGTAGTTTTCAAAATAATGTTTTTTGTAAATCATGCGGCCGTCGAAAAATTCTTTTAATTCCTGGATTGTAATTTCTTTTATTTTTGGGGACGAAATCAATTTTGTATAAACACTAAGCATCACGGCAAAATCGTTGAGTAGCGGAACTTTCATGCAGTTTGAGATTATTCCATTTGAGATTCCAAGATTTCCGCCTAAAAGTTCAAAGCTTGTTTCTAAATCGGGGTTAAACCGCTGATTTGACTTAAAAGATGTCAGAAGGCAAAGATTATGGGCGCAGGCATTACGGAGACGGCGTACTGAATCGAAATGTTTTGTGTATTCGCAATCGAGTTTCATGTAATCATAATAAAAAGCATAAAAACTGATAAAATCGGCAAAGTTCAACATTTCAACAAAATTCCAGACGGCTGGAAGTGATGAATATTTTTCGAATGTATTTTCGCCATAAGTAACGGTTCTGTTGGTTTGCAAAATATTTTCTTTGATTTTTGGATGTTTTTCAAGGAACTGCTGCACAACTTCGTAGCCGTCGTCACAAGGATTATTCTGGCATGTATTTACGAGTTTGACTTTGAGATAATGTTCCAGGTCGATTGTCATTTTGAGCAAAAGTTTTCTAAGGAACATATCTATGGTAGAAAGCTCAACAAGATGTCCAAAATCAAGACCAATATACTTGCCGTTCATTGTCTGCCCAGTACAAACTGAACAATACTGTTTTAAGCGGAAGAAAAAATTGTTTTTTTCAAGGAAGGTTTTTGCTTTTTCTTCATCCATCAAGTTGAATGTGATGCCGAGTATATTTTTATAATAGTCAATGATTTCCGGCACGGTGAGTTTTGGTGATTTTTTACATTCATTTGTATTTTTTTTCATATTGATATCCTTTAGAATATTATAACATATTATTTGCAGAGTTTACTCTTTTTTTTCGCAGTATAAAATAAGGACGGCGTTCTATTTGCTTTAGGTAAAGGTACTCTTTCTTGTAAGGCGCTTTGAATGACGGTTCAGTTTTGATATTCAACTTTTTCATCAACTATCAGCCCATACACATACAACGCACTCTGACCGTACAACCCCATAGAATCTTCTTCCAAAAGCGGCGCAATCGGGGACTCGTAAATCGTGCGTAAGGCTTCATCTTCCGAAAGTCCTTTGTTCTTCATCAGAAGCTCTGCGACCTGTGGAATTAAAATTGTTTTTATAAGATGATGCGTGTCTGCCATTAAAAATCCCTCCAGTTTACGTTTTTTGCGATATAACTTTCTTTGAAAGAAATCGATTCTAGTGCCTTTTGTGTGCAGAAACAAATCTGATTGTTGATTTTTTCAAAGCGAAGCCGTTCAACCGCATCTTCTTTGCGCATGATTCCTGCAATCACATATTGCAGGGTTTCCCCAACATTATCGTTTGCGATTTTTCCAGAAACGATATCAAATCCGTGGCGGAAATCCAAGTCCGAGCGACATTTTATAACGAGTTCCAGCCATTCAAAATCTGCATTGGGAAGAGATTTTGTATTCAAGCCCTTCGCAAGGTTTTCATCAAATTCGTACACATTCACGACGGCATTTTCATTTTTATCCGTTATCCGAGAGCGTAGTCCGGCAGTGCGAATTGCCCATCGTTCCGCCTGCTGTTTTATTGTAGTTGTATAAAATCCGAAACCAAAATCCCGCCCTTTTTCCTGCGTGATAATCCGAGGTTTTTCAATTACCATGTTTGAGCCGTGATATAAAATCATTTTTGTACCTCGCAAAACCACTGGTCAAAATAATCCATCAAATACTCTTTTCCCATTCCGTGCAAATCCTCGTAGTCGGTTTCAAGGTGCTTTAAAAGCCTAGAATTCAAGAATTTTTCAAAAACCGCTGACGAGGATAGATTTTTATATTCAGCATAATTTTCTATACAATAGACTTTAAATGAAAGTTCCGACATATTTCACCTCAATCTCGCTCAAAATAATCAGGAATCTTCCCGATTTTCTCTAAAAATTCATAGTTTTCCTGCCATAGTTCATAGCAACCATCATAGTTTAATTCGCCATCAATGCAAGTGTACTCAAAACAATATAGGTTTATTATATCCTCGCTTTTCATATTTTTCTACAACATATAGATGATGTATGATAATTCAACTGAATGGACTTAATTTTTTTAAAGTAAAGTTAAGATTTTCGAGAGGTTTGGAGATGAACTGAATTTTGGAGCGTATCCAGTTTAAGTTTTCCACTTAGGGCAGAAATGCTCTTAATGATTACAATGTAGTATTAGGATAACCTATCGAAAAAAATTAAATATTTTTAATTTGCTAAAATAATATTCCTTGATTATTTATCTGTAGAATTTGTTACTGTATTATTTTCAAGCTTTAATTTTTCATAGAAATTTACCATTGTTGCATTAATATATGGATTTACATAAATCACAGCGATTCCAAAAGTAATAAAACAAAGTAAATACCACCAGAAAAAACTAAATAAAAGAACAAATAATTCCCATTTATGTCCAATCATCATTTCTTTTGATTTTTTTATTGCAGCGCTTCCTGACATTTCTGAATTATCAGCAAGAATATAATAAGTTAAAGAATATCTAAAACATGCAATAATTCCTGGAATTACAAACAAACAACTCCAAAGACTGATGAAAATACTCATCAATAAAGTAGCTACAAATGAAGAACCAAACTGCTTAAATCCTGCAAACCCAGTATTGAAATTGCCTTTCTTAGTTCTAACTACTTCAATCATAAACAATGTAAGTCCGAGTTCTAATGATACAGCTAATAAAAGTGGTCCAATTACAACAAATGATGAAGCACTTAGAATAATTCCAAGTACAAATGATAAACCAAAGAATGTCCAAACATTCCCTTTGATTTGTTCTTTTGCTAAACTCTTTAGCTCAGCTCTGTTAATTGCCATAAAAATCCTCCGTAGATTTTTTTGATTTTTGGGCGAAGTCGAGTGTAACAAGACTTCGTCCAAATTTTTAAAAATGTTTATCTATAAAAAAAATATTTAATTCTTATCATAAACAATTAACCTGGCAATATTTCTGTCATAGTCAATGTATTCTTGTTTCTACAATACACACATTATAAATCATAAGTCATGGCAAATAATGTCGTGTTGATTTATATCCGAAAAATTCAGCTAAAAATTAAAGAATAACGCAGTGTGTTCTTATGAATATAAAGTGCATAAAAACCGTTTTGCTTGAGCAAAGGGAAGAATTCAATACTCGTCTGCTTCTGCAGAATAAAAATCAATATTCCAAACCAGATAAAGCGGAAGGCTTACAGTTTTTGTTCCTTCACAATCATTTATAATTTTTTAAAGAAAGTCCAAGTTTCCTGAGCAAAAGCCCACAATCTGCCATATAAACCTTAAAATAAGTTGCATCGGCATTTGAAGATAAAGGAATTTGTGCATTCTGAACAAGTCCCGCATTTTTCAGCCACTGTAAAACAACTTCAAGCTCGTGAGCGCGTTTTCCTTCTTTTACATGTGAAAAAACAAATTTGCTGTTTTCTTTTACAAGCTGTTTCGGAATTGAATCCCATACCATTCTGATTTTTTCAATTTCAGTTACTGGCGCATGAATACAATAGTCATAGGACTTTTGCAAATAAAACTACATTTTTCATAGGACTTTTGTAAAAAACTGAAACTGCATTCAAGGAACTTTTTTTTAAGATAAATACTGCGCTATTTCAGTGGATTTTATCTTATTATGAATCTGAATATATCGATAATAACAGGAGAAAACATTTTTTTTCATACAAGGATTATCAGAGTAATATTTGTATTTTTTTTCTCTTACCCCCTTTTCAATTCCTAAAAACATTCAAATCCAAATCTACATATCTCCCTGAATTAATTTATCAAAACTATTCAAAATAAATTCCTGTTTTACTTCAGCAATGAATTTTTTATCATTTATCAATCTTAAAAGAGTAACAATTAATCCTCCAATATCTGCCTTTCGTAAACTTTTTTGTATCAAATCTGGATTATTTGTTGCTGCCCCAATAGCACTTCCAACTGCAACTGCTATTACATTACTAATAGATGCAATAACATTTGAATAAGTAACAACTTTATGTGTACGAACTTGAAATAAATCTATATTGCCATCTGTTTCCTGATTATATGTAAGTCTATGAATCATAGAAATCAGAATGTTAATTAAAATTGTAAAAGTTGCTTGTTTACCAACTGTCAGAATATTAGCCATATCAAAACCATAATTGGCTAGTGATGATGCCAATTCTGGACTGAAAACTGAGATTACTGGAATAGGTAAACTATTTGCTGTTCCAATATCAGACTTTAAATGGATTGCTTCTTTTACTATGGATGCTCCTATTTTTATTTTCCCTTCTTTTCCTTCATTTAATAGCTTATCGAATGTATAAGACATTACTTTAAATGTATCAGCATGTTCTGTAAGTCTGTCTATATTATTTCCAACTTTATTTTGACCAGTTTTAATATGATAAGAAGAAAAAGTGTAATCAGTTAATGTACTCGTTGCTATATTTGCAGTACCAAAAATCCAACCTAGAAGAGGATCATGACCCAATGTCGTATATCGATGCCCACCATGCCTAGCAATATCACTTCCAATATCAGGTGCCCCGAAGGTAGTATCAAAAGGAACTGGATTTGTAATTATTTCATCAAGCGAAGGATTATAGTAACGATGAGTTCTTGATGAATGTTCTTTTGTGTGTCCTTTTGTATTTTCTGCTGCTTCCTGATCTCCAATTCTTTCCTTAAAATCTGTAAGAAAATACTGTCGAATGCACTGTAAAGCTGTAGCAAAAAACAAGAATCCAATATCTTTTCCTCGAAGTTTTGTCTGAGCTTCAAATTCTTCATCTAAGTTTTTCATAATCCTATCAGAGTTATGTGCAACATTGGCTACTCTGATACTTTCATGGGCAATATCTTTCATATTTGATATTGTTTTTTCATATTTTGAATCTAATAAAGCTCGTCTTGCTCTTAATTCATCTAATCTTGACATAATCTCTCCTACGATTTTAACAAGTTAAGTTGATTATAAGTTTCTTTTATTCTTGTAAGTCTACTATCATATTCTTTTGAATTAGTATTTTCTAATAGAACTTCATATTCTTCAATTGTTTTTTCATATTCATCAAGAAGTTGCCGATATTCAACTTTTTGGTTTTCAACATTTTTTATTTGCATCAAAAATTTGTCAGCCTGTTTCCGAAGTTTTATTTCATATTCACGTGAACAACGATTATAACCGTTTCGTTGCCCGTCCATATATGCCTTCCTGTTACCTTGTCCAAAAATTCCATTAGTATATCCACTATCTGAACTATTTGTGTATGATGTATCACATTGTTTATCAATTTCTAAAATTTTTTCTAATAGTTCTTTTAATGGTTCTGATTTCCAACAAACAGAAATTTCTTTTGACATGTTATTTCTCAAATATAATCTTAAACTGTCGTATGAAACCACATTCATAGAAGAAATATCTGAATAGCGAAAAAAGTGTGCTCTACCAAGAGGTAAATCTTTTACATATATTCCAGATAACATAAAAAGCATACCTTCTGTGCAATTATGTGTAATAGATTTATCATACATATATACAAAGTCATCAACATAAAGATTTTTATCAAATTTTAATAGATTCTTTTTTTCTTTATCAGTTATGCTTTCAAAACTTATTTGTGTTCCATACCAATATGTTGGAATTTTATTAGCATATTTACTAGCAAGTTTTGCAATTTTTGTCCGTTTTACTTCTGGATTAACCTCAATTCTTGATCCGCATGATGGACAAAATTTTGAAGATACATCCAAATCTGAATTACAACGAGAACATTTTAATACTCTAAGTTCTTGTCTTTGAAGTTTTATTTCCATAATACCTTTCTCCTTCTATTTTAATCAGGTAAAATAATACTTTTAATTTCATCACAATCATCGAACATACTGATTACCATAGAAAAATAATCTTCATCTAAATCATTTTCTGATGCTAATGATTTATCAATTTTATTGAAATCGAATGTTTCAGAAAATTTATTTAATATGTAAATTAAGTATTTTTTAGTTTCTACATCGATTTTGGAGAAATTTATTTTTTCTAGTTTTTCACAACCTCGAAACATATACCAATAATTATCAACATTTTCTGTAGTAAATACTGATAAATTTAATTCTTTTAGATTTGTGCAATTAGCAAACATTTCGCTCATGTTTTGAACTTTTGATGTATTAAAATTCAAAAGATTTATTTTTTCCACATCTGAATCACTAAACATATTTGAACAATCAGGATTTGCATATATCTGAGCTTTTGAGCATATGTAAATGTCCAAAATATCTTTATCCTGATTTAAAACATGAACATAGATTTTCACTAAATCTGGATTTTCCGCATATTTAATTTCATCTTCATCAACTAAATCTTTGAGAGAAAAAGTTTTCCAGTTTGGATTATTTGGACTATAAGCATTTGGAATATCATAACCAAATGAAATTTCCCTTCCTTCCCTAAAATACATTCCTGGTGGCAACAGAACTTTTCTTATGTCATTTATTTTCTGTTCAAGATATGCTCCGCATTTGCCACAAAATTTTGCACTATCTTTATTCATAAATTCACAATTCAAGCATTTCTTCATTTTTCACCTCTCAATACTAATCATTTTTATTTTGGATAATATGGAAAAATTCCCATAAAATACTTGATAGTCTTTTCATTATCATTTTTGTTATACCATGATACTTTGTTTCCATATGGACACTCTCCAAATCCTTCCTTTGAAAACATAAAATCATACTCTGCATTATCTGAAACTGAGTCTGGTAAAACTAAATCTGTCAATGAAACACAATCCACAAACATAAAGCTCATATCAACTTTCATATACATTCCAATATCAACATATTTCTTTATTATAAAGTTTGAAAGGTTCAGATTATTTAATTCCAAACAACAACTAAACATTCCTTCCATAGTTTTCACTTTTGATGTATTAAAACTTGATAAATTTATTTTTTTTAGTTTTCTGCAATTTGCAAACATTCTAGACATATCTTTTACTTTATCAGTTCTAAAATGAGATAAATCAATTTCTTTTAATTCCATACAAGAAAACATAAATTTCATATTTTCAACTTTTGAAGTATTGAAATTTGATAGTGATATTTTTTCAACATTTAAAAAATCTGCGAAAAGCCAGCTAGAATCTTTGTTAGCATAGATTGTCACAGGCGAATATAGATAAACTTTTTCATAATCTCCATAAATATATGCACTTAACAACGATTTATCTGAAAGTTCTTCTTCTTTTCCTTCCATAAAATCACACGCATCAAGTTTTTTCCAGTTTGAATTATTTACAGAATAATCTTTAGGAATTGTAGAAACAAAATAGAATTCTTTAGCGTCACTTAAACCATTAAAACAACTTCCTTCTGGTAAAATAAGTTGAATATTATTAGAATCAGTTTGTTTCATACTAGATGAAAGATTTGACTCTACAAGTCTTGTACCGCAATTAGGACAAAACTTTTCATTTCCTCGAATCTCTTTTTGACAATTTGGGCATTTACTGTTACTGTTCATAAAAACCTCCTTCCTTTTTTTACTTTCAAACATTTTTCAAAAATTATATAAAAAGAATTTTAGATCCATTTTATTTCAATGTGATTTCCACCATAGCAAGTACATAAAGCACTGTTATTCTGAGATACTTCAAAATGTATAGGATTAACTTCATATTCTTTATGACCTTGCAATAATCTAACAATTTCATCATCTTCAAAAATCAGATAATAGGTATTTTCTTTTTCTTCAACAATTACTTTACTTGGTTTTGAATAGACACTTCCAATGTTTACAATCGCATTGGTTTTGTTTTTCTTAATAATATTAAAATAGTTACATAATTCATCGATAGTCATAGTTTAAATTCCTTTAATCAAATATTTACTGTATTTTATAAAAATTAAATTATTGCATATATTTCATCCAGACAGTCCTTTAATGCTGGAATATTATAAAAACTATTATAGACTTCGCAATCCCTGCCTTTAGCTAATCCTGTACCACAATCTTCAGTTCCTCCAAATGTGATTTGTTTCCCATTTGATTTCATTCTTCCCATACGATGATATGGAATTTTAAAACCAGAAACACTCCCTTTTTCATACAAAGCAGATGTTGTAAATACTAATCCAGCTTTTCCTTTTCCTATAATTGTAGTATCAATAAAACCAATGATTTCTGATTGTCTCGCATCTTTTGCAATTTTAGAACGAACGTTTTGAAATACTTGAAAATATTCCGAATCGGCACAGCCTGCGGAACTATACCAAAAACAATCTTTTGAAATTTTATCAATATATTTGTCAACAATCTTTCTTATTTTTTCTTCTTTCGTTTCCTCTTCTACATATTCGTTTTCATTAACATATTCTTCATAACCATCTGATTCATCAGAATACGAAGCATTTTCTTCTTCATAAGAGTAAGTGTTTTCATCCTCATTATCTGATTCATAGGAAATTTCTTTATAATCATCAGTGTCACTCTCATTACATACTGACGAATAAGTAAAAAGGTTGAAACCACACTCTGTACAGAACTTTGGAATTCCCTCAAGCTTAGCACCACACTCTGGACAAAACTTTGGAACTTCAATTAATTTGCTTCCACACTCCTCACAAAATTTTCCTGAATCACTATTTTCGTGACCACAATTTTGACAAATATTCATTTTTATTCTCCTTACCAATAATTTTATTCTACCTCTATCCCCATGACATCTAATGTCGGGAATAAAAAAAATGTACTTTGTTATCTCCACTTTGTAAAAATCACGTTTCAATTTCTTTGTATAGTTCTTCCGTTTTTTTTAGTTCCACCTTAATCTCTTCAACAAGTTCCTGCGGGGAAAGGACTTTTACTGTGTGCCCTTGCCCTAAAATAAAGCGAATCAGTTCTTTTTTTTGTGTCGTTTTAAACTTCAGATAAACGCTTCCGTCCTTTAATTCCTGCATTATCTGTTCGCTGTGCCATATTCGGGTTGTAACATAAGTTCCGATTTCTTTATCAAACAAAAGTTCTACTTCAAGTGGAGTTCTGTCGCTAAGCCATACGCCCATTTCTGAATCAAAAAAATCTGATGTGTTAAAATCTTTTGGAACGTTGAATTTTGTTCCTTTTATAACGGCATTTTTCATTCTGCCAAAAGAAAAAATCCTGACATCACCTTTATCATGACATTTTCCGATTACATACCAGTTTCCTTTTTGACAGACTGCATGATAAGGATCTATCGTTCGTTCCATAAAAGAAGATTTTTGAAGCGGACGATAATCAAACTTAAGTGATTGGCAATTTTTCATTGCATCAAAAACAGTATTAAAAAGTTCCTGATTTATTTTTTCTTTAATATCTGGAATAAATGTAATCTTTGGATTTAGAAAAGTTGTATCTATAGTTACTTTTTCAGGCAGAGAGTTTGTGATTTTTTGAAAGACAGACCTTAACTGGTTTTCAATCGGAGTATTACGATATTGTTCCAAAAGAGGATTCAAAACAGCGACAGAAAAAACTTCTCCTTCTGTAAGCGGAATACTTTTTATAAAAAAATTTTTTTCGTAATACCTGTAGCCCTGACTTCCACTTTCTATAGGAGCATTCATAGTATCACGCATATATTCCAAATCCCGCTGAATTGTCCGCGAACTATAACTTCCGTCAACAGCCTGCGCAATCTCCTTTGCAGTATACCATCTGCCAGTTTGCAAAAGTTCATCAATTTTTATAATGCGCCAGTTATTAACTTTTATCTGTCTCTCCATAATTTTCTGATTTTCCTTAATTTCATTAAACTTTTATTTAAAATGTCGAGTTTGATTTTTTATTATTTTTTTGGGTGGCTTTTTGCTTCGCAAAAAACAGGCTATCCGGGGTTCCGCTATCGCTGCATTCCTTCGCTACGCTTCGGAACGGCTTCGCCGCCCCTACTATCCTTGCCACGGGAAAGTCTAAATCGCACTTTTTTAGTGTTAATCAAAACTCAAAATCAAAAAAGATGTTTTATTATACACCCTTAAATGTCATATTACAACACTTTTTTAATTATAATGTCGTATACAATTATTCAAAAAGTCCGCTTATAGTTTAAAAATAGAAGAATGACTTGTGATGACATAAAAAAAAGACTTGGAGAGAATGTAAAACGCATACGAAAAGAACAAAAACTTACTCAATTTCAGCTTGCAGAAAAAGCAGAACTTTCGGAAGAAACTGTTAAAAACATCGAACTTTCAAGGTGCTGGACCAGCGACAAAAATCTTGCAAAACTTACAAAAGCACTTGAAGTTGACATTCACAGTCTTTTTTTGCCGGTCAGCACATCCTTTGACAGCGATTCAAAAGATTCTGTCATAATCAAAAATGCAATAGCAGAAAACCTTAAACATTATGTAGATTCCGTCTTGAAAGAAATTACAAAAAATAACTGATTTTGCGATTAGCCGAGATGCTTGGAAACTTTACTAACTAAGGTACTTTTTATGAGGTTCAATTTCGAGTTTTTTAATTTTAAACTGTGGCAAGGATTGTAAGGGCTGGCGAAGCCAGTTCCGAAGCGGAGCGAAGGAATGAAGCGATAGCGTAACCCTGAAAAGCCTGATTT
>JALFAW010000120.1 GCA_022773305.1 Spirochaetia bacterium
AATTTACATTTTCACCTTCAACACCTTCCACAGCCACGCCGCGAATATCACTTCCATTTTGTAATTTACTCAAATCCATAAAAACTCCTAAAACAAACGGTTTTCTTCCATTATATTACATCAAAAATCACAAGACAATAGTAGTTTTTCTTATTTTTTTCAGGCATTTTGCTTCGCAATACCGGTGTGTTCCGTGCTTCCGCTATCGCTTCATTCTTCCGTTTCGCTTCGCTTCACTTCAGAACACCTTCGGTGGCACTCCATACACCTTGCCGAGATTTAAATAAATAAGATTATCACTCCACTTAAAAAAATCAGTTTTTCTGTTTATCCTTTTTTTTTGCAGCCTCAATTTTCTGATGAATTTTTTCCTTAATCATATTCAATTCATCTTTATATTTTGTACTTTTTATTGAAGGAAATTTCTTGATAAACAATTCTACACTCGGAAGATGCAGATTCTGCACTTTATCAATTTTCTCAAGAATTTTCTGATTAAATTCTTCTTTTCGATTATCCGCTCTTTCAATAACAGAATTTATCATATCTATAAATGAACCTTTTTTGAACCATTCTTCTTGACCATAATGAGAATTCAAAGTTTCGCCAAGTTCTTTGAGTTTTTTCATTACATTTGCAAAATCTACAAGTTTTCGAACAGTAAAAAATATATCAACAGACAACACTGCAAGAATTATCACACCACTTACATTAATCACTTTTTGACCAAGCGAATTCAGTAAATCAATCATTAAAGGATACACAAAATGAATGACAACAACTCCCAAAAATCCAAAAAGTATTGAATTCAAAAGACAAATTCTTCCATTCAATTGAATTTTATAATGAGAATAATCCCACCATCTTGTATGAAAAAGTTTTTCCATGAGCCAGCTGACAAAATATTCCACAATTGTACATAAAATCATAGAAGCAAAAAATAAAGGAATCCAAGTTGCATAAAGGGAAGGTGGAAGCATCAAAATAACAACTCCACCAAAACCATAAACTGGACAAAGAGGACCATGCAAAAATCCCCTGTTTACAAATTTGTGCGCAGAAGTTACCCCCACATAAATTACTTCAGAAATCCAGCCAATAAAAGAGAACAAAATAAAAATCAAAAAGGCTGACCAAAACGGCAATTCATAAATAGCAAAAAGATTCATTTTTCCTCCTTTAAAAACTCCGCGTTAGCGGCGAGCCAGGATGGCGAGTATCCAAGTTTATGAAGTGCAGAGCACGAAATAAACTTGGTGATAAAAATTACACGGACGTAATTTTTATCACACCTCCTTCTCTAAATAAAAACAAAATTTATGTAAGTAGTATGAATACACTGGATAAGTTTACAAAAATAATTCACATACAAATACATAAAGAACAGCACAAAAATTTTTCAAAAAAAATCACACTTTAAACATAATCATTTTTTTGATATAATTCAAATTTATGGAAGTATTTCTTGGCATTCCCGCTGCTGACGGTATTGGAATTGGCACTGCGTTTGTAATTCCTGACGCTGTAAAACGTGCTATTCCTCAGCATCACATAAAAATTGACCAGATAAATAAACACTGGCTGCGTTTCGAAAATGCTGTTCAAACAGTTACGCTTGAACTTTCTTCGTATCTTGATTCACTTTCCAAAACTGACCCTCGTGATAAAGCTCAACGCGAAGTTTATGAAACTTATATTTTGATGCTTGGAGACCCTGTTTTCAATAAAGAAGTGAGAGATTTTTTTGAAACTGAACTTTTCAACATTGAATATACGGTGCAGTTTAAAGCCGAAGAATATGCTTCCAAGTTGCGTCAATCAGGAAATTCTTATCTTTCTGAACGAGCACAAGATATCACCGATGTTTTTGGCAGAGTTTTGGATGAAATGCTTGATATTCATCCTTTTGACATCAAACAAGTACCAGATGGTTCTGTAATTCTTGCAACTTCTTTGAGCTCAGCAGACACAATCATCCTTTCAAAACGTAAAATTGCGGGACTTGCCCTCAGTGAAGGCGGTGTTTCCAGTCACGTTGTTATTCTTGCCAGAAACTATGGAATTCCGACAATTGTTGGGCTTGAAGATATCAGCAAAAAAGTGCGAAATGGCGAAACTGTCATTGTGGATGGAAAAGAGGCTGAAATTCTTGTGAGCCCGGATAAATCTACAATCGATGAATACAAAGCAAAAATAAGGCAGGAATTTGCACATAAACAAAGCCTGAAAGCGTTTTTGGATAAACCTGCTGTCACCAAAGACGGCACAAGGTTTAAACTTTATGCAAATATCGGAACTCCTGAAGAAGCTGATGTTGCTGTAGCAGAAGGAGCAGATGGAATTGGACTTTTTAGAACTGAGTTTTTGTATATGGCACAAAATGGAGCTTCCTTGAATGCCGCTGCCAGAAATTTTAGCGAAGAAAATCAGTTTGAAGCCTACAAATATGTTTTATCAGCAATGCAGGGAAAACCTGTCACTATCCGTACTCTGGATGCAGGCGGAGATAAACTTATTAATTCCGTTGAATTTCCAGTTTTGGAAGAAAAAAATCCACTTATGGGGCTTCGTGCTGTGCGTTTAAGTTTAAAATGTCCAAATGTCTTGAAAACACAGCTTCGAGCTCTTTACAGAGCCAGCGTTTATGGAAATCTAGAAATAATGTTTCCGCTCATTTCGAGTTACTGCCAGGTAAAACAATGTCTGGAATTAGTCAATGAAGTCAAAAAGGAACTCACTGCAGAAGGAATTCCTTTCAAACATAATATTCCAATCGGTATAATGATTGAAACGGCTGCTGCTGCCCTCATTTCTGATTGTCTTGCAAAGACTTGCGATTTTTTCAGTTTGGGAACAAATGATTTAACTCAATATACTCTGGCTGTGGACCGAGAAAATCCTCATGTTGCGGAATTGTACAACGAATTCAGTCTTTCTGTTCTAAGGTTAATCGAAATGACTATTTCTTCGGCAAATGCTGCAAACATTCCGATTGCGGTGTGCGGTGAAATGGCAAGTCGTCAGGATAGTGTGATGGTTCTAGCTGGAATGGGTATCAGAAATTTGAGTATGAGTCCAAAAATGATTTCCGGCACAAAAGAACTTTTATCAAGATTTACAATTCAGGAACTTCAGGCCATTTCTTCTCAGCATTTAGACAGTTTGTGGGAAATGAATCAGTTCAAAGGGAAAAAATAAAATATGGCGAAAAAAAAAGCAAAACCAGACTTCAGTAAACCAAAAGAAAATAACCAAACAGCTCAGGAAAATAAAAAAAATTCTTTTGATGATTTAGAAAATCAACCAGATTTTATAGAAAATTTAGTTTCATCTGAAATAACTGTTGCACCAGACGGAACTGTAACAGTTACAGGAGAAGCTTCTGCAGAAAATGCTGAATATGAAGGACTTCCTGTTGTGGTGATTGCTGGTCGCCCGAATGTTGGAAAATCTACACTATTCAATCGATTTTTGCGAAAACGAGTTGCAATAACAAACGACCAACCAGGCGTTACCCGTGACCCAGTTGAAGCAACAGCAATTTTGGATGGAAAACCTGTTCATCTTATAGATACTGGCGGTTACAAATTAACTCGTGATATTGGTACAAAAGAAGCAGAACTTGATGATTATGTTGTAGAGCGTTCTTTGGAGATGATCGAAAAAGCGGATGTTGTCATTTTGCTTCTGGATGCAACAGAAATTACTGGCGAAGATGAAGAATTTATCATCAGAATGCGTCCGTATTGGCACAAACTGATTGCCGCTGTAAATAAAACTGAAGGCGGCAAAAATGAGGCTGAAGCGTGGAATTATGCAAAATATGGTTTTGAGAATCTGATTTTTATTTCTGCAGAGCATGGGGATAGAATTGGTGAGCTTGCTACTCTTGTTACAGAAAGATGTGATTTTAGCAAAGTTAAAGTGCTTTCCACAGATCGTCCTATAAAAATTGCAATTTTGGGAAAACCGAATACAGGGAAATCTACGCTTTCAAACAGACTTACACATTCTGAAAATTCTATTGTTTGTGATTACGCAGGAACTACTCGCGATGTTGTGGAAGGTGAGTTTGAATACGGCGGAAAACATTTCAAAGTGTTAGATACTGCTGGAATCCGCAGAAAAGCAAAAGTTCACGATGATGTAGAATATTACTCTGTAAATCGAGCCATTAAAACACTGGATGAATGTGATGTTGTATTTCTTTTGATTGATGCTGTTGAAGGACTTGCCGAGCAGGATAAAAAAATCTGTTCGCTTGCTTATGAAAAAGGTCGGGCAATCATCTTTGTTTTGAATAAATGGGATTTAAAAGACGATCAGAGTAATAAAGCTATAAAAGATGTGCGCAATTGGATGAACATAATGTTTGCTCACATGGATTTTGCCCCGATTTTACCGCTGTCGGCACTCGAAGGCAAAGGAATCAAGGAACTTTTAAATACTGCTATAAAACTTTACGAGCAACTTACACAAAAAATTTCAACTTCCGCTTTGAACAATGCACTTCAAGACTGGCTGGAACGTTATCCGCCGCCAGCAAGTAAAACTGCTCATTTTAAAATCCGTTATATGACACAAGCAAGCACAAATCCTGTGAATTTCGTTATTTTTGCAACACGTCCTGAAGTCGTACCTGAAACTTATATCACATATTTAAAAAACAGAATTCGCGAAGATTTAGGCTACGACCAGATTCCCGTTCAACTTGAGATTAAAGGTAGCCGTCAAAAATGGGAAGACAGATAAAAATGGACAAAGATTGACAAAGCTCAATATTTTTTTTGAAAAAATCCATCTAGATATGGACGAAATGAAAGTTTAGGAAAATGTTTTTCGATGTACAATATCAAGCAGATTGAAAAATTGACAGACATAAAACCTCATGTACTTCGTTATTGGGAAGAGGTCGTTCCCGGTTTTTCTCCTCAAAAAGATTTTGCAGGCAGGAGAATTTATTCCCAAAAAGAATTACAGTTAATTTTTCGCATCAAATTTTTGACTGTACACAGAAAAATGACAGCGGAAGAAGCTGGCAGACAAATTCTGCGTGAAGCAAAGATTATACAGCAAAAACCAGAAACTTTTCGTAATATCAGCGAAACAAGAAAAATTCTTGCTGATTTACTTTTGAAAAATACTAAACAAGATAATTCTGAAATAAAAACAAAAAATGAATCTGAAAAATAGTCAAAATAACAAAGTATAGATAAGTTTAAAAAAGCAGGAAAAAAATGTCAGAAGAACAAAAATTCTACCAGAAATTTACACAAAAAAAAGCCTCTAAAAAAGAAAAACAGTCTTTTTCTAAGAAAGAAAAATCAATAAAACAGCACTC
>JALFAW010000165.1 GCA_022773305.1 Spirochaetia bacterium
GATTTGTGAAAATTTTATGGAGAAGTTTCTTTTGCTTGATAAAAATGAAATTCTTCCTTTAAGTATGACTTTTCATCTTCTTTTTTGTGAAGAATGTAGAACAATTGTGCGAAAGTTTTCAAAGGCTGAAAAATTGACTTACCAAATGGAACAAAGAGATTGCAAAAAAAATAGTGAAAATTCCATCAAAAACTTTGAAATTTTACTGAACGTATTCAAAGATGATATAAAAATTCATAAAGTTCATCTTTTTAACTGGATTTTAATTGGAATTATTCTTTTGATTTGCATGGTTTTCTGTTCTATTTTTTTGAACAGATTTATTCCCCAAATGCAAAATGTGTGGTTTGTGTTTATAGCAGCAGTAATTTGCACTTATTGTGTTATTTTTGTTGGAATGAATATGGATTTTTTTGTAAAACTTACTGATACGAATAGTCTAAATTAAGATTTATGATTCATTTGCAAAGTCAAATATGAAAAAAAATCAATAAATCTATATTGAACCAAAAAAATTGACTTTAAACATTTATATTATTACTTTATAACCAGGAAATATAAAAAAAGTTCAATAAATTTATACTTTAAAATTATTAAATGAACTTTTTGCTTAAGGAGGTGTGATAAAAATTACGTCCGTGTAATTTTTATCACCAAGTTTATTTCGTACTCTGCACTTCATAAACTTGGATACTCGCCATCCTGGCTCGCCGCTAACGCGGAGTTTTTAAAGGAGTGTAAGAAAAAACCGCTAAAATAGCGCGGCTTTATCTACCTGAAGTTTGCGTTGCAAACTTAAAAATAAACTGCTGTTCCTCATTGCATTGCGGAACAGCGGAAAAAAAGTCAGTCGATTGTTGAAACAATCTTCCTGACTTTTTATAAAGGAGAATAAATTGAAAAAAAGAATTTTTATACTGGGTCTAGCCTTATTATATTCATTTGTTTTATACGCAGCTCCAAATTACAACAATGGAAATGGAACAATTTTATTTGAAGAAATTAAAGGTAATAAAAAAACTGAAATCAGAAAATTAGAAATGGAAATTACAGAAACTTACAGTTTAAACGATGAGTCCAAAATAATTTACGATGATTATAAAACTTGCAAAGAAGTAGGGAAAATTAACTCAAACAGTGCTATTAAAACATTTGAAATCTGTACAATTCATTTCACAGAAAATCCTTCAGATAGATGGGGAAATCCTTATGGAGAACGCTGGTATAAAATTCAATCTGGAAAACTTATTGGCTGGATATATGTAAAGATTCAATCTGAAGAAAGTTTTAGTGACCCTTTTTATAACAATAGTTTTGAAATCATTGACATACTTGATATAAATGGCAAAAAAACTAATGTCAGAAAACAAGATCAAATTGTAAGTGTTTGGGAAAATCTAAATATTCGTAATCTGCCAACTACAAAAAATTCATCTGTTTTATACACCATACGTCCAGGAAATACAGATCCAATACAGACAAATGTTAATGTTATTGGAATGAGCGATGAAAGGGTTAACATCGATGGCAAATCTGATTATTGGCTAAAAATAAAATATAAAGATTATGAAGGCTGGATTTTTGGAGGATACACTTCTGTTGAGCGTGGTGGTCCCAAATATTATATACCCGAATGGTTTGCCGAAAGTGATTTTGCCGGGCTTTAGTAGAAGTTTTAACTCAAGAAATTCTAGATACCCAAGAGAATTTATACTTTTTTTTCTTGGGGCCATTTTTGCCTTCCCGCACAAGGCGTACAGGCAAAAACCGCGCTATTCGTGGTTCCGCCTTTCGGCTTCATTCCTCCGCTTCGCTCCGGAACGCACTTCGTGCGCCACTACTATCGCTTGTCCAGTTTAAACCGCCAGTTTTTTCCTTACTATTCATTCAGCCCTTATTCATAACTAACACATTTGTCAGATTTTTTTTCATCACTGAGTTTATCATTTTTTTAATGTTCACAAGGTAATCCAAGCATATGCATAAATCCAAAGTGAAAAAATTCTTGAATATTGTTTAAAAAGATTAAGGCTTCCTGTTTTTCCATTTTGTGTAATACTGTTTCTGCAAAAGCATTAACTGTAGCATTGGCAAGAATATGAATAGACATATCATCAATTGGCTTAGTTATGTTAAACTTCTTTTTCATCCAATGAATAGTCTGAAGGACATTTTCAGTGTATATATTACAAACTTCTTCTAAAAAGTGTTCATGAGTACTACCGCTCGCTTTCGTAAGAAGGAGTGTAAAAGCGTCAAAATTTTCATAAATATAATCAACAAACTTATTTATGATTTGTTTTTCATCTTCAGAATGTTGATCTCCAATTGGATTTTCAAGATATTCGTGACTTTCAATTCCACTTTTTTTAATAAACTCTAAAGTTGTTGTAATTGCATCATCTACAAGAGCACAGAATAAAGCATCTTTATCTTTAAAATGGCGGTACATTGCTCCTGTAGTTAAACTTGCATTACCTGCAATAGTACGCAAAGACGCTGCAATGAAACCATTTTCCAGGAACTCTGTTTTTGCACTTTGTAAGATTTTGTCTTTTGTTATTTCTGAAATATCCGCCATATCTACAATCTACACACAAGAATAATACGTCGAGTCAAGGCACGCTAACGCTTAAAGCCTTGACTTCGCCGTTTTGAGGGGTTGTACTACCCCCTCAATAAATTGCAATAAAAAACAATTATTAAAACCATAAAATGAAGAAAGTTTATAATTCTTTCGCACCAAGTGAACAATCAAATAAGAGAGTTTCTACAGAAAAGCTAACTTAAATCAAATAGTGCAATTTTAGTCATTTGATTTAGACATTTTTTTCTCAAACTCGAAATTGTGAAGAAACTTTTTTGCACGTTCTGTTTTTGGATTTGTCCAAAACTCCTCTGGTGTACCTGTTTCAACAATTTCTCCTCCGTCCATAAAAATGATTTTATCGGCAACCGCTCTAGCAAATTGCATTTGATGCGTTACTATAAGCATGGTTTTTCCTTCATTTGCAAGATTCATCATCACGTCTAAAACTTCACGAACCATTTCTGGATCTAAAGCAGCTGTAACTTCATCAAAGAGCATGACTTCTGGATGCATACAAAGCATGCGAACTATAGCAACACGTTGTTTTTGTCCTCCAGAAAGTTGGCGTGGAAATGCATTTTCTTTATCTGCAAGTCCCACTCGTTCTAGCCACATTTTTGCTTCCTTTTCCACTTGAACCATATCAAAATTCAGATTGTGGGCGTGTTTTGGTCCCAAAAGAATGTTTTTCATGACATTTAGATGTGGAAATAAATCGTAACTTTGAAAAACCATTCCAATTTTCTGGCGAATAAGATGCATATCCTTTGTTCTGTTTGAAATCACTTCTCCATCCAAAAGAATTTCACCTTGTTGTATTTGTTCTAATCCATTTATGCAGCGTAAAAAGGTTGATTTACCACAACCAGAAGGTCCTAAAATAACAATTACTTCTCCTTTTTCTACATTCAGAGAAACATTTTTCAAAATTGTGTTTTCATCGAATAATTTTGTGATATTTTTGATTTCCAACAATGCCATATTATTTAATCCTTTTTTTTGAACGCAGAATTAATTTCCACGAATATAATTTTGCGTTAGCGCTGGGAGCACCTGCGAAGCAGTCCACTCCATTGTTTTTCTTTCTGTTTCGCTTCGGAGGGGATGAGCGTTAGCGAAGTGCGGACATAGCGACCCGAAGCGTAAGCGAAGGTGAACGCCCTATTTTTTTTGTTTATTCTCAATCACTTTTGCAAGCAGACTTAAAATCCAACATACAAAAAAGTACATCATAAAAATAATAAAATATACTGCTATACTTGCTGTAGGTATTTTTATTCTATTTGCTTCGATGATTTGCTGCCCAATTTTAACTACTTCAATTACACCGACAAAAACTACAAGAGATGTGGTTTTTATCATGCGAGTAATAAGGTTCATGCTCAACGGAATAAGAGAACGTAATGTCTGCGGAATTATGATGTAAAAAAAGATTTGACGTTCTGTAAGTCCAATTGCACGTCCACTTTCATACTGATGTTTTGGTACGCTTTCCAGCGAGCCCCAAACTAAATCACCCATTTCTGCTGTTCCCCAAAGAGTAAAAACTAGAATGCTTGCGGCTTCACCACTTAAAGAAATGTTAAACGTACGTGTCAGTCCGTAATATGCAATGAAAAGTAAAACCATTTGTGGCATGATGCGCATAAACTCAAGATAAATTTTGCAGATTGCTCTGACAATTTTGTTTTTGCGCGTCATCAAAATGCCAAAAAGAAAGCCCAAAATGATGGAAAATGCTACGGAAACGAGTGCTATCCAAACTGTAACCCAAAGTCCGCCAAAAAGACGCTGAAGGTTTGTCCCCATGGTGATTACGCTGAACGACTGTTTGATGGAATTAATTATGTCCGAACTGTGCATAGCGCAATCTCCTTTCTGCAAATGCTGCCAGAATTGAAATCGGCAGGAGCAGAATTAAATAAGAAATGCACAAAAGTGTGAGGGCTTCGTCTGTTTTGTAGTAAAGTCCTATCAAATCTTTTGCAACGAACATTAAATCGGCAAGCGCAACTGCACTAAAAACCGAAGTTTCTTTTATGAGGAACATGACATTTGCACAAAAGCCTGGAATGGAAACGGAAAATGCCTGTGGTAAAATGACGTATTGCGTAATTTGACGTTTTGTAAGTCCAATGCACTGTGCACTTTCTATCTGCACTTTGGAAACGCTTTCCAATGCGGAACGGAATGTTTCTTCCATATAGCTTCCGCCTAAAAAGGTAAGTCCTATGATTGCGCATTGAACTGAGGAAAGTTTTATTCCCATGCGCGGAAATGCAAAATAAAGAAAAAATAATTGTATCAAAAGTGGTGTATTTCGTGAAAACTCTATGTAAACACTAACGATTTGACGAAGTGCTGGCACTTTGTAATATTTTATTAATGCACAAATAAGTCCTAATATGAGAGAAAGTAAAATTCCTGTCAAAGCAAGTTTGAGTGTGAGAGATGAAGCTTCAACATACATTGGAATTACTTTTTTTATAAATTCAAAATCCATGGAGATTTTATAGTAATTTTTTTTGTAAAGTTAGTCAATTAGAGAAAATCAATTATCAAAAATGATTTTAAAACAAAAGGGATTTCTTTTTGGTTAGTTCCTTATTCTGTATTTTGATTTTTTATTAATTCTTCAACTTCTTCTTTTTTTAATGGAATATTATGAACATAAGCTATTTTATTCTTTTCAATTTCTTCTATATCCCACTTTCTTCCCTTATTCATTCCAGGACATTCTTTTGCACATTCCATCCAAGTTTCTTTATCATTAATCATCCAATCCCAAAATGGATAAGTTGAGCATTGAACTGGCCGAGCCTGATAAGCTGAACAACCATTTTTCCATAAAATACAGTCGTAATTCTTTTTTTCTTGCAAAGCTAAAACTTTCGTACCGTAATAATAATCTGCCCATCGACAATATTTTTCTACAAAATCTTTAATTTTCATTTGAAAATGATTACACAATACGTTTAAATCTCTTTGAGAAAGGTAAACAAAACCAGGTGAATGTCCACAACAAAAACTACATCTTTGACATTCAAAATTTAATCCATCTTTATAGAATTTTTCACTCATACTTCCATTAATTTATGCGATTTACCAGCTTATGCCATTAATCCACGCACAAATATTTCTACTCCAATTGCTATCAAAATTGTTCCACCAAGAATTCCGGCTTTTTTGCTTAATTTTGAGCCAATTTTTTTGCCTAAAAACAGTCCGACCATACATATGATAAAAGTCACTACTGCTATAATCAGTGAAGCAATAAATGCCATTGACAATCCATAATTTGCAATTGTAAATCCTACTGAAAGAGCATCGATTGATGTCGCAATTCCTTGCAAAATTATCACAGAAACTGTCAAAGTTATTGTATTTGTATTCTCTTCCTTTCCATGAACTGTTTCAATAATCATCTTTCCCCCTATAGATAATAGAAGAAAAAGTGCAATCCAAGGAATTAATGGTTCAAAAGCGGAAAAAAACTTAGTTATTGTGTGTACACAAATCCATCCGATTAATGGCATGGCAAATTGAAAAAAAGCGTAACAACCTGCAATAAGACACATTCTTTTTTTTTGCATTTGTGGTTCACTTAATCCATTTGTAAGAGAAATTGAAAAAGCATCCATTGCAAGACCAATGCCCATTAAAATACTATTCAGATAAAAAACTAAAAAATTCATTACTTCCTCAAGAAGATAAAATATAACAAAATTGATTATATTTATCAAATAGTTAAAATAATAATCCACACAAATGATAGACAATTAGTGAAAAAAGCCAGGCTATTGCACATTGGAAGAAAACTACTGTAACAGCCCATTTTGCTCCTAATTCACGTTTGATTGCGGCAATTGCAGCTACGCATGGTGTATACAAAAGAGAAAAAACGAGCATGGAAATAGCAGCCTGTTTTGTAAGAGCAACTGTAATTCCTGTACCAAACAAAATTTCCATTGTGGAAACTACACTTTCTTTTGCCATAAAACCACTTATAAAAGATGTGACAATTCGCCAGTCGCCAAGACCAATTGGTCTAAAAATTGGTGCAATCAAGCTGGAAATCTTTGCCATGATACTTTCAGAAGAATCAGTCACCAAATTTAACCTGAAATCAAAACTTTGTAAAAACCAAACAACAATTGTTGCTAATAAAATTATAGTAAACGCTTTTGTGATAAAATCTTTTGCTTTTTCCCACAAAAGTTGTACTACATTTTTCATGCCCGGCATGCGGTAATTTGGTAATTCCATCACAAACGGAACCGCTTCTCCTTTAAAAATTGTGCTTTTGAATACTAACGCAACAAGAATTCCCACAACAATTCCAAGAAAATACAATCCCGTCATTATAATTCCGCCTTTACCTGGAAAAAAAGCACTTACAAAAAAAGCATAAATCGGAAGTTTTGCGGTGCAGCTCATAAATGGAGTCAAAAGGATGGTCATGCGCCTGTCTCTACGACTTGGTAACGTTCTGGTGGACATAACCGCTGGAACCGTGCAGCCAAACCCAATGAGCATAGAAACTATACTTTTTCCAGAAAGTCCGATTTTGCGTAAAAGTTTATCCATAAAAAAGGCAACTCTGGCAATATATCCGCTATCTTCAAGAATCGAAAGAAAGAAAAATAAAGTTACGACAATCGGGAGAAAACTTAAAACGCTTCCAACGCCACCAAAAATACCTTCAATCACAAGATTTTGAATTGTTTCATTTACATTGGCCATATTCATAAGGTTATTAATCAAAATGGTCAACTTTTCAATGCCAATTTCCAAAACAGTTTGCAAAAAAGCTCCAATCACATTAAAAGTCAGATAAAAAACTGTAGCCATTATCAAAATAAAACAAGGAATTGCAGTCCATTTTCCAGTTAAAACTTTATCCAGTTTTTCTGAACGTCGTCGTTCTTTGCTTTCCTGAGGTTTCTTTACAGTTTGTTCGCAAACCCGTTCAATAAAATCAAATCGCATATCGGCAATGGCAGCACTTCTATCCATTTTGCCTTCATTTTCCATCTGAACAACAACATGCTCTATCATTTCCAATTCATTCTGGTCGAGCTCAAGCTGTTTGATGATAAGAGTATCTCCTTCTATTACTTTTGTTGCACAAAAACGAACAGGTAATCCTTCTTTTTCAGCATGATCTTCGATGATTGATTCGACAGTGTGAATAGCGCGATGAATTGCTCCTCCATGATCATCTTTGCTACAAAAATCCTGCTGAACTGGTTTTTCTTGAAACTGTGCAATATGCATAGCATGGTTTATAAGTTCCTGAACACCTTGATTTTTGGCAGCAGATATAGGCACAACAGGCACACCAAGCATCGATTCCATTTTGTTGATGTCAATTGCACCTTTATTTCCAATCAGTTCATCCATCATATTCAATGCAATTACCATCGGAACATTCATTTCCAAAAGTTGCATTGTCAAATACAAATTTCGTTCTATATTTGTAGCATCAACAATATTTATGATTGCTTTTGGTTTTTCATTTAGGACAAAATTTCTAGAAACGATTTCTTCGCTTGTGTATGGCGACATGGAATAAATGCCAGGCAAATCGGTAACTTCTGTATTTTCGTGATTTTTGATTGCTCCAGTTTTTTTATCAACAGTCACACCAGGAAAATTTCCTACATGTTGATTTGAACCAGTAAGTTGATTGAATAACGTGGTTTTTCCACAATTTTGATTTCCTACCAGCGCAAACGAAAGCAAAGTTCCTTTTGGAAGCGGTGTTCCGTCACCTTTGAGATGATATTTTCCATCTTCACCAAGTCCAGGATGATTACTTGTATGAATTTTTTGAATACGCTCGTGTTTATTTGACCTTTCTGTAATTCTTTGAATCTGGATTTTTTCTGCCTCAGAAAGGCGGAGTGTCAATTCATAACCGTGAACCTGCAATTCCATAGGGTCGCCCATTGGCGCAAATTTGACAAGTGTAACTTCTGCACCAGGAATAATTCCCATATCCAAAAAATGTTGACGCAATTCACCTTGTCCGCCAACATTTTG
>JALFAW010000188.1 GCA_022773305.1 Spirochaetia bacterium
CTGGCTCGTGCTGTAAGATTGTCATACCAGAGAACGTATAGTTTGCACGAGCCGAGAGTTTTGGCGATATATTCTTCACCTTCATTAACTGAAATTGTAGTTTTACCAAAACTCAGGAAAAAGCGAGATTTACAATTATAGTTTCCATGCCCCAAAAAACGTCTAGCGCATTATTGCGCGTTTTTGACCTGTGAATCACGACCGGGAGCCAGCTATTACAACTAATCATTTTATAATGCGTTTGACCTGGGTCTGTCCCTGATTCATATTGAACACTTTTTCGTCAAAGGTAATTTAGTTTACATGGGCTAAGTATCTTTAATGCTATTCTAAAACTCAATTAGAATGAAGTTTAAAAGAAGAGTTGTCCCCTTTTATTGTGTTGTGTGTAGTTGCATCAGTTTGTATATATAATTTTTTTAGGAAGGAAAAGAAGGGATATTGGTAAAGATTTCTTGTGACGAACATGAAAAAGGGACAGTCCTTACTTTCTGAGTATCAAATAAACCTTCCTGTGAGCTTTCAGCGTGAGAGATTGTAGCACCGCCGAAGGCGTTCCGTAGCGTAGCGAAGGAATGAAGCGATAGCGGAAGTGCGTAAAGCTCGACGGCTTTAGCCGGCACGCCCTAAAATAAATCAGGGACAGACCTTACTTTCTAAATAAGAACAGAAATAAGTTCACTCATATTTGTAATAACAAAAAGTCGTAAACCTTGAACTTGTGGCAACGTAAATAATGCTTCTGATTCTGCATATAAATTTACTGTTATGATTTGATCATAACGAACGGCAATAACTTGCGAGATATAATCACTTTTTGTCATAGGGTGATTGAATTTTACTGAATATTGACCATCAAATTCCTGAATAACTGGCTGATACTTTGGATTGTTGCTTGTATGTGCCGACACTGGAGAAAGTATGTTTCCACAGCAACTTAATTCAACATCTTTTATACTTGTTACAAGATTTCCACATGTTGGGCATTTATAGAATTTTAAATGATTCATATTTTCTCCAATTTTTTGATTTTTACACATTTTTCCTCGTAAAATACTTTGAATATCAACTTCTAAAACTTTTGATAGCTGCGATATTAAAGTAATGTTCGGGCACCCTCGTCCTTTTTCCCATTTACAAACTGCTTTGTCAGTTACGCAAATCATTTGTGCAAGTTCTTTTTGCGTTAAACCTTTTTTTATCCTTAAACTACGAATCAGATTTCCCGTTTTTTCTGCATTCATTATCAAATATTCCTTATGTAATCTTCTTTACTAATCATTAAACTCTGCAAGTTTTCTATAGTTTCTGGTGAAAGTGAAAAATTTTTAGCATATTCTTCACCTGCATTTTCAAATGCTAAAACTTTTGGCTCAGTAACTGGTTTTGCTTCTGGAATATTTAGCAAAGGAGTTTCTGGTACAAATATTTTTGTGAGATTTCCAAAACATAAATCGCACTGGCGTGACAGACCTTCAAAATTATGTTCATAATTAGGAAAACCACAACCGCTAATCACTACAGTATGAATTTTTGAAAAATCAACCATTGGGAGATGTCGCGTTCTTCCATCAACAATTTCCATCTTCATCTGATTTAGCGGAATAGTTCTGTCCAAAACTGCTTTTATATGGCTCGGCATTCCATAACAATAAAGGGGAAAACTCCAGATAATCAAATCCATTTCAGGATATAAATCAAGTATTTGATTTTGGTCATCATCAATCACACAATGTTTATTTTTCACCTGCCAACACCCAAAACAACCACGACAAGATGAAATTTTCATTTCAAAAATGTTCATAACAAAAATCTCATGACTACCGTTTTTTTCAATTCCACGCAAAAAGGCATTTGTCAAAACCATTGTGTCACTTTTTTTCTTTGGACTACCATTCAAAACCAAAATTTTCATTATTTCACTCCAATAATAAGAAAGTTTGTACTGCGAATTTGTGAATAAAATCTCTGACGCTATTTTAGGCAGAGTTTTTATTACATTTTTTCAAATCAAGTTGAATCTATATACTCATCTCTTAAAAGAATAATACTAAGAATAACATCTGGAAGTTAAACTGTAAATCTACGAGGCGTAGAATATGATTAAACACTATGTTGAAAGTCCCTCTGTTACAATTTGCAGGTAAAATAGATCATTATCACAAAATACTTAATTCGAAGTTGAAAAAAGTCTAAAAGTGCATAAATCAGGGACAGACCTTGTTTGTAAGCGACAAACTTTGTTTGTATTTCTCAAAATTAATTTCTAGATACACGCAAATGTAAAATCGAATTTGTTATGATTTTTGTTTTCCGCCCATACCCCAGTTATCCAGTGGCGGTTCATTCATAACTATAAAAATATCTGTTGGTGAAATATCCAGTCTTTGTGAAAGTTTATCAGTAATAATTTTAATAGCAGCTTTTTTCTGTTCTTTAGTTCTTCCTGGAAAAATTGTAAGTTCAATAATCATAAAGTTTTCAGATTTTTCTTCAGGAATTTCCCAGTTTGATTTATCATATTCCGTAATTCTCTGGAAACGATCCCAAACCTGAATTCCAAAAGCTTCTATCAAGCCTTCATGAACACAATCAAAAACTGTTTTCTTATATTCAAGAGGTTTTCCTGCAAGCATTTCAATTTTTACCAATGGCATAATCTGTTTTCTAACCCTTTAAATTCTTCATAGCATCGGCGTTATTGCCTGTAATCATCTTTAATTTTTTACAGGAATCCATTTCTGCACAACTTCCACAAGTCTCATATTTATTAGCCATAGCACATTGTCTTATTTCACAGAACTTGTCACAAAACGGTGTCTTTACTCCATCAATGCGACAGCCTGAACAATTTATCATTTCTGGCGTAATTTCCACATGATTCAATTCTGACCATTCCATAGCAACTTTTTTACGGAGTTGATTATCATTATTTACAGTGGCAATTCGAGCCTCGCAAACTTCACAATTAAGCCCACAATAAGCAGTAAATTCTTTCATGTTTTTTTTATTCCTTATTAATCTATTTTCTTAAATTAAACCATGCTCTTTCTTCAAAAGGTTTCTTTTCTACTCTTTTGATTTCTTCTGCAGGCTTTCCTACAGGCAAACAGCATACAAGTTCGTATTTTGGATCTAATTTCAAAATTTCTGCAATATGTTTTCCAACACCATCTTTAAAATCTGTCATGTATCCTTCAACCCAGCAACTTGCATAACCAAGATCTGTAATTTGAAGTAACATATTTTCGATAGCGGCAGAATAATCCTGAACGCTGTAGCAGTTACCATGATAACTTACAATTTTTTCACTAAGAACAAAAATCAAAGCAGGAGCAGTTGAACCTACTCTCTTTATCAATGGACGAATTTGTGCTAATAAATTAGAATCGTCAACCGCAACAATTGATGTTGTCTGACGATTACATCCAGATGGAGCTGCAAGTCCCGCTTCCATAATTATTTTTAAATTAGCACGGCTCACTGGTTCTTCCAGATATTTTCCTCTGTAACTAACTCTTTCTTTTATAAGATTGTTGAAATTCATATTTTATCTCCCATAAAAAGTCAAGAAGATTGTTTCAACAATCGATTGACTTTTTACGCTGTTCCGTAATTTAATGAGGAACAGCAGTTCAGTGTAAGATAAAGCCGCGCTATTTTAGCGGTTTTATCTTACACTCCTTTAAAAACTCCGCGTTAGCGGCGAGCCAGGATGGCGAGTATCCAAGTTTATGAAGTGCAGAACACGAAATAAACTTGGTGATAAAAATTACACGGACGTAATTTTTATCACACCTCCTGTCTTTTTAACCTTTGGTTTTACCAGATTCCAGCTTTCATCTATAAATTTCTTCAGAGCACTTTCTTTAATAAGTTCAAGTCTGATACTTACCCAGTTTTTTTTGTTCATGTGATACGCAGGCAGAAAAGATCCCTCATGAAGTAAGTCTTCTATAAAAATAGGATTTGCTTTTACGTTAATAACATCTTCACTTTCATCGCTTTTTTCATAGTCCAAAATATGAAGATTTTTTTTCTTGACTTCCATGATGATTCCAAACCATTTGTTGCTGATCGGATGTCTGAAAACTGCATGAGTTTCTCCGTCCCACAAGTATTCTGCCTCTACAGAGTAAGTTTCTTTAATCATTTTTATAACTGTACTTCGTTTCATCCTCGATTCTCTTTTCTCACACGTTGCGATCGAACAGTTTTACAAGGTATTCTGAATTTATCATAAAACTTGGAAATTTGTATCCATCAATTCAAACCCACATTATTATACACATTAATCGCACATTTTAAAAGGGGTAATTCCAATGTATATTCAAAAGTATCGGAAAAGAAGATTTTACCTGTATTCCTCGTTTTTAACTTAAGAAAATATTTCAAATACCTCAGAAGAATAATTGTTTTGGTCCTTATTATTTTACTAATTGTCTTATATACTTGACAATATATCTAATTAGTATTATATTTCCCATATTAAAAGAACCACATGCAAAATCTTTTAATATATTTTTGATATGGAGTTTATTATTATGGAAAAATCACCTTTTTTCGCAATCGGATTTATAGCTGGTTTATTTTTATTTTTCATTGTTTGTTTTATCATTCGCATAGTAAGCGTTAAATTGCTTAAAAAAAGCAAAAAGCAATTTGAATATGACGAAAGACAAATAGCTGCACGAGGAAAAGCCAGCACAATTGGTTTTACAGTTTTATGTTTCTGGCAGATTTTGACAATGTGCATCGACATTTCATTTGGGACACTTTTTATGACACCAGCTTTGTGGAATTTCTGCGGATTAATAGCCGGAATCACTGCCTTTGTCATCACTTGCATTTGGAAAGATGCATATTTTACACAATCCAACAAAAAAACTGGATTTATTATTTTTATCATTATCATGACCATCATAAATATTGTTATCTTTTTTATTAATGGTGGAATAAACAAAGCAATCACAGAAGAAGGACTTTTAGGCACACCTTTTACAAATCTTTTTGTAGCAATCATGCTTTTAATAATTACAATAAATCTGATTATAAAAATCTGTAAAGATAAAAAAAATGATATGGAAGCGTGATTATAATCAATCTATAATAAAATCAGTGTTTCGAGTTTTTATATTTTGGGTGGCTTTTTGCTTCGCAAAAAACAGGCTTTTCAGGGTTCCGGCGTCAAAGCGCCTACATTCCTTCGCTACGCTTCGGAACTGGCTTCGCCAGCCCTTACAATCCTTGCCACAGTTTAAAATCTAATGCTCGAAATTAGACCAAAATAAACAAGTTTTAAACAGGAAGTTACAAATGAAAAATCTTAAACTAAAAGCTGCAAGAGCGCTGAAAGATATGTCGCAGGAAGAACTTGCTAAACAAGTTGAAGTTTCAAGACAAACTATAAATGCAATAGAAAACGGAGATTATAACCCATCTATCAATTTGTGCATTAGTATTTGCAGAGTTTTGGGAGTCACACTCAACGATTTATTTTGGACACAAGAGTAAAAAAAAGACAACAGATTTCCCAAATCAAAAAAGGAAATTTGTTGTCTTTTTAAATAGGACAAATGTCGAGTTTTAAATTTTTATTCTTTGGGTGGCTTTTTGCTTCGCAAAAAACAGGCTTTTCAGGGTTCCGCTATCGCTTCATTCCTTCGCTACGCTTCGGAACTGGCTACGCCAGCCCTTACAATCCTTGC
>JALFAW010000194.1 GCA_022773305.1 Spirochaetia bacterium
AAAGTTATGATTATTGGTTCAGGGCCGATTGTGATTGGGCAGGCTTGTGAATTTGACTATTCTGGTACTCAGGCTTGTAAGGCTTTGCGCGAACAGGGCTATAAGATTGTGCTTGTGAACTCGAATCCTGCTACGATTATGACTGACCCGGTTATGGCGGACGCTACTTATATTGAGCCGCTGAATGTTGAACGAATTGCGCAGATTATCGAAAAGGAACGCCCTGATGCTTTGCTTCCAAATCTTGGTGGTCAGACTGGCTTGAATATGGCGATGGAGCTTAACAAGGCTGGCATTCTTGAAAAATATGGTGTTAAGGTTATTGGTGTTAATCTTGATGCGATTGAGCGTGGTGAAGACCGTGAGATTTTTAAGGAAACTATGAAGTCTCTTGGAATTGACACTCCTCGTTCTGGTATTTGTCACACGATTGAAGGTGCTGAAAAAATTGCTGAAGAAATCGGTTTTCCACTTGTTGTGCGTCCGGCTTATACTATGGGCGGTCAAGGCGGCGGTTTCTGTTACAATGTTGAAGAATTGCGCACTATCGTAGCTAACGGTCTTGATTTGTCGATGACGCATCAGTGCTTAATAGAAGAAAGTATTCTTGGCTGGGAAGAGCTTGAAGTGGAAGTTGTTCGCGATGCCAAAAATCAGATGGTTGCAATTTGTTTTATCGAAAATATTGATGCTGTTGGTGTTCATACTGGCGACTCGTTCTGTTCGGCTCCTTTTTTGACTATTGATAAAGAGCTGGAAGAAAAGCTACAGAAGATGGCGTTTAAGATTGTTGAATCTATTGGCGTTATCGGCGGTACGAATGTTCAGTTTGCTCATAATCCTAAAACTGGCCGCATTGTGATTATTGAAATTAATCCTCGTACTTCTCGTTCTTCTGCTTTGGCCTCTAAGGCTACTGGTTTCCCGATTGCGCTGATTTCTGCAAAACTTGCTTCTGGTTTGACGCTGGATGAAATTCCTTACTGGCGCGACGGTACTCTTGATAAATATACTCCAGGCGGTGCTCCTGACGGGGATTATGTTGTTTTGAAATTTGCTCGCTGGGCTTTTGAAAAATTCCGTGGTGTGGAAGATTCTCTTGGTACTTCGATGAAAGCTGTCGGCGAAGTTATGGCGATTGGTAAGACTTTTAAGGAAACTTTCCAGAAGGCTATTCGTGGGCTTGAAAATGGTCGTGCAGGTCTTGGTTTTGCAAAAGATTTTAATAAAAAATCGGCTGATGAACTTTGCGAAATGCTTAAGGTTGCTTCAAGTGAGCGTTATTTCCAGCTTTATGAAGCTATTCGTAAAGGTGTTTCTCTTGAAAAACTTTCTGAAATTACTCATGTAAAAGATTATTTCTTGCAGCAGATGAAGGAACTTGTGGAACTGGAAGAAGAAATGCTTAAAAACATTGGTTCTGTTCCATCTGATGAACTTTTGATTCAGGCTAAAAAAGATGGTTTTAGCGATAAATATCTGTCAAAGATTCTTAAAGTTTCTGAAAAAGCAATCCGTGACCGCCGAAATGCGCTTGGAATTAAGGAAGCCTGGCTTGCTGTTCCTGTATCAGGCGTAGAAAACGCAAACTACTACTACTCAACATACAATGCAAAAGACACTTCAAAAGCATCTGACAACAAAAAGAAGATTATGATTTTGGGAGGCGGTCCTAACAGAATTGGTCAGGGTATTGAGTTTGACTACTGCTGCTGTCATGCGGCTATGCAGCTTAAAGAATTGGGTTACGAAACGATTATCGTAAACTGTAATCCTGAAACTGTTTCTACTGATTATGACACTTCTGACAAGCTTTATTTTGAGCCTGTTACAACTGAAGATGTTTTGCAGATTTATGAAAAAGAAAAGCCGATGGGCGTTATCGTTCAGTTTGGAGGGCAGACTCCGCTTAACATTGCCCGCGAACTTCAGGAAAATGGGGTAAATGTTCTTGGTACTTCTATTGATTCTATTGATGCTGCTGAAGACCGTGATATTTTCCGCCACATGATGGAAAAACTTGAAATTCCTATGCCTGAAAGCGGAATGGCTATCAATTTTGAAGAAGCAAAGGCTTGCGCTGATAAAATCGGCTATCCTATTATGATTCGTCCTTCGTTTGTTTTGGGCGGTCGCGGTATGGAAGTCATTTATGATGAAAATACTTTGAAAGAATATGTTGCAAAAGCTGTTGGTGTAACTCCTGACCGTCCGCTTTTGATTGACCGATTCTTGAAAAACGCTTTGGAATGTGAGTCTGATGCTCTGTCTGACGGTAAAAATGTTTACATTCCGTCTGTTATGGAACATGTTGAACTTGCAGGCGTTCATTCTGGGGATTCTGCTTGTGTAATTCCTCCTGTTTCAATTCCGGCTGATAACCTTGCTACAATCAAAGAATATACAAAGAAGATTGCTTCGGCTTTGAAGGTTTGCGGTTTGATGAATATGCAGTACGCTATTGAAGAAGGCAAAGTTTATGTAATTGAGGCTAACCCTCGTGCTTCAAGAACTGTTCCGCTTGTTTCAAAAGTGTGCGACACTCAGATGGCACGCCTTGCAACACGTCTGATGCTTGGTGAAACTATTGAAAGTCTTGGGCTTAAAGACAAGGTGATTCCATATTATGGAGCAAAAGAGGCTGTTTTGCCTTGGAGCCGATTCCCTGGAGTTGACCCGATTTTGGGACCTGAAATGCGTTCGACTGGTGAAGTTTTGGGACTTGCTGAAACTTTCCCTCTGGCATTCTACAAATCTCAGGAAGCAGCTGGAAGTGAGTTGCCTCATGCGCCTGCTGCCTGGGAAAACAAAAAAGTTTTGATTTCTTTGAGCAACAAGGAAAGCCAGAAAGACCAGGTTTTGATGATTGGAAAAACTCTCAAAGATTTGGGATTTACTCTTGTGGGCACTCAGGGAACTGCCGATTTCTACAATGCAAACGGAATTAAATGCGAAGTTGTAAACAAAATTGGTGGTGGTCGCCCGGATGTTGTAGATTTGATTATGAACAAGGAAGTTTGTCTTGTAATCAACACACCAAAGGCAAAGCGCAACTACGCAGAAGACCGCAAAACAATTCGCAAAGTGTGCCTCAAATACAAGGTAAGCTACATCACAACGCTCGCTGGGGCTGTTGCAGCTGTAAAGGGAATTGAGGCGGTAAAGAATGGTAACGGTGGCGAAGGTGGAGTAAAATCGCTGCAGGAGTATCATGCAATGATAAAATAGGTGCGAGTTTTGGCTCTGCTAAAACTCGGTAGAGAGGGCACAAAGTGCCCGAACGGAGAGAAGGAAGCGTAAAGAGTTTGCAGAAATATCATGCGTTGATTAAGTAATTTTTGTAAAAGCAAAATAACATTTTTGAAAGGCTGGCGAGAAATCGGCAGTCTTTTTTTATATCATTTGCAGAATATCATCCAAATTACTACTTATTTTATTTATAATTTCACTTTTTATATGATTTCGGATTCTTTCTTTGCGTTCTAATTCTTTTTCTTCTTCATTATTTGATAGAGTATCTGTCTTTTCAGATGACGAAAATAACTCTAATACCGGCACATCCAAAGCTTCTGCAATTCGCTCAATTGTAGAAAGTTTTGGAATATTTTTATAAGTTTCCATAAGACCAATATAACTTGCAGAAGTACCGCAGAAAATTGAAAGCCTAAGCTGCGAAATTCCTTTCTCCTGTCTAATCCTTCTGATGTTATCTATTACAGTTTTCTCTAATTTTGTTGGCTCATTATCCATACTATCAATTTTGATATGTTTTAGATAGTTACAACTTGTCTAACTGATAGTGTTTGTGCTATAGTGAAATTGATAGTGTTTGTATACTATCAAAATTCGGAGTTATATGTCATTCATTTCAATATCATTTGCAATCTTCTTTCTAATTCTTGTAGTGTTATATCACATAATCGCAAGAGTTTCTAAAAATCCAGTCTTAATACAGAACATTTTACTTTTGGCTGCAAGTCTTGTTTTTTACGCTTTTGCGGATTTAAGATTTTTATCTTTTCTTTTCTACATAATCATCGTTTCTTACATTGCAGGAAGACTTTGTAAGAATAAAACCATTTTTATTCTTTTTCTAATAGCTGATATAGCACCTTTATTTGCAATTAAATACTGCCCTTTGATTCTTCATACACACTGGATTTTCCCACTTGGTATTTCATTTTTTACATTTCAAAGTGTTAGTTATATAGTCGACTCTTATACAAAGAAAATTCCTTCAGAAAAAAACTTTCTAAACGTTGCTCTTTTTATCAGTTTTTTCCCAATAATTTCGAGTGGCCCAATACAACGTGCAGGCAATCTTATTCCTCAATTTCAAAATGTAAGAAATTTTGATTATAACAACGCAACTGATGGAATGAAACTTTTTGCATGGGGTATGTTTAAGAAGTTATGTATTGCAGATAGAATTGCAGTTTATGTAAATTATGTTTATGGAAACGTTAATGATGGATATGGACTAGCAATTCTTCTTGCTACAGTTCTTTATTCATTTCAGATTTATTGTGACTTTTCGGGCTATAGCGATATGGCAATAGGAATTGCAAGATATCTTGGTTTTGATGTTGGGAAAAACTTTGATCATCCATATCTTTCAAAGTCGGTGGGAGAATTTTGGCGAAGATGGCATATTAGCCTCAGTTCATGGCTTCGAGATTATGTGTATATTCCGCTTGGTGGAAGCCGTGTTGCACTTCCGCGTATTTATTTGAATATTCTGATTACTTTTTTAGTAAGCGGAATTTGGCATGGTTCCACATGGAATTTTGTTATTTGGGGATTATTACACGGAATCTTCCAATGTATCGGTAGAGCTACAAAATCGTTCTGGGAAAAAATAAAAGTTCCGTCATTCATAGGAATCTTTATTACGTTCTGTCTTGTAACATTTGCCTGGATTTTCTTCCGTTCAAATAATCTTCAAGAAGCAGGAATTGTAATCAGTAAAATAGCACAAGTTCCACAGAACATTAGTCAGTTCTTTGTGATAAAGGGTAATTTAGGTATGAAAGAGGCTCTTCGTATTCTGTTTGCTTTAAATGATGAAAATTTCGGTGGTTTTTCAGAAATGAGCAAAGTTATATTCTTACTTGTGATATTTATCATCTGCGAATTAATTACAGAAAAAACTGAAGGAATCCAACTAATTCGCTCAAAAAAAGCGATTGTTCGTTGGATGTTATATCTTACATTGATATTTTTTATTTATTTCTTCAAACCTATCACTTATTCAACAAATTTTATATATCAGAATTTTTAATGAGGTTTTAAATGCGTAAATTCTTACTACGATGTAGTATTTTAGTTTCTGTAGTTTCCCTAATTTGTGTTTTCATTATTCATTATGACACATATAATATTTTTCATTGGAACAATATCCGTTTTACCTCAGCAGAACCTAATAAAAATTTTGTAAAAACAAAATATATAATTCAAAATCCTAATAAATTCAATGCTTATATTCTTGGTTCTTCAAGAATAGGAAATATCCCACCAGCTTTACTACCTTCCCAAAAAGATGGCAAAAAATTAAATTGGTACAATATGACTTATTCAATGGGATTACCATCAGAGCATCTTCTAACTCTTGAAACATTTCTTAAAAATGGAGTTTCAATAGATATGGTTATTCTTGGCTTTGATGATATTGCAATGTATTCTTCAATTGAGGAGCATTATAATCAGCTATTAAGAATGCCCTATCAAGTTTTTGAGAATAATAAAATAGCATTTTTAAAACCATATTTTATGTCTTTACCTGCAGTTTCAATTATCAAAGAAGTAACCACTTATGATCCATCTGAACATAAAGCCAATCATAATAGTTTTTATGACTTTGGGGTTTACCAAAACAATTTAAGCTATAATCTTGGTATGGAGGCACAATCTTTCCCATCGGCTCATCAGGGAGTAACATATACACAAATTGATTCATATAAAGATATTGAAAATATTTATAAGCTGTGTAAAGAAAAAAATATACACCTGATTTTATTAACAAATCCAATATATGTAACAACATATATCGATAGCATACAAGATGGCTATCTTGATTTTCTCCGAAAGGTTGCTCAAAATTGTGAATTTTACAATTTTTCAACACTTAACAATTATTGTCAGGATTCCAGATATTACTTTGAAGGTTCTCATTATCGCCCGGCTCTCGGTTTGATAGTTGAGAAAGTATTATTTGGGACAGAAGATGAACAGAATGAAATTCGTAAAAAAGCTGGAGACGAATTATTTGGAGTAAAAGTGAATTCGGAGAATATTGATTTTATTATTTCAGAACTTGAAAAACAACTACAAAAATATAAAAAAGAATTAAGGTTAAATTAAAAGAACTGCCCCCTTTACAATTCAGAAATCAGTCCTTAAAATCAGCCTAGTTAAAGTGTCCAATAATTGGGGGCACTTCAAAATTGAAAAACCACAAGTCCGCTTATAATTTTTTAATGCAATTAAGATTATTCTTAATTTATATTTAAATTAGTGTTTTTTATAGCCGCATTTTGGACAAACTCCATTTTCATCGAGTTCAACTCCGCATAATGGGCATCTGTCTTTTTGTGTTTTTACTTCAAATTCTTGGCTTGCTGCGTTTACACCGCTTGTGAATGTAAGTTTTGCAATGTTAAGTTTGTCTTTTAGAAGGTCATAAACTATTTTTATCATTCCTTCAACTGTCATTGTTTCTTTTGTAACAACAAGTCGGCAGTCAGGATATGCGGTTGCAAGGTCAGTTTTAAATGCAGGACCTTTCATTTTGTTTGAAGGCGCACCGTTTTTAATTCCTTGTTCTTCATAAACTTTCAAAATTGCAGGCAAAAGAGGATCATCTTCCCGCAAGATTAAGGCGTGATCAAAATTCTTTAAAACTTCCCATGCAGTTTTTTGAATTTCATTGCAAGGATAAACCATATTTACGCCTTTCTCGATGGAATCTTCAACTTCAATTGTAAGTTTTCCAGTATGTCCGTGTAAATATTGTGCTTCTCCCTGAAATCCGTAAAAACGGTGTGCATACTGTAAATCTAAAGTCGTAATACTTCTCATAATTCCTCCTGACCGAATAATAATCGGTATCATAAAATTGGAGATTTTTCTCCGAAATTGTTTGCAACGCAAACTATGAATAAAACGGCAATTTTTTAATTACCGGATATTCCTTTTTAAATTTTTGCAGATTTTTTACATTCCGGGCAAATTCCTTTAAAAATTATGTCGCAGCCTGTAAATGTAAAACCATTGTCATTTTTAATTTTTCTTTTTAAATCCTCTTCAACAGAATCAAAATCGTTCATATCTACATCGAAAAGTTTGTCACATTTTTCACAACGAACATGATAATGATGAGCTGGCATAAAATCGAATTTTGCAGCGTTATCAGGAACAGAAATTCGACCGATTTTTCCTTCTTCGTAAAGAATGTTAAGATTTCTGTAAACAGTTGCCCGACTGATATTCGGATGACTATTTTGAATCTGCATAAAAACTTCCTCTGCAGTAACATGTGAGTGCATTTTTTGAACAGTTTCTAAAATAATCTGCGACTGAACAGTATTTCGTTTGATAATTTTCTCCAGTAAAAATTAAGTGTTGTATTTAAGTCTTATTAGGATTTATTCGCAATTAGTATTATATACTAAAAATAATATCTGTCAATTATTTTTTACACAAATATTATTCTGTAGCTGATATAAAAAACTCTTGACTTCACTATGGTACTGTATTACATTTGTTTTTAGAAGGTCTCCATTAACCTGCGGTTTCAATCCGTAAAGAGATGAAGATTAAAGACAGGTTGCTTGGTTTCAGACAGCCTTAATTTTTTTTAGGGGCACAAATGTTTTCACTGCAGAACAACTTGAAGTTCATAACAATCAATCAAGATTACTTAAAATTTCTTCACAGTTTCTGCGGTGAAGTTTATTACAAGTCAACAGGTTTGCAATACGAGGCGTCAAGGCGCGCTCCCTTCGGTCGCTCTTCGGCCTTGACTTCCTCGTTTTTCATAGTTATAAAGAATTATAACTATGCAATCATCGAGAATACCATTGCGAACAATGCTACTGATTCACACAATCCTACTACCATAATGTACTGTGCAAATCCTTTTCCAGTTTCTCCTAATGCGTCAGAACCTGCAGCACCTGCTTTTCCCTGTGCAATTGCAGAGAAACACATTGCAAGACCTGATGCTATTCCAAGACCAAGTGCCATTCCAGGATTTTCTGCACCTAAAGTTTTAAGTTTAATTGACATCAAAAGGAAACCGTAAATTGTCTGTGTCAATGGTGCACCGGCAAATACAGTCAAAATGAAAGGAGCTGGTTTATTATTCATATAACATCGTTTCCAGGCTCCAATAGCTCCCTGACCTGCAATTCCAATTCCAATTGCAGAACCGATAGCAGCAATACCCATACAAATAGCAGCACCCAACATTCCAAAAAATTCCATATTAACTCCTCGTGACATGCAGTCACCAATTATTTATAACTTGATAATCTACAAGTTCTTTTTATTTATTTTCACTAAATGGTTCGTATTTTTTTCCTGACCATGAAACTCCAAGATGTGTTGAAAATTCCAAAGTATTCAAACGAACTCCATGTACAATTACAGAAAGCAGATTTAAAACCATGTTTAGTCCATGACCAAACACTAATAAAGCAATTGCGGCAATAAACAAAATTGCATGTCCCAAAATTGGACCTGCCATTGTGTTTACAGTGTCAGAAATTGCTGCTCCTGCTAAACCAACAGCCCACAATCTGATATAAGAAACAATATCAGAGAAAACATTTACAACTCCAAGCAAAACTGAAATAATGTTCTTACAACTTTCAAGAATTGATTTTCCAATGTTTCCATCATAATTAGAGAAAATAAAACTCATCACAAAACCAACTGCTATAAGTGAAACTTCAATTTTACCGACAGGAATATCGCCAATATTTCCGAGCATTACGAAGACTTTCGAATTTACAACCATCGAAAGAACTATCCAGAACATTCCCACAAGCTGAAGCAGAGAACCAACATCACCAAGCGCTTTCAGTGGATTTTTTTCTACTATATTTCTTTTTGCTGCTTTAATATGTGCAATTGAAAGCTGAATCAAAGCAAGAGCAAAACAGAAAATCTGTAAATTCTGGTCTTTTGATAATCCGACACCTTCTTGAGTAACCCAGAAAGGCTGCCAGATTTTTTCACTGTAAGCATTAGAAACAAGTGGAATTGAAATATTTTTAAGCCAGGATGGAAGATTTTCCACAGGAATTCCAAACCATGTGCAAGTTACAATGCCCCAAACTACAGTTGCACCTCCAACAAGAAGAGCAAGCATCAGTAAAGGCTGTACAGGCTTTTTAGCAATCTTACTTTTGAAAATCAAAAGCAAACTTACAATTGAAACTAAAAGTCCATATCCACCATCACCAAAAATCATTCCAAAGAAAACTGTGAAGAACAGCAGAAACCAGCCTGAAATATCATATTCATTATATCCAGGCACCGTTCCTAAAAAGTCTGTAAGCGGATAAATCAAACTGACAAACTTATTATTCTTAAGTTTTGTCGGAACCTCGCTGTCATCTTTTTGTGCATCTTCATAAGCCAAAGCCCAATTGTTTTGTTTACAACTATCAATAAGCTTTTGAATGTCATCACTAGGAACAAAACCGGTGATCCATGCAAGAGAAGTTTCAGTTTCACCTTCATTCTGCATTCCAGCATTAACATTTTCAAATTCAATATCTTTCTCCAAATCTTTTTTAAACTTTTTGATTGAATCTAGATATTTGATATTTTCTTTGAAAAATGTTTCGATTTGAACAATCTCCTGTTCATCTTTTTTGATTTCCTCTTCCAAAAATTTTGTTGACATTCTTGGAAATGGAACTTCAAAAGCTTGAGGCATCAATTTTTCAGGACGACCTTCACCACCGTTCACAATCAAAAATCTTACATTTTTTTTGTCATTGTTTACAAGTATTGTCTGAATATCATTATCAATCTCAGAATATTTTTCTACTGGGACTTCATAAAGTTTCAACTGAATATTTTTTTGATTAAGATATTCAAAATCCTCTAAACTTACACTACCCCAATTTGCAAACCTTTCAAGTTCTGTTGCATCCGAAGAAATTTCTTCCATAAGTTGTTTCTTGCGTTCAGTTTTTGCTACAATCTGTGAACACAAAGAAATAACTTTTTCATTTTCCAAAGATGATTGATTTTGTTTTTCTTTTTTTGGAATCTTGATTTCTCCAAGCACACTTTCACTGAGATTTGCATTGTTGGTATATTCTTTGAATGCATTAAGTTTTTCACTCGAACCTTCAATTTTTTCCAAATGAACAAGTCCAAGCTTCCTTAATTTTTTCAAAGCCTCTTGTTTTTCTTTATTGAGAAGTACAATAGAGACTTTTTTCATTGATTCAATCATTTTTGTGCCTCCTGTTCTTCATCAATTTTTGCCTGCAATTTCTTCTTAGAAATTTTGCTTCGAACTACAGCTGCAGTCTGTTCATCACCAAGATAAACAGAAATCTTTTTAATATTTGCTTTTGCTTCAGGAATTTTCACTTTTTCAAAGAGATTTACCCTTTGTGTTGTTGTGCGCAACTCCTGAGAAAGAAGACGCACTTGTTCATCCAGGACTTCTGCTTCCAAATCCAAAGACAAAGCTTTTTCCATTCTGTCTGCTGCCATATCAACCCAAAGCGGAGTTTCATATAAATCATAATCTCCGCGTGAAAAATCGGCACCTTCATAAATTGGAATCGTAACACCAGCAATATTTCCAGTTCCTTTTTTGATATTTTTGACAGTAACCATATCTTTGGTAAAAGCTTCTTGTTCTCCAAAAACGGCAATCCAGGCGTCAAACTCTTTTTCAAGTTCAACTCTTGCCTGACGAACTTCTTTTGCTTTGGCATCTATTGTGCGGATTTCAGTCTGAAGCTGTTGTTTTTTGAGCATAAGTGTCGGAAGATAACGCTTAAACATTTTAAGAGAATCTTTTTGAACTTTCAGCTCATTTTTTGTCAGCTTAATTTTCGCCATTCACTTTTTCCTTTAAACAAAGATTAGTTTTTCGTACAACGCTTTTTTTATAACGAAAAGTACGAACTATTTAGGCCAGTATTCTTCGATTAATGAAGATTTCAAACCGGTTTCTTCAGGTTCAAAACAATCTGCAAGAATTTTCCATCCTAAATCAAGAGCATCTTCAAGCGGAATGTTTTTTGACAAATCCATCATATTATCTTCGAATTTTTTACCATATTCGAGCAATTTTTCATCCCATTTACTCATATTGAAACCCATAGATTTCTTTTCAAGAGTATCTTTGTATGATGAATAAAGACGAATCATACCATCCATCAACGCACGATGGTCTGGACGTGTAGAACCGTTTACATTCTGTTTAAGTCGAGAAAGTGAACCAAACGGCTCAATTCGTCCGCCTTTAAGATAATACTGTCCTTCTGTGATATATCCTGTATTATCTGGAACCGGATGTGTTACATCATCACCAGGCATTGTAGTAACAGCAAGAATTGTTACAGAACCAGCAGAATCAAAATCAACAGCTTTTTCATAACGGCTTGCAAGCTGAGAATACAAATCTCCAGGATAACCTCGGTTAGAAGGAACCTGCTCTTGTGTAATGGCAATTTCCTTCATAGAATCTGCAAAGTTTGTCATATCTGTAAGAAGTACAAGTACATCTTTTCCTTTAAGGGCAAACTGTTCAGCAACTGCAAGAGAAAGATCTGGAATTTTTTGACATTCAACAGTTGGATCTGCAGCTGTGTGCATAAACATTACAGTTTTTGAAAGCGCTCCACCATCTTCGAGTGTTTTTTTGAAATACAAGTAATCATCATATTTAAGACCCATACCGCCCAAAACGATAACATCAACTTCTGCCTGCATTGCGATTCTTGCCAAAAGCTGATTATATGGCTCACCCGAAATAGAGAAAATCGGGAGTTTTTGTGATACAACTAATGTATTGAACATATCAATCATAGGAATACCAGTACGAATCATACGTTTTGCCATAATTCGTTTAGACGGATTTACAGATGGTCCACCAATTGTAACAAGAGAATCTGCCAAAGCAGGCCCGTTATCACGAGGTTGAGCAGAACCATTGAATATTCTACCAAGCAAATCATCAGAAAAAGATACTTCCATCTGATGTCCTAAAAATTTGATATGATCACCAGTTGAAATACCACGTCCTCCAGCAAAAACCTGAAGCGAAACAACATCTCCATCAATCTTGTTTACCTCTGCAAGAGATTTTCCGAAACGTGTTTCAATTTCTGCCAATTCTCCATAAGCTACATTATCTGCTTTTACTGTAATTACACTACCAACGATGGATTCAATTTTACTATATACTTTATTCATTATTCACCATCCTTAAGCAACTGTGCAACATAATCACGAACTTTTCCGTTTGCACTTGCAATATGAGCATCAACATCTTTTTCAGCAGAAATAAATTTTTCAGAATTCCAAAGAGAATAATTCCAGTCAATAAACTTCTGTCTAAGCTGATTAAAAAAGTTTCTAGCTGAATCTTTATCTTCGAGTGCAAAATCAGAACCAAGAACTTGAACAACTTTTTTGAAAGTGTATTTCTGACGTTCAACACTGACTGCTGCATCAATTTCATCAAAAGAGTTCTGCTGCATATAAACTGCATCCAAAAAATCACTCTTAAGATATTCTATGTAATCTTCTGTAGTTGTACCTTCTTCTCCAACTACTTTCATCATCTGATTTACTTCTACACCAGAGAGGAAAACTTTTCTTGCAAAAGAAACCCATTCTTCTGGTAAAACTGATTTATATTTTGACCATGAAATGATTGGGTCAATTGCAGGATATTTACGAGCGTCAGAACGTTCACGAGAAAGACCGTGGAAAGCGCCAACAACTTTAAGTGTTGCCTGAGTTACAGGTTCTTCAAAGTTACCACCAGCTGGTGAAACTGTACCACCGATTGTAACAGAACCAACACCACCATCGCGAAGTCGTACAATTCCAGCACGTTCATAAAATGCTGCAATATAAGATTCAAGATATGCAGGGAATGCCTCTTCTCCAGGAATTTCTTCCAAACGTCCAGACATTTCACGTAAAGCCTGTGCCCAACGACTTGTAGAATCAGCCAATAACAAAACGTGTAATCCCATTTGACGATAATATTCAGCCAGAGTTACAGATGTATAAACAGACGCTTCACGGCTTGCAACTGGCATTGAAGATGTATTACAAATAATGATTGTTCTTTCCATCAATGAACGGCCAGTTCTTGGGTCTTTTAATTCAGGGAATTCTTTGATTGTTTCTACTACTTCACCAGCACGTTCACCGCAGGCAGCAATAATTACGATATCAACGTCTGCATTACGGCTCGTTGTATGCTGCAAAACTGTTTTTCCAGCACCAAAAGGTCCAGGAATACAATATGTTCCTCCTTTTGATACAGGATAGAATGTATCAATAAGACGAACTTGAGTAACCATCGGCTCACTTGGTGCAAGACGTTCTGCATAACAATCAACAGCACGTTTTACTGGCCATTTGAATGCCATTTTTAAATCATGAGTATTGCCTTTTTCATCTTTGACAACACAAATTGTTTCTTCTATTGTGTAACTTCCTTGTGGTGCCACAGAAACAACTTCATACATTCCAAGTAAATCAAATGGAACAAGAATTTTATGTGTAAAAGGTCCTTCTGGAACTGAACCAATAGAATCACCACGCAAAACTTTATCACCTGGTTTTGCAGTTGGAGTCCAATCCCATTTTTTATCACGAGGAAGAGAATCTACATAAACACCTCTTTCAAGGAAGAAACCAGCTTTTTCTGCTACAAGAGGAAGAGGATTTTGCAATCCATCAAAAGTTTGACCAAGAAGTCCAGGTCCTAACTCAGCACAAAGAAGATCACCAGCCAATTCTACTGTATCACCAGCTTTTATTCCTTGTGTCATTTCGAAAATCTGCATTTGTGCTTTATTTCCGCGAATACGAATAACTTCACCACGCAGTTTTTTTCCATCAACATTTACATAGCCAACTTCATTCATAGAAACATTACCATCGAATTCAATAGTTATCATGTTTCCATTAATGCCGACTACTTTTGCTTTTGTATCCGTCATTATTTATCTCCATCCAAAATTGTATCGTAAATCTTATGATAAGATGTCTTTCCGTTTTCAACTTCAAATTTTCTCATTCTTTCAACGAGCATCAATTTCAAGCCGTAGGCGTACACTGCATCTATCGAAAAATTGTCCATAGGACGTAAATCATCGAGCAGACGTAACCTGTAATCATAAAGAAACTGTTCTGCACTCAATGGACTGTCCATTCCTACCGCAGTTCTTGCAGCAGAAATGATGTCAGCGGTAATTCCAGCTGGAAGAGGAATTGAATCCTTTTTCATTTTTTGAGCACGAATTTGAGCAAGTGCAAAACGTAGATTTCTTTCTTTTTCGTACCAAGTATCCAAAAAAACAGAACCCGTTGATTCCAATTCTTTAGAAGGAACTAAAGAAAGTGAATTCACAATCTGTTTTTCCTGTTCGGAAATAAATCTGCAAGCTAATTCCTTAAAAGAAACTGTATTCAGTGGCAAAGCAGATTTACTTTCCTGAGAACTGATATTCGGCAATTGTGAAATCAAATAATAATAAGCCACTATTATTCATCCTTTGCGGCAATTTTGATTAATGCTGCAACTTTTGGATTAAGATATGCTGCAAACATTTCTGACAAACTTTCTGCAGAATAATCATAATATGCAGCACCATTTTTTACACCAATTCTAAAACCATAAGCCAATGTTTTATCAGGTTTGATTTCAAGACCCTTTGCGATCTCCCCTTTCAATTCGCTAATCAATGATGATTCCAAAGATTTTAAATCTTTTTCAGAAAGCAAAACTGAAAGTTCAGAGGCATCTGCATTTTTTGACCAAGCCTTAACAGTTTCAGGTATTAATTTTGCCAGAATTTCTTTTGTTTGAGCATTTTCTGTTTCTGTTTTAATTAATCCATCTAATTCACTGAGAATTGACTCTTTAAAAGAAAGAAGCATATTTCTTCCCGCTTGAACAATTGCTTCTTCGCTGGCTTTTTCCATTCTTTCTGTTTCAGCCTTTGCATTTTTTACAATTTCGTCTGCTTTTTCCTGAGCATCGGCAATAATTTTTTCTGCATTTTTTTCTGCTTCTGCAACAATCTTTGCAGCTTCATTTTCAGCTGATGCAACGCCATCTTTTTTGATTTTATCAATCAATTCCTGTAACTGTACATCCATTACATACCTCACATAATTTAGGACATCTCCGATATGTATTTTTTTTAAGAGATGTCCTTATATAATAACACTTTTTTTGAGAATTATAAACAAAAATATTTCAAATAACTTAATATTTAAAAGAATAGATTGTTTTCGCCTTCATCACTTGTCCTGGTTGTAAAATGCACGATGGAAAATCTTTTTGATTTGGTGAATCTGGGAATGCCTGAGTTTCAAGACAGAAAGCATCATGACTTGCATAAATTTTGCCCTGTTTTCCGCAAATTCCTTTTATATAGTTGCCTGTATAGAATTGACAACCTTCCATATTAGTGTAAACAGACATCTGATGCCCTGTTTCAGGTTCTTTAACTGTACAGAATTCCACAAGATCAGAATCATCAAGAGGACAACCACATTGCTTATCTGAAAGGTCATATTTTTCTGTTACATAACAATGGTCATAACCCACACCTACTTCTTTTATATCCTTTCCAATTTTCTTTTCTTCTGTAAAATCAAATGGAGTTCCTTCTACATCAAGAATATTTCCAGTTGGGATTAGTTTTGAACTTACTTCAAGAATCTTAGAAGAATTCATCTGCAATGTATGATCTCCAATATTTCCATTTCCTTTTAGGTTAAAATAAGCATGATTTGTAATGTTGATTGGAGTTGCCTTGTCTGTAGTGGCATTATAAATGCAAGAAAGATTGTCATTTTCATCAAGAAGATAAGTGATAGAAATTTCTACATTTCCAGGAAAGCCTTGTTCTCCATCAACTGAAGTTCTTGTAAATTTTACTCCGCAATATTTGTCATGTTCAATAATCTCACCTTTCCACATCATTTTATCATAACCTGAAAAACCACCGTGCAATGTATTTGGACCGTCATTTTTATCCAAAGGATAATCTTTGCCGTCTAAACTGAATACAGCTTTTCCAATTCTATTTGCAAAGCGTCCAACTATCGAACCAAAACAATAATTTGAATTTATATATCCATCCAAAGTGGAATATCCAAGCAAAACATCAGTTGTTTTTCCTTTTTTTCCAGTTAACACAATGCTTGTCAGCGTGCATCCATAATCTGTGCAGGAAAATGACATTCTATTGTTTGACACTGTATAAAGATGCACTTTTGTGCCGTCACATAAAACACCGAATTTCTGTTTTTTTACTTTCATTGATTTTACCTCGTATTTCTTCATTTTTTGGGATTGTTTTTACAACCCCATATCTATAATAAACTGTACTTCAGATGTTGAACAGTCTAATTCCAAAGCAATTTCTTCCACTGTCATTCCATTTGCATACATTCTTGAAACTTTTGTTCCTAACGAATTGTCAGAATTTGCATTTAATGCCACATTATCATCATAAACTTTTGTGATAATTAGAGGTACTTCTTTGTAAGCTGCTCCTTCGGCAGTCACTTTTGTTTCATCTTTTAAAACTAAATCATTTTCATCAAAAAGTGCTCCTAAACTCTCATTATTCGTAACTTCATAGGACGAATTTGGATCAATAAAAGTTTTTTCATGCGGAACATTTTTTTTCTGCTTAATTTTCTCTTGAACAGATTTTTTTTGAGCATCAGAATAAATTGCACTTTCAGCAATTCTTTTGATTTTTGATTTTTTTGAAACTTTTTCGGTTTCTGCAATCATTTCACGAAGGCGTTCTGTAGCCTCATTGAAACTCTGCATTTTTTCATCTGCATCTTTTAACAAGACACGAATTCTTCTAGTTGATTCATTTAACAGTTCAATATCATTATTCGCATTTCGATTTATATCAGCAATCAGTTTATTCATTCTATCGCGTGTTTTTTCAATGATTGAATCTGTGGAAAACAATTTTTTGAATTTAAACAAAATGATAATCATTATTGAGACACTTATAATTGAAAAAAACAAAGCCAAATTTACAAGCATTTTCTACCTCTTTATATCAATAATTCTGCCCATTCCAAGGTATGATAAATCGTTTGCTTTAGAAACTTGTTCATTTTCTTGATTTTCAATATTTTCATCTAACTCTGATTTGTCTCTTTTTGAATTTTGAAAACTTTGAGAATTTGAACCATTTTGATTTATATTTTTTGCATTTGCCTTTTCATTTGAAGTCTGCTGAACTTTTGAAGCGTTTTCTATTTCACGTTGAATTTTAGACTGCTGTTGCATTGCTTCTGTCAATTGAGCTTGCTGCGAAGTAGACAGAGTTTTTGAAACATTTGATAATTGTGAATACATTGTTTGCAGGTCAATTGGAGCTATAGCCATCTGGTTCGTCCTCCTGCAATGAAGGTGGTTCGTAAGGACCGCGCTTTGAAAGTTTATTTACATCATCATAGAAAACGGTAACTTTTTTGCATTCCATTTTGAATTCATCACAGGCGTCACGAACATAAATTTTTACATCAGAATAAATCGTATCTTCGCACTTAACTTTTCCAACAGCCTTGAGTTCTTTAAGATGCTTTTGAATAGAATCGATTTCTTTTGTCATCTGTTCCAAATCAATTGTAATCTGATCGCATTTTTCTTTAAGAAGGCGTAATTTTTCCTCTTTTTCATGCGGAAGTTTTTTGCGCAATTTTTTTTGCTGTTCAAGATTTTTTATATCCAAATCAATGTTTTCAAAATCTTTTGTACTTCTTGCCTGCATTGTCTGTAGTTCTTCAAGTCGTTTTTTTGCTCTTGGATCAATTCCTACTTCTAGAATTGTTTCAGCTCCACCGCCTGGAGAACCTATTTTCCTAGCACAAATTTCTTGTGTGGCAAGAAGATGACCACCAATAATTTGAGCTTTTTTACCTTTAACAACAATATTCTTCATTGCAGTGATATTACTGTTTACAATTGAATCATAAACGATAACATTTTCTTCAACTTCAACAGTTGTATCATTGATAAATTTAGCCCACAAGGACTTTCCAGCTTTTACATAACCTTCACCTTTACCAAAAATTCCCTGACGAACAATTATATTTCCTGTGGCTTCAAGTCGTGATTTATCAACAATTCCATTTATCTCAATATTCGTTGCTTCTACTTTATATCCTTCTTCGACAGAACCTTTAATAATTACAGTTCCAACAAATTTTACATCACCAGTTTTTACATTTACAGAATCAAGATATTTAACAGGTTCTACAGTTATTTTTCCGTTTATAAGCATAACTTCACCGTCAATATCAGCTTTGATTGTTACCCCATCACGATCAAGACTGACATTCTGACCAAGTTGAATCTGAATATCTTTTCCATTTGTAGCTTCAAGGTATCTTCCAAATACAGTTTTTCCACCTTTTCCTCTTTCTGCAAGAATTTTTTGTGCAAGAGGTTGTCCTGCAATAACATTTTGAATCTGATTCCAATCTTTGTAGTTTATATTTCCTGAATCAGAAACTTTTGCTTTGATTTTTTTAGGATCTGTTTCAAAATTGTATGAAATATAAGCATCATGTCCATTTACAGGCTGAATTGCAAAAGCAACATCGAATGGAACATTGTAAACAGGTCTATCTACAAATTCATTAACACGTTTTTCATCTACACAAGGTTCAATTATTCCTTGAGCCTGAAGTGCACGTTTTATCATTTCTGCAGAAGCTTCGGAACCACTCATTGAAGGCGGTGAAACAACAACAGAAGCTTTCATTTCATCTTTTGTAACTTCAATTCCAATGATTACATCTCCTGCAGGAATATGTCGATACTGACCTATTGTTTTATATTCATTATCTGTTCCAGATTTTACATATTTTTTGATTAAATCTTCATCAAAATCAATTGTATCCTGCCGACTCACTTCTGATATAACATCTTTTATATCAATCTGCTCTCCATCACCAGTCGGAAGAATAATTTTAAGCATGATATCGGATTTAAAATGACGTACAACAAAAAATCCATCACGATTTTGAGTTTCTGTAGCATCATCAAGTTCATCATCATCAAATAATCCATCTGAAGCAAGTTTTTTTACTTTCTTGATTGAAGCAGGGTCTGGATAAATTTTTAATTTCCAAGGCTTTTTTCCCAACCCCATAAAACCTTCGCTTCCTTTTTCAACAATTTCATATTGTAAGGTGGAAGGTTTTACATCAAGTTGAACAGAAGCATCTTCTAAAGCTTCTCCAATAGAATCAGCCATAACTTCCACAAATTGAAGCTGCTTGTCAACGGCGAGAAAATCTTTCATATCCTTGCGAATTTTTTCTAAAGTTACCATTTTTTTGACAGCCTCGATTTTGAAAATTATTCTGACTAAATGAATTTATATAATACCTTTTCTAAGATTTGTAAGTTTTGCTCGCAATCTTAAATTCGCTTTTGCATGTAATTGTGAAATTCGAGATTCACTTACTTCAAGAACATCACCAATCTCTTTAAAAGTTAAATCTTCATGATAATAAAGAACTATGACAAGTTTTTCTTTTTCAGGTAACTCGCTGATAGCTTCCGCAACAACTTTTCTTATTTCTTCTCGTTCAGCTATTACATCAGGATTTAAGCTTGAAGGTGATTCTATATTACTACCAATTGACATATTGTCATTTTCATCACCTGTATACCAAATATCATTTAATGAAAGAACACTAGTTCCTGAAACTTTCATTATTGTTTTATGATATTCATCTTCGCTCATGTTCAAAGAAGTTGCAATTTCTGAATCACTTGCAGTACGTCCCAGTTTTGATTCCAAAGAAACAATTGCATCCTCAATTTCCCTAGATTTTTGTCTTACAGAACGAGGAACCCAATCAATCTGCCGCAATTCGTCAAAAATTGCACCACGAATTCTAGTTACTGCATAAGTTTTAAATTTTACATTTTTTGATGTATCATATTTATTTATTGCATCAAGAAGTCCAAATTGACCATATCCAACCAAATCATCAAATTCTACAGATGCAGGAAGTCCTGTTGCAACTTTTCCAGCAACATATTTTACAAGAGGCATATATTGTCGAATAAATTTATCTCTAAGAGCTGGGGATTTGTTTTTTTTGAATTCTTCCCAAAGATCATCTTCTTCTTTTTCATCATTAATTGGCATATATTCCTACCCTCTTATTCAGAATTCTCACCTGAAAGAACAGAACTTATCGCTTTTGCAATAAGCGCAGCATCTTTCACTTCATGTGAACTTTCTGATTTTTTATTTCCCAAAGGAACATAATCAGAATTATTTTCCGGTTCATCATAATTTTCAGATTCACTATCCGATTCAGTTTCATTTTCAAAAGCTAAATCACCTATATCTGGCAATGTATCAATGTTTTCTGAATTAAAATTTGTTCTCGAAACACTGCTACTTGGAATCGATTCTGGTGAAACAGCTTCTTTTTCTGAAACATTTTTCACATTTTCAAAATTTGTCAAAGGCACAAAACCATTTTTTTCAGTTTCTTTCTGAATCTTAGGTTTCTCAGTTTGTTCTGAAAAACCTGATTTTTCTACATCAGAATCTTTTAGCATTGTGTGAGCATCACCAACTACAAAATGATTATCACTTTCACCTTTTTCGAGTTCTTCATCTTGAATTGTAATGTCAACCATTTGACCTGTTTTTGATTCATTTCCAGAATAAATTACATTTCCATCAGAATTCATTCCAGATAATTCTTTTGAATCTTGTGATTCATCTATCAAAAACTTATAAACTGCCAAATTGATCAAAAATCCCAAAATGCCGAAAACTACAGCAAAAAGGATCGCCTTAAGCAATATTGATATTATTGATGTATGGGAAAAAAGTCCGAATAGGAAAGACAAAATAAAACCGCTGGCTGCTGAAATCATAAGAAACTTTATGCCTTTCATATCCCCTCCAATTCATTACATTTTGTAACTGGCACAATCAATTTTGTGCATCAGTGGCAGTACATCAAAAAAATATAATTACCCACAAATATTATACATTATAATCTAAAAAAATAATAGTTTTTTTTTAGAAAATTTAAATTTTATAAAACTGAGAATTCTATAATAAAGTTCAAATAAAGGTTTAAACTTAATCGCCTTTTAACTTTTCTTTTTTCCCAAAAACTTCTTTAAAAAGGTTGAAACTCCTTCATTAATCTCAGGTTCTGTTTTTTCTATTCGTCCAACAATATGTTTTAAATATATTGAAGGTTTTGATGTAGGATTTACAATAATAAACGGTTTCTGTCTGATTACAGAAGCCTGTACAAGTGAATCTTCTGGAATACAGCCCAAATATTCAACTTTATATCCTAAAAACTGAGCAGCAATATTGATGATTCTTTCAGAAATTCGTTTTCCTTCATCCGCAGAATGAACTCTATTTACTACTAGTTTTATATTCACTGTTCGGTCAACAATTTCTGTTGTGATAATCTTGATAATTCCATAAGCATCTGTAATTGCTGTAGGTTCAGGTGTTGTAACAACAAAAACTTCATCTGCAGCTGCAACAAACTGAAGGACATTATTAGCAATTCCAGCACCTGTATCAATAATGATAATATCAGCATTGCCCAAAGTAGAAAACTGATTTGCAAATTCATCAAGTTCATCTACAGAAAGATTGGCAATTTTTGAAAAACCATTTGCGCCAGCAATAAATTTAATGCCAAATTCTGTATCCATGATGATTTCTTTCATCGTCTTTTTTTTATTGATTACATGCATCAAATTGAATTCAGGCACAATATTTAAAAGTACATTAACATTTGCCATTCCTAAATCACCATCAATCAGGATTACTTTTTTTCCAAGCTGGGCATATGCAATTGCCATGTTCACAGCAAAGTTTGTTTTTCCAACCCCACCTTTTCCACTTGTAATTGCAATAATTCTTGTATTATGGTCTTTTTTAACCTTGCTTTTTACCTGAATCGAATCATTGTGTACATCGCCTTCATTAAATAATTCTTTCAATCCTTCTGCCTGTTCTTCCATAATTATTCTCCAAATTTATCTTCTATATGAACTCTATCAACCTTAAAATTTTCAAGGCGAATCAAAAAATTTACAACATCAGCTTTGTCAATATCTCTAGAAGCAACCTGTCCATGTGTAACATAAGAAACTGATTTATGTTTTTCATGCAAAACGCTTATAACATTTCCAAGCTGTTCAGATTCATCACATTTTGTCACTATTACTGAACTATATCCAAAAGGTTCATAATTCTGCATAATATTTTGCAAATCCCGAACCTTTGTAGATGCCATCACTGTCAGATAAATATCAGGATTCATTCCAGGAACTTCCAAAAGAAGTTTCATCTGAGCAAGATGAGTTGCGTCTTTTGGGCTGAAACCACTAGTATCAATAAAAATAGCATCCATACTATCACGGTTGTCTTCATATATTGATTTTAAATCTTCAGAACGTTCAGCCTTATAAACTCGTGAACTCATGTGCTTACCCCAGCGCTCAAGCTGTTCCATTGCACCAACACGCATTGCATCCGTTGTGATAAAACAAATGTTTGGTCGTTGTCCATTTTGATTTTGTGCATATTCACGAACAAATTGTACCGCAAGTTTTACAAGTGTTGTTGTTTTACCAACTCCTGTCGGTCCAACCAATATATAAACATGAGGGGGACGGAAATGAGATTGTTTTACAACAGAAATCGACTCTCCAATCCAATCTACTACGCGTCTTTCTACTAAATCATAATTGTCAAGCTGCTCTAAAGAAAATTCATTTCTGATTTTTTCTTCTATCATATTAATATAAGAAAAGGAAAACGCATTTTGTTCAAGTAAATCATCAATTTTTTTAATTGAATCATGCTTTTCGTTTGCAGCAATCGCAAGTTTTTGAAGTTTTGCATTCATGTCTTTTTTTAATTCTTCAAGAGTATTATTCATTTGAATCATTTGAGAAGACATCAATTTTGCACTTTGTTTTTGTAATATCTCATCTCTATTACGCTGAAGCTGTTCTTCTTCATCTCTTCTATCAAAAGAATACATATTTTCCTTACTTATGTTATATGATTTCTGATGATTTATAACATAAGTAACTACAGTTACAGCTTTTTGCCTTTTAAACAATCCTGCACGACGGAATTCTACTTTTTTATCTTTTATCAGATAATCTTTTCCATACTGGTCATAAAGCTTTTTTTTGCATTCATCAATTGAATCGCCTTCTATTTTATATTCAATCTCGTTATCACTTACCATTTTTTATTTCCTTTTATCATCTTAAAAAAGCTTAATTTTCCATTTATTCATCTTCTCTTATTTCATCAATAATTTCAACAGAAATATTATTTCCTGCCTCAAATATTTCCATATCAGAAAGTACAACAACTCCAGGCTGTTCACGTTCAATTGCAGAACGAACAAGCTGTCTTATTCCGCTTACACATAAAATAATTGGCATAACTCCCATCTGATTTATTCTTGCAAGTGAATTGCTGATTGCAGTAATCCATTTGCGTCTATCAACAGGATCAAAAGAAACATAAGGTTTAGAACCATCCGGCGGATTATACGCGTACTGGGCTACCATTTCAGATAATGGCTGAGAAAGTCTCATCACTCTGAGTTTATTATCCTGAGGATCTGCATACTGCTTGCAGATTTGAAGTCCAAGAGCCTCGCGTACTTTTGCAGTCAAATCCCATACATTTTGAGAAACACTTGCATAGTTTGCCATCGTTTCAAGTATTTTTACATAGTTTCGAATGGAAACTTTTTCTTCCAAAAGATTTTGCATGACTTTTTCTATGACACCATAAGAAATTTTTGCTGTATTTAACACTTCGTCTACCAGAACTGGATTTGACTTTTTGACTGTTTCCAAAATAACAGAAACAGCCTGTCTATCAAGCATTTGTGCAGCATGAGAACGAATAATCTCAGTGATGTGTGTAGAAATGATTGTTGGCGGATCAACTACAACATAACCGGCATTTTCAGCTTCACTGCGCTGTTCTTCAGGCAACCAGATTGCGTCCATTCCGAAAGCAGGATCTTTTGTTTTTTCGCCTTTCAACGGTTCTACAACAGCACCCGTATCCATGCACATTAAATATCCAAGTCGGATAGTAGCATGTCCAGCTTCAATTCCTTCGATTTTAAAACTATAATCATTTGGTTCAAGCGACATATTATCTACAATTCTGATACTTGGAATATTCAAGCCGATATCATATCTTGTTTCAACACGAATACGCGTAATTCTTTCCAAAAGTTCAGCACCTTTTTCTTTATCAACAAGAGGAATAAGACCATAACCTAATTCCAGAGAAAGCGGATCGAGCATTGAAATTTGCTCTGAATCCACAGGCGAAGTTTGTTTTTCTGATTTTTTAGCATTTTCTTCCATTTTTGCAACTTGAGCCTGTTTTTCATTTTTCTGAACTAGTCTGTAACCAATAAAGCCAAACAAAGCTGCAACTGGAATAAGAATAAACTGAGTTCCCTGCCTCAAAACAAATGATGCCAAAAACATAACAGCCGCTACGATGATATAAATATGACCATCGGAAGTAAATTCTTTTTTAAGCTGAACATCAAATGTTTCGTCTGATTTTGTACCAGTAACAAGTAAACCTGTTGCAAAAGAAATAATCAAAGACGGAAGCTGAGAAGTAAGTCCATCACCAATTGTAAGCGTAGAATAAGTAGACAAAGCTCTTGAAAAATCCATCTTATTCATAACCATTCCGATGATAAAACCGCCGACAAGATTTATGACTGTAATGAAAATGCCAGCTTTAACATTTCCGCTTACAAATTTCGACGAACCATCCATGTTTGAATAAAAATCTATATCTTTTCTGACAGCTTCCTTAAGCATTTCTGCCTGAGTTTCATCAATCACGCCGGAATTCAAACGATTATCAATATCAAAAAGTTTCTGGTTCATCGAATCCAAACTAAATCTTGCTGCAACTTCAGAAACTCGTCCAGCACCTTTTGTTACAACGAGTACCTGAACAACAATCAAAATAATAAACATTACAAAACCGATGACGATATTATTTCCAGCAACAATTTTTGCAAAAGATTGAACCATCGCACTTTGACCTTGTAATGTTCCATTTCTAAAATCGCCAGTTAAAATCAATCTTGTAGAAGATATATTTATTGCAAGGCTGAAGAGTGTCTGTAAAAGAATGATTCTAGGAAAAGTTTGAAAATCAGAAGGACGAGGAATACGAATAACAACAAGAAGAATTATAATTGAAAAAGCAAGATTTAAAATCATCGACAAGTCAATCATAAACTTTGGGATTGGGATAAATAGAAGAAAAACACCCAAAACGATTGCAACCGCGACAATATTCTTTGTAATAAAGGAAAGAACACTTCCTTTTTTTTCGTTTGCCATAGTCCCCACCCAGCAATTTTATTTTTTTATATCCCCACAAAAATATTTTAAACTATCAGATTAAATTAATGCTAAATTGTAAACTTGAAATTGAATTTATAAATTTTTATATTTGTCAAGTTGTGCATAAATCAATGTAATAACCTTAAAATATTTCTCGGGTATTATATCACCAACTTCAAGATTTGTATATAATTCTCGTGCCACTGGACGATTTTCAACAACAGGAATTTGATTCTCATTTGCAATTCGTCTAATTCTCAAAGCAACTTCGTCTTCACCCTTTGCATTCACAACAGGAGCATCACTCTGCGTACTGTCATATTTCAATGCAACTGCAAAATGTGTAGGGTTTGTGATAACAACATCAGATTCTGCTACAGCTTTTGGAATATTTTTTTGAAGCATTTGCCGCTGCATCTGCGTAAGTTTACTTTTTACTTCAGGATCACCTTCCATTTCTTTATATTCTTCTTTCACTTCCTGCTTTGTCATTTTCATTTCTTCCATAAAATCTTTTTTTTGAATAAAATAATCTGGAATTGAAATGATTAAAAAAATGACTGCCACAACGATAAGAATTTGAGCTGCCATCATTGCTATTTGTTTGAGAGCTTCAAAAAATTGACCACTTTTTATTATCTGGCACAAAATAAATACATCTTTTTTTATAAACAAAAAACCTACAAAACAAATTATTGCAACCTTTCCGATAGATTTTGCTACATTAAAAAGACCTTTCGCAGAAAAAATTGTTTTTTTCAAATATTCACCGACTTTTGGAACTATTTTTGAAAATTTTGGTTCAATCGGTTTTAAACTAAAAATAAAACCTTTTGTCTGAATTATATTCGCAGCAACAGATACAACTGCACTTATAAGCAGAAGAGGAAACACACATTTAACAAAAACTTCTAGAAAAAACTGAAATAAACCTGGATTATCAAGATTATAAGTCCCTGTCCTGGAAAAATAAAAATTCATTATTCCCAAAAGCTGATTAAAAATCCACTTTGAAAGAAAAATGAGCATCACTACAATGAATAAAAGAACTAAAGCACTTCCAATTTCCTGAGATTTTGCAACTCGTCCTTCTTTTCTGGCTTTTTCAAGTTTATATTCCGACGGTTCTTCGGTGCGTCCTTCTTCTTCTGCAGCCATTTACTAAACTCCTCCAGAAACATTTTTAAAAAAATCAAACAAATCTGCAAATCCTTTTTCAAAAGATCTGACAAAAAAATCTATCATATCAGGTAGAATAAAAGTAATAATTACAAAAGCCAACATTATCATAATTGGAAAACCTTCGGACAAAAGGTTCATTTGAGGTGCAGCTTTTGTTAAAAGTCCTGTACAAATCGAAATTAAAAAAAGACTCCCCATCACAGGAAGTGATATCACAAGTGCGTCAACAAAAAGACTTGATAGCCCTGACATAACAAATTTCACAATACTTTCAGTAGATTGAACTATACTTATTGCATTCAAAGAAGAAAAACTTGTCACAAGCCCTTGTAAAAAAAGTTTTTGAAACCAATGAGTCTGCATAAACACAAGCATGGCAATTAAATTAAAGAACTGTCCCATCAAAGGATTTTCAACTTGTGATAAAGAATCATAGGAACTTGCAGCACTAAATCCCATCTGAAAAGCAAGAAACTGTCCAGCTGTACTAAATGCAGAAAAAATCATCGTAATAAAAAAGCCAAGAATAATTCCTATCAATACCTCACCAATCAAAATTAAAAAATACTCCATAGAAAATGAACCATCTTGAGCAATATATGGTAAATAATATGATAAATCACAAGTTCCAAAAATAAAAAAGGCCATATAACCTGCAAGAGCAACTTTTGCAACTCTTGATGCAGAACGCATTGAAAACATTGGCAAAACTAAAAGCATTGCAAATATTCTTGCAAAAATAAGGAGAAAAACAGGAGCCTGTGAAAGAATTTCGTTCAACATTAAAAATTCACCTTCTGTGCTTCAGAATCTTACAAATGACAAAACCGGGTCAATTATACATCATATTGGGAAAACTATTTAGCTAGATTCGGAATTTGAGAAAACAAAGCTTTTGTGAAATTTCCCAAATGTGAAAAACCTGCACCAGAAAAAAAAGCTATTACTAGAAGAATAACAATCAGTTTAGGTAAAAACGTAAGCGTTTGCTCTTGAATCGAAGTTGTCGCCTGAAAAATTGCCACGATAAGCCCCACAATCAAAGCTAAAGCAAGAACAGGTACAACAAGAATCAAAACTTCTTTCACAGAATTCTGCATTAATCCAACAATACTTCCAGTAGACATTTTTACCCCTTTACTAAATCATTTTTGTAAAAAATTATTATTTTAAATCCTTTTTTATTATAAGGACAAATGTCGAGTTTTAAATTTTTATTGAGGGGGTAGTACACCCCCTCAAAACGGCGAAGTCAAGGCTTTAAGCGTTAGCGTGCCTTGACTCGACGTATTCTTTGGGTGGCTTTTTGCTTCGCAAAAAAAGCGAGAAATGCTATGCATTTCTCGTCCCGAGTTTGCATTGCAAACTCGCGCTTTTCAGGGTTACGTACGCACTTCGTGCTACCTTCATTTCTTCGCTCCGCTTCGGAACTGGCTTCGCCAGCCCTTACAATCCT
>JALFAW010000207.1 GCA_022773305.1 Spirochaetia bacterium
TTAGGGTGGCTTTTTGCTTCGCAAAAATCAGGCTTTTCAGGGTTGCGCTATCGCTTCATTCCTTCGCTCCGCTTCGGAACTGGCTTCGCCAGCCCTTACAATCCTTGCCACGGTTTGTAAATCAAATACTCGAAATTGAACTTATTAAACAAATGGATATATATATATTATCATAGTTTATATCTTTTTTACATAAAAAAATTAATTTTTATCAGCTTTTTGAATCATTTTTGTTTCCCATTCAAGAAGTTCTTTTTCCATTTGAGGATTATCTCCTTGAACATCACACATGATTCTAAATACAGGTTCAGTTCCACTTCCCCTCATCCAAATAAATGCAATTGGATTTAATTCTTTATCTTTGAAAATGATTTTTAATCCCCCTTTTTGTGATAAAGAAAAATCACTGACATTGTGAGTTTCTTTTGTACCGTTTGTGATAACACATTCGTACTGTTCAATACCAAACTTCTGTCTTAATTCAGAAACTTTATTTTTCCATTCTTGTTCAAAAATAATTTGAAACTGTTTTTTAAGTTTAGCGTGATTTGTTTGGGATACATGTAAAATTGCTCTAGGTTCTGAAACTCCTGTTGTGGTGAATTTAGGAAGAGTTTCCATAATATCACAAAGAGTAAAATTTTCTTTGTATTGATTTCCGCTTTTTTTACACCATAGCTCAAAAAGCCCACGTTCTTTTAAACAAAGTAATTTTATGATTGCAAAAATTGTATTGATTGGATCGCGAACTGCAGAAGGATATGTAATTGTGCCTCCGTTTGAACCTTCTCCAAGAATCCTGACAGTATAACCCTCCTGTCGTTTTTCTCTTGCAAGATTTACAACATTAGCTTCGCCAACTTCAGCTCGGAAAACTTTTGCACCAAGTGACTGAGCAATTTTTTCAATACGCATTGAAGTTGGACAGTTTACAGCTACGGCAGGTTTAAAATCGGGGTTATTTTGGTTTATCCAAATAGAATATGTCAATTCTGCAAGAACAGAAAGGCTAAAAACTTCCTGAGCTTTTAGAATCTCAGCTTTATTTGTTCTTTCATTCCAAAAAACAATATTTCCTCTATCACCATCACAATCAGGCATGTAACCTAAAACAACCTCATTATGTCCTTGTTTATGCAACTGTTCCATCTGTGCAGCAACATAAACAAGATTTTCAGCTTCAGGAATAATTTCATGAACAATTTTATCTTCATTAATTGAATAAAAATTGATATGATGCTCTGTAAAAAAATCCTTATCTATACATCGGCTTCTTGAACTTCCGTTAAAATCGCATACAACTCCAATTTTTTTTTCATATAAAGTATTGTCAAGTAATCTGAAAAAATCATTTTGTTTTGTCTTATCTGAATATGAAGTGATTGTTTCTTGCAAAAAGTTTTTATAGGCATGTAAAGCATTATGTTTTGAACTTTCAGTAACATCATATACTTTTTGAATTTGTGATGAAGGAACTGAGTAAACTTCTCCAATCAGTTTATCAAGTTTTTCATCATCTTCCAACCGTGAAAGAAATTCTTTTACAAGTTTTGCATTTTCCTCTGCGTTTAAAACTCCACCATCATTTGTACCAAACTTAATTCCATTGTGTCCAATTGGATTGTGACTTGCAGAGATGTAAATAAATCCATCAAGTTTTCGTGCATAAGCCATGATTTCAGGCGCAGAAGTAACTGCCGAATATTGGATAATTGCTCCTCTTTTGATAAGACAGCGAATCATAGCATCGGCAATAGCACGACCAGTTGGGCGGGTATCTATTCCTAAAGCAATAACAGGAACTTGTTGTCCTGAACATTTACAAATATAATCAAAAAATACATCGGCAGCTATAACTGAAATTTTAATATCATCACTACTGATTTCTGGATTGCTATCCTGCTCATTTCCTGAAATTGCAAAAACTTTTCTCCAACCAGATGCTGATAAAATCATATTATGTTTCAAATCTTAAACCTCCGCAAATTAAAGCGAGTATTATTTTACTGTAATATTATACACTAGGTTTTTGTAATTTCCTAACATATCTTGTTCTGATAAACCCAACGTAATTTTTCCAGGTGTGAACATTGCTTCTCCCAAAAGATGAAAATTTTCTTTTGGATAAACATCGCTGCTTGTGTATTTCTTTTTTCCAGTAATGCAGATTTTATTGTTTTCTTGGATGATTGTGTCGTAATTAATCTGATCTACTATAACTCCGTTTATACTTACAGAAGTTTTATAAGGGACAGCGATATCATTTTTTTTCTGATAAATACGGTAAATTCCAAATGGAAAAGTTTTATATGCATTCAAATCATAAAAAACATTATTTTTGTTTTCGATATAAATACCAGAAAGAAGTAGAGGAATTTCAGTTTCTGTTCTTGGCATTAAAATTTTTGGATTTATTGCTGATTGATTTTTTGTATCGATAATCTGAAATTCAAGATTACCTTTGTCTTCCTGCCATGCTGTTGTACCGCTTTGTCCAAGAATAGTTCCAGAATCCACAAAAGTTTCGTTGACATCATTAAGTGTTAAAGAAGAACTTTCTAAATTTCCATAAACTGACTGTAAGTTATCTTCATGAGTTAAAATTACGGCTGTTCCAAGTGTTGATGGAAAAAAATCCGAATCATCATTGTTTTCTATAATGATAGCTAGAATTTTTCCGTTCTCTGCTGCTTTGATTTGTGAAGGTTCTTCAAAAATGAGAGAATGACTAATCAAACCTCCACGTTCTTGTCCAAAATATGATGAATATGATTCTAGTGTTATATTTTCTTGAGGCCATTCAAATCCAAAAAGTGAAAAAAATAAAAATATTGATAAAAAACAGAATAAAAACTTTTTCATAAAAATACCTACAATACAAAATACCTTATTTCGAAATAGATAAACAGGAGATTGTATTATCTTTTCCAATATATAAATTATTGTCTACTGAATGTATGAACGCAGTATCTGCTGTGAAAGAAAAACTTCCGCCTAGTGTGTTAGTGTTTTCAATCAAGGAAACTGTATATTCATGTTGTTCTTTCCCTAGAAGATAGACAAAATAGTCACTTTCTTCTATGGATATAACTTTACTTTGTAGATTAATGAATGTATTAGTCTGACTTTTTAAATCATAAATACCAAGTTTTTTTTCAAAATTATAGAAAACTCGTTTCTTATTATCACAAAAATGAATTAATGTACGGTATGGAGAATCAGTATCTAAAAAAGTGTGATAAATGATTTTTTGTCCTGCACCTTCTTTATGGGATAGAACAAAACGCTGCTGATTGTGGCCAGAAATTGATGCTATATACTCACCGTTTTCAGAAATGTCAAGTCCGAGAATAACAGGATAATCGCTTCCTCCCGGAGAAAATGCAATTTGTGTTTCACCAGTTGCATTATCAAAAACTTTTATAGTACCATCGGATAGTCCAATAGCAGTAAAATCTTGTTTAGCAGAAAAAGCGGTGATAGGAATGATTCCTTCATATTGCCATATAATATTGCCTTTTTCATCACATTTAGCAAAAGATGCACCTCCTGGAAGCATAACGTAAATCAAATCATTTACAAAATAAGGATAACCGCTTGCTGAAATGATGCCTGCCTGTTTTCCGTCTGGAGAATAAAATGGAATATGAGAAGCATTTGTATCATAAATTGCATAATAATAATCAGAAATGGACACTTTCGAAGGAAATGTTTTATAATGTGTGATAGTTCCTTTAGAGTCAAAATATCCTATTGTCTGTCCCAAGTGAAAATGAATCTGATTTTCCTGTAAATCTGAAGTTTTTATAGCTGGATATGATGTATTGATATTCCAAACAGGATTAAATTGATATTCTTTTGATAATGGTTTTGCTGCAAAGAAAAGATACAATATGGTGAAAATAATTACAATAATAATAAAAAGACGAATTTTTTTAGCAGTTTTCATAAATTTTATGATATACCATAATAGTTGAAAATTCAATAATTCTTTGAAAAGTTCGTGTAGCAAATGTATTTTCTGTAACAATTATGAATTCACTCTTGTTCAGACTTTATACAATTTTAGTTAATTTTTTGCATAATTTAATATAATTCTTGACAAAATACCGTAAAGTATGCAATATATTCATATAAATTCATATTATTGTTTATAGTTTTTTTTATTTGCGAACAAAATTGTAATAAACCTGATTAATACAGACATGTGTTGTCGCTAATGCTTGTTTTTTTTAAGGAGTTTAAAATGCAGGATGATATTCTTACAATAGAAGAAGTGGCTAAGTATTTACGTGTATCTGAGAGAACTGTTTATGATTGGGCTCAAAAAGGTGAGATTCCAGCTGGAAAAATAGGAACAGTATGGCGTTTTAAAAAACAAGAAGTAGAGAATTGGGTAAATGCAAGACTTTCATCACAATCTCAAAAAAATGACGAAACTGTTCAATTGAAAAATATTTTATCTGTTGACAGAATCACATTTATTTCACAATCGTCAAAAAGAGATGCTTTGGTAGAATTGTCTGAAGTATTAGCAAAAGCTCCTCAAATTAAAAATGCACAGGAATTAACACAGGAAATTCTCAAAAGAGAAGAACTTATGTCGACTGCAATTGGAAAAGGTATTGCAATTCCTCATGTACGTCTTTCTTCTGTAACTGATCTTGTTATGGCTGTAGGAATTTGTAAAACTCCGATTAACGATTATCAGACAATTGATGATGAACCTGTAAAGCTTCTTTTTATGATTGCTGCAGCATATAATCAACATTCATATTATTTAAAGACAATTTCTCAGTTCAGTTCTAAATTTAAAGATACGGCACTTTTGAATTCAATTTATCTTGCAAAAACTGAACAGGAAGTGTTTGATTTGCTTGCTGAGTCATTTTAATTCTCAAAGATTATTGGAATCCATTTAGTTCTGTCACTTTGGTCTTGTGCTATTAGTCCCCAAGTAACTTTTGCAGTGGTTTCTCCAAAAATATAGTCTTTATTATTCTCTTTTAAATGATACTTTTGACCAGGAGCTTCGATGCTTGTTGCTGTAATTGCATGAGAATATTCTCTAGAAATAAGCATGATAGTATCATAACCGCAAAGATTTAAGATTGCAGAAACTAACATGCTTCTGCTGTCGCAATCATTTCCTTCTCCACAAAGTACTTTTGGAAGTGGTGTAAAGTCTGAACTGTTTTTAGTTTGCTCTCGTTGATATTCAAAAGTTTGAACCCAACTTAATATATATTGTGCAAATACGATATCAGCATTTTCAAAGTCTTTTTTTTCTGCAAGAGGATAAAGTTTATTGAATATATCTATGCTTACTTGTTCAATTCTTGGTAGACAATCTCTATAAATCATTCTGTAATATCGTTGCCATGCTTCTTTCCAAAGTTTGTGATTTGCATAAAGGGACAGAACAGCAAATTCTAAATCTACGATAAACTGTGATGCACTTATATCTACATTATCTATATATGTATTTATTTTTTTCCCCGCAATTTCTAAGCATAACTGTTTTTGTCCCTCTTTTGGAAAAGCGTATTCGGTAAAAATTCCACTTGATTTTTTTTGATTACAATATTCGAGCGAAAGGGAATTTAAGGTTGAAATAATAAACTGTTGAGCTCCGCCGTTCAAGTATTGTGGAGCGTAGCAAAGCAAAGTTAAAAAGGAATATGGCATTTTCAAAGGAACTGAAACAGCCCAACCTTCATAATTTTGATCTAGTTTCATTGTGAAAGAAGAAATTGCACACTTTTGTTCTGACCAGATGATTTTATCTATTTCATATTCTGCAGAAAGTTTGTTCATGGATTGTTGTAAAATTTGTGATATTTCATCAATTATTTCATTTGAAATTTTGACTACAAAAGTTACTGGAATGTTTGGATGTGAAAATAAAAGAGAATTCCCGTCTGGTGTCTGTTCTTCTAAAATGAAACCTTCTGGAATATCAAGTGAAAAACCATAATCTAAATCTTTTATTATTTCTGCTTGGACTTGATGAATTTTAGTAAAGAACAGTAAGAAAAAACATATTAATAAAACAACTGATTTTTTTTGATTAACTATTGCCATTTTAAAATTCCTTTATTAATATTATCGTGTGAATGGCTTAACAATTTTATATGAAGATGAAGAAATTTTTGTGATAAGTAAAAATTCAGGTCTTGCAGTGCAAGGTGGTGCCAATATAAAACATAGTATCGATGTTGATTTTGCAGATGAAATAGGTCAAAAAATATTTCTTGTTCATAGATTAGATAAAGATACTGCTGGCCTTATGATTGTTGCAAAAAATCCAGTAGCCGCAGCAAAATGGACAAAGCTGATTTCAGGTAAAACTGTCAAAAAAGAATATATCGCGATTTGTGCGGGGACAATTGAACCAAAAAAAGGCATGATTTGTGAAAAAATTGTTCAGCATGGAGAGGAAAAAAAAGCTGTTACAAATTATGAAGTAGAAAAAGAAATTGAAACAGAATGTGGCAAACTTTCGCAAATAAGACTTTTGCTTGAAACAGGAAGAATGCATCAAATACGAATTCATTTAGCTAAAAATTCTTGTCCAATCGCAGGTGATGACCAACATGGAAATTTCAAACTGAACAAACAGTTAAAAAAGACACTCGGAATCAAAAAACTTTTACTAGCTTCTGTCAAATTAACAGTTCCTTTACAATCCAAAAATCAAGTTTTTGAAATCCCTTTACCTGAATACATGTGTTTTTAAAATATCCACTAATAATCACAAAAATTCTGTGAATTTTTAGATAAATAATATAAAAATATAATAAACAGGGCAAACGCATTATAAAAAATATTTTCATAAAAGTTGGCGCGAGGGAGTGAGACACAGGACAAAAAGACTTTTTTTGGGGCTGCCGCTGGCTCGTGCTATAAGATTGTCATACCAGAGAATGTATAGTTTGCACGAGCCGAGAGTTTTGGTGATATATTCTTCACCTTCATTAACTGAAATTGTAGTTTTACCAAAACTCAGGAAAAAGCGAGATTTACAATTATAGTTTCTATACCCCAAAAAACGTCTAGCGCATTATTGCGCGTTTTTGACCTGTGAATCACGACCGGGAGCCAGATATTACAACTAATCATTTTATAATGCGTTTGCCCTA
>JALFAW010000097.1 GCA_022773305.1 Spirochaetia bacterium
ATTTTTTTGTTTATCGTCCGCAACACTGTTTGTATTTTTTGCCACTTCCACAAGGACAAGGATCATTTCTTCCTACTTTTGGCATTGTTCTTCTTACTGTTATGTTATCTCCTTGTGATCTTTGGTTTGTAGCACTGTTTACAGCCTGTCTTCTTGCCATATCTCCATTAAAACTTGAGCGAGCTGCATTATGGGTGTTTACTGCGGCTGATTGTTGTGCAAAACTGGAACTGCTTTCATTATGCTGAGCATTTACATTGTTCATCTGTTGTTTTTGAGCTTCAATCATACGTTTTCGCTGTTCTGCCGCTTCAGGAGAAAGCTGAATGCGCACTTTAAATACTCTTGACATTACTGTGTGTCGAATAGCTGTAAGCATTTCATCAAAAATATTAAATCCATCGATTTTGTATTCTGTTAATGGATTTTTTGAACCATAAGAACGAAGTGCAACTGCTTCTCTTAAACCTTCCAAAGTTTCCAGCTGATCGAGCCATTTTTTGTCGATAATCTGAACATACTGATATCTAATGAACATATTCAGATTTTCTTTACCTGCAAGAGTTTCTTTTTCAGTAATATCATTTTGCAAAGCTGCAATCACACCTTCTCGAGTCATATTTTCTGCCGGAAGTTGAAGACCAAATGTGTTTTTTATGTTCTCATTTAATTCTGAGAAAGGAACATTTGAATTTTTATTATGTTTTGCTTCATATTCATAGTTGTCAAAAAGATTTTCAACTTCTTCTTTTGCATTATTCATAACACGAACAGATAATTCATTGTCAGCTAAAATCTGGTCACGTTGATTGTAAATTACAGTTCTCTGTTCATTTAAAACATCATCATAATCAAGAAGGTGTTTACGTATTTCAAAGTTTCTGTCTTCGACTTTTTGTTGAGCTTTTTCAATTCCTTTGTTGAGCCATGGATGGTCAATTGGTTCGCCAGGTTGCATACCAATTCTCTGCATCATAATTTTCATGCGTTCTCCGCCGAAAAGACGCATCAAATCATCATCCATTGAGATATAGAATTTTGAACGTCCTGGATCACCTTGACGACCTGAACGACCACGAAGCTGATTGTCGATTCGTCGTGATTCATGTCGTTCTGTACCAATTACATAAAGACCACCTAGAGAACGAACTTCTTCATAATCTTTTTTCCAGTTTTCTTTTTCAATTTCAAGTGCTGCTTTGTATTGCTCTTCTGTGGCATTTGTACCAGCCTTTTTTCTTGCACGAAATTCTGGAGAACCGCCAAGTTTAATATCAGTACCACGACCAGCCATATTTGTTGCAATCGTTACAGAGCCTTTTGCTCCAGCTTCTGCAATGATAAGTGCTTCTCTTGCATGGTTTTTTGCATTCAAAACTTCATGACGAATTCCTTTTCTAGTCAAAATTGCTGAAAGATGTTCAGATTTTTCTACAGAAACTGTACCTACAAGAACTGGTTGACCTTTTTCATGTGCAGTTTTTATTTCATTTGCAATGGCTTCCCATTTTTCAGTTTCATTCAAATAAACTTCATCATTTTCGTCAATGCGGGCAACAGGAAGGTTTGTAGGAATTGCAACTACATCAAGATTATAGATTTTATTGAATTCGACAGCTTCTGTTGCTGCTGTACCAGTCATACCAGAAAGTTTATCATACATGCGGAAAAAGTTCTGGAAAGTGATTGTTGCCATTGTTCTGTTTCGCTGGGCAATTCTAATATGTTCTTTTGCTTCGATTGCCTGATGCAAACCGTCAGAATATCGTCTTCCTTCGAGAACACGTCCTGTAAATTCATCGATGATTTCAACTTTTCCGTCGCGCACAAGATAATCAACATCATTGTGGAAAAGAAGATGAGCGCGCAATGCCTGAGTAAAATAATGTGTATATTCAAAGTTTTCTTCATCTTCCAAAGAACCTGTAATAAGATTATGTTTGTGAAGAATATCATTGATATGGAGCATACCTTTATCAGTAAAAGATACGCGTTTTGATTTTTCATCGATTGTGTAATCACCTTCAATTTTGGCACGTTCTTCTGGTGTCATCATTGTTTCATCAGGATATTCTCCTGTTTTTGGATCTTTTTGAACTTCTTTGAGTTCTCCCACATATTTATCAACTTCATGATATTTGTAAGTGTCATCTTCACCGGCACCAGAAATGATAAGCGGAGTTCTCGCTTCATCAATTAAAATGGAGTCAATTTCGTCTACAATACAATATGAAAAACCTCGCTGAACTTTATCTTTTAAATCTATCTTCATATTGTCACGAAGATAGTCAAAACCAAATTCGTTGTTTGTTCCGTAAGTAATGTCGCAATTGTAAGAAACCTTTCTAGTTTCATTATCCATATTTGAAAGAATTGAACCGACTGTGCAACCTAGATAATCAAAAACAGGTCGCATTGTATCAGCATCTCGTTCTGCAAGATAATCATTTACAGTGACTACATGAACGCCTTTTCCTGTCAAAGAGTTTAAATATGCAGCAATAACTGCAACGAGTGTTTTTCCTTCACCAGTTTTCATTTCTGTGATGCGACCCATGTGAAGATTTATTGCTCCCATAATCTGTACATCAAATGCTCGCTCATTGCGAACCCTAAATGCAGCTTCTCTTGCAAGCGCAAACGCCTGTGGCAAAATATCATCAAGTGTTTTGCCTGCAGCAAGTTCTTCTTTGAATCTTTTTGTTTGTAATGGAAACTCTTCAGCTTGTAAGGATTTTGCCCAGTCTTCCTGTGCATTTACAGCTTCAAGAATTGGTTTTAATGCTTTGACATCTCGGTCATTTTGTGAGCCAAATATAGCAGTAAGAATTTTATCAAGTAACATGTAATTTTCCTTTTTTTAAAATAATAAT
>JALFAW010000218.1 GCA_022773305.1 Spirochaetia bacterium
TATGGAACAAACTCTCTCTTTTTGTTATATTATTTTTGTGTATTTCAATGGAACTTGTGTGAAAATCACAGACTGAATGCGCAACGGTAACAAAAGTATTTTATGCAAAATTGACACAGTCACTGAAAGGAATTTTGGGAAGACTTATTTTGCATCTTTTTTTTATTGTTTTTATGTTTTTCATTGAAAATGTGACAATACGACCGGTCAAGGCACGCTTCGCACAAGGCCTTGACTCGCTCGTTTTCAGGGGTTGTATTAACCCCTGAATAAAAAAGGCTTTTCAAGTCCGGAAACTTTGGTACACGCTGCATTTTTTTTGCATAACTTCCGTATGGAAAGTTAATCTTTTTTTTTGAAGATTGCGCAGTTTCGATCTTCGGAGATTATAATGTTTCACAACAAATTTTCTCGTTTTTTAGCCATTTTCATAACGGTTGTGTCTTTGTGTGCTTTTGGCTGTAAAACTCAGCCAGAAGAAGGTATTATTTCTGATCAAAATATACAGGTAGGGGAGCAGGTTGATAAAACGCAGCCTGAAGAAGTTTTTATTTCTGATCTTTACGGAAAATGGACTTCAAGTTATGGCGAAGTTTTTGAAATCAGTAAAGATTATTTTAAAAATTATGGAACTTGGGGGAGCGGTTACGAAGGGGACTCTATCAAGATTATTCCAAATGAAAATGACTATACTTCGGGAACTATTTTTCTCAAATACACTGTTTCAGCGAATCCTGATTGGACTTACAGCAACACTGCGCCTGATGTTGGAAAATGGTATGCAGTAAGTTACAAAAAAAATCTGACAAAAAACTCTGTAAGCCTCTCTGGTGCTTTAAAATCTGGCGGTAAAACTTCCACAGAAACTTTAGAAGAAGCAAAAGAAGAATTCACAGTGGAAAACGGTTATTTTGATAAATATTCTGAATGCACAAAATCTGAATAATGCATAAATTTTTTTTTAGGATTTGCACTTTTTTTTGTGCATTTCTAATTTCCGGTAATACAATCTGTTTTTCTCAAGACTTTGACCAAATTCAAGATAAGAACACGATTGTTTTGCCGGAAATCACTACTTACATTCCATCTTCTCTAGAAAATAAAATTACGATAAAAAGCGAACAAATTAAAAATCATCATTATCAAAATATTTTGCAGCTTTTAAGCGACTATTCTGTTCAAATTCTTTCCTACGGAGATTACGGGCTTGAGCAAAAACCTTCAATAAGGGGTTTCACAGATGAAACGGTGCGTGTTGTCATAGACGGAGTTTGCATGAACAATCCTCAAACAGGGACATTTGATTTTTCTACTATTAATATGAATAATATAGAAGAAATCAGCATTGTAAAAGGCGGATACAACGAAGGAACTGAAGATGAAGGTGCGGTTGGCGGCGTTATCTACATCACAACAAAAAAGAATTTTGAAAAAAACATTATTTCTGACACAAAAATCAAAACTTTTTTTAATCCGCAGACTCCGCTTGATTTGATTTCACAGAATTTTCAATTCTCCATTCCATTCAATCAAAATATTTTTGCGAATTTTGATTTAGCTGCAACAAAAGCTGAGAATAATTTTCAAGCAAATAATTCGAAAGTGTACGATACCCATTCAAACGCCAATATAACTTCATATTTTGGAAACGGAAATTCTTTTAGCATATCTGATATTTCATATCTGGGTTTCAAAAATCTGCCTGGTCCTGAACACTCTAAAAATCTGGAAAAACAGCAGGATTTTCAGAATAAACTTACTCTATCTCTTTTTTCTCCAAATGTCAGTCCAATTTTCACTCTTAAAAGCAATTTATCGTGGAATTATTCGCAGCGTTTTTATCAAAGCAAAACAGAAAAAAGTGAACACAAACTCAATGATTTTTCGCTTTCCACTTTTTTTGATTTTTTTACAGTGAAAAAATTTAAACAAAAAGTGAGATTCACTATCGACTATGTTTACCTTGACTCCACGAACACTGGCAATCGTCAAAATATTTCGTTTACAGCAAAAGAAACCTCACAGATTAAGTTTAACAATTTGATAAGTTTAAACATTCCTTTTGGTTTTAAATTCAGCAATAAAAACTTTACCCTGCTCCCAAAACTTGCACTTTCTTTTGATTTCCAGGGAATCACACAAAAGCTACCGCTGCAAATCATAGTAAACGCATACAAACTCACCCAATTTCCAACTATGGACGACCTTTACTGGAAAGGCTCGAATTTTTTTGGAAATGAAAATCTAAAGCCGGAAACAGGTTACGGTTCTGAAGTTTCGTTCAACTTTAATTTTCCAAACGCAAATAATTCTGGAAATCTTCTTTCCCTCAATTTTTTTACTGTTTATTATGAAAACAAAATTCAGTGGTCATATAACAATAATTTTTGGCAGCCACAAAATGTTGCAAGTGCTTTTTATTTTGGAATTGATTTTTCTCTGGCGGCCAGTCTTTTTCAAAATCATCTGAATTTTTCATTGAACGCAGAGTATCTTTACACAAAACTTCTGGACAAAACAAACAGACTAACCTACGGTAAAAAAATAATGTGGACACCAGATTTTACATGTTCTGCTCAAGTTTCTGTGAATTTTACAAAATGGAATGCGGGTTTTTGTGCCACATACACAGGAAAACGCTACATTTCAAATTTGAACATAAGTTTTTTAGAACCTTACGTATTGCTCTCGCTGACAGCAGAATTCCACCCAAATAAAATAATAAATCTTTACTTTCGCGGAGACAATCTTTTAAACACAAAATACGAATCCATCGAAAACTACAAAATGCCGGGAATTAATGCAACTTTTGGCGTAAAAATTCTATTTTAAAAAAGTTTATAAAACTTGAACTCTTTATTTTCTTCTCACTTCAAACTGATTATCCAGATTTTTTGGTTTTGATTCATTGAGTTTTTTATATTTTTTGTAAAGTTCAGCCTGAGCTTGATATTTTTCAGAAGAATCAGATTCTTGTGAAACAGGTTTCCACGAACCGTTTTGTTTGAGTTCCATAGCATTTGTATTATCTGCAAAATAACTGTCCAAAATAGATTTCACGTCATCAAAAGCAGCTTTTTCCAAAATCGGAAACATAAGTTCAATTCTTCTGTCCAGATTTCGGCTCATCCAGTCTGCACTTGAGCAGTAAAGTTCAGGATTTCCTGCATTCTGGAAATAAAAAATTCTTGAATGTTCAAGATATCTGTCAACGATAGAAACAACTTTTATGTTTTCGCTCAAACCAGGCACTCCCGGAACAAGCATACAAATTCCGCGGATATTCAAAAGCACTTTTACTCCAGCCTGACTTGCCTTGTACAAAGCAGAAATCACTTCTTTGTGTGTCAGACTGTTCATTTTTGCAATGATAAGACCAGGCTGTTCAGACGTACTTCGTTCAATTTCCCTCTGAATCATATTCAGAATTCTGGATTTGATTGTAACAGGAGCCATTCCAAGACAGTTCATTTTTTGAATTGTTGAATATCCTGTCACAAGATTAAAAAACAATGTTGCATCATTGGCAATCTGAGGATTTGAAGTAAAAAGTGATATATCCGAATATAGTTTCGCAGTTTTTGGATTGTAATTTCCAGTTGCAAGATGAACGTAACGGCGAATTGTATCACTTTCACGACGAATTACCATCAAAATTTTTGCATGAACTTTCAGGTTTTTTAATCCATAAATTACAGTAACGCCAGCCTGCTCAAGTTCATTTGCCCATGCAATATTTCTTTCCTCATCAAAACGAGCTTTTAATTCCACCAGAACTGTCACCTGTTTTCCACGTTGGGCAGCTCTCTCCAATGCATCTATGATTGGAGAATCGCGTCCTGTTCTGTAAAGCGTCATTTTTATAGCCAGAACATTGTCATCATCAGCCGCATCTGAAATAAATTTTACAACCGGGTCATAACATTCATAAGGAACATGCAGAATTTTATCACGAATTTTCAAAGTATCCCAATAAGGTTCATCTTCTGGTAAATCTGCAGGATAAAAATGTTCCCAAGGTTCAAAACTCATTTTGTCAGCATCATCTACGCCACGCAATTCCATCAAATCATTTGGATTAATTATCTGGTCAATTTTATAAACATCATCATTCGAAAGTTCAAGTTTTTCCATCAAATATGAAGTAAGTTCATCGCTTGTGGAATTGCATGTCATCTGCACAGGAAAAGAAGATTTCCGCTGAATCAATACGTCTTCCATCGCATGGATAAAATTCGAACCAGAATCTTCGTCAACGGCAAAATCAGCATCTCTTGTTACTTTAAAAAGCAAAGTCTGTTCAAC
>JALFAW010000281.1 GCA_022773305.1 Spirochaetia bacterium
GTGTAACTTTAAAATGTGATGAGCATAAGCAACAGCAGGAATTTCAGGAGACAGAAGAATTCAAGCAGCTTTCAAAAGAGCGCTATAAGATTGAGGCAAAGAACAGTGAACTCAAAAACGTACTGGGTTACGATGTTTCAATGGGTAATTGTCTTTATGCAACAAAAATACAGGGAGCCTGCCAATCTTTGCAGCTAATATAAAACGAATTATTACAATTCTTGATGAAAATTTTAATACATAGAAGGTTCCCCGCCTTGTCCACCTTGTGGCGGCCAAGGCGGGTCGGGCTTTTCAGGGCTCCGGCTTTCGCCTCCGACCACGCCTGCGGCGTGTTTTCGCTACGCCGCCAGCGGCTGCGCTCACCCTTACAATCCCTTACCCGCATAACATGCTGTTTATCTTTCTGTATAAGCTACAACCTTACCAATGTAAAAAGTTTTACCACCTATATCAGTCCAGTCACCATTGTAACCGTTTTTGTTTGCCCAATAGCGGATTTCGTTTACTTTTACCTCATCATTGTACCTGCATCTAATTGGCTGGCTTTTTAGCTCTGTCTCTATGTTTTTTACAGAGTCATTGCTACCTATGTTCTGAACCCAGTCATCATAGCTTGAATCATGATTTTCATCATAAGAAAGCATAAATCCAAAACCATATTGGGTGGCATTATTTTCTGTTTTGTCTGCTACAAAACATTTTGCTTTAAAGCCCTGATACTTTGTAACATCAAAGGTTTTTGAAAGGGCTATTGGTTTTCCGTTGGAAGCATCACTTGTAACCTTAAGATACTTTTCGCCATTAATTTCTTCTACACTTGTTCCTTCGGGTGCTATAAAGCCATCTGCTCCAGGATCAAAAAGGACTAAATCATCCTTGTGGGCATATTTACCAAATATAATCCATCGGATATAAAAGCCCTTAATATCACTTCCATTTGTATGAAAGCCTATGGCTTCTTCCCCAGCTTTTACACCTAAATCTGAAAAGCGTTTTTTTAAGTCTGCAATACTTACAGTAACATCCATCCAATTCTTCCAGCTCTCTTCTACACCTTGGTAATTTACATTTATGGTTTCTCCCCAAGTGTTCCAATCCGCATCTTTTCCATTAGCTGGAACTTTAATTGTAATTAATCCAGAAGTCTTGCCGTCCCAAAAGTTTGCATCTCCAATGTTGAATGTTACAACATCATAATCTGCCCAATCTGCAAAACTGTTCAAATTCCACCATGCCATGCAGGAGTCACTATCAGGATTACAATAAATTACATTTCTGTCTGCTATTGTAGTTTCCCAGCTTTCAGGCTCTAATTGTGCATTCCTTATAACTGGACATTTTCCTTCATACGGAGTTAAATCCCAGTCTTCAACATTGTTTATAAAAGGATTGTATTCTGCATCCTTATTGTTTGTTGCAATAATGCGGCCAATATAAATCTCCTTATCAGTTGTAGGCTCCCAATTTGAATTTTGGATATAAGGCTGAAGAGCTGACACAGAAGGATAATCTATTACATCTGTAACACAGTGAATACCGCTGTTTGCTGTTTCTCTCATATTGTTACAGGTTCTACGAGTTGTCCAGGAGGTTGTGTCTGTCCATTCCCAATTATACTGCATAGGAAGTCCCATTGTGTAATTTTGATTATTCAGGCTAGGCTCTGTATAAAATTCTGCCTTCATATAAAGATAGCCCCCCAAGTCTGGAGGTGTATTTAATACGCTTTTTTCACCTAATATTTCTATATTTGCATTCCAGCCATCTGGTATAACCTTAAGAAATTTTCTACCGCCTTTTTCAACAAGTTCTGTTCCTGTTGGTGGCTCATAACCTTCTTTATCTGGATCAAATACAAGTAGGTCTGCTTTATTCTGGTCATATTTAAAAAGCTCAATTTTTTCTATTGTATAAGACCAGTCAGCTCCCCATTCTAAATTTTCAAAATTGCTTCCGCTCCAGTCGTTATTATGTCTTCCGTTTTTAATTACAATGGAATCAAAGGAAACTGAAGCTAAAGGTATATTTGCAGCATCATTAGCCCTTTGTTTTATTTCATCAATTGCAATAGAGAAAGTTTTTTCCAAGGCTTTGCCCTTGTCATCTCGTTGAATATCAATCCAAATGAGGTCTTCGTTATTTGCCAAATCTCCAGAGCTGCTGTTGTAGCCACCAAGCAAAAGATTTAACTTTATATCATCTGTATCTGCGCTTGCATCATCAGAGCTTACCGTAAATCTGATTTTATCATAGCTGTCAATTCCGTCATATTTCCAATAGACTGTTCCCCATTGGCTAAATGTAACTGTCTTATTTTCTACGCTTGCACCTACCACTTCATTGAGCGTAAGATTTGTAAATGTAAGATGGCCGTTTTCGCTGGAGGTTGGTGTATCTCCAGTAACTGTCGGATTGCTTGGATTTGTTGTATCTGTTGGTGTAGTAGTTTCAGTAGGTGTTGTATCAGTCTGTTTGTTGTCAGTATCAGTTTTGTTTTCGTCAGTCTTTTTATCGTCTGTTTCTGTCTGGCTTTTGTCACTGCTATCTGTATTTGCTGTTTTTTCTGTCCAGCTAGCTGTAAGTGTAACATCTGCAGCCTTCATTTTAAATGTAGAGGTTCCACTTTCTGTATAAGTAGTAGTACCATCCTTCCAACCGGCAAAGGTGTAACCATCGCGGCTTCCTATGCCTTCAAATTTTACAGTAACTGTGTCGCCTGTTATATACTTAGTTGAATCACTTGGAACAGCTATTTCTGCATCATCTACACCATCTTCGTAAGTTACAGTGTAGGTTTCCACTTTGTTTCCATTGTCACAACTCCAGAAACTAAATGCAAGTGCCGCACAGGTTAATACGGCAAATACTTTTGTAATCTTTTTCATTGCTTATCTCCTCCTAAAATGTGTTTATGCTACAAGTTTTTACGAAATTCTGTCTTTTAGAATGTAAATATTATTACCTAATAGACACTTTTTGTCAAATTCAATCTAATTACGTCTTTTGAAAGGTAGAAAAAAAATACATTTAGGTGCTAAAATTTTAATATGACAACAAGAGAGATTTTTAGGCAAAATCTAAAGTACTACAGAAAGCAAAAATGTCTCACACAAGAAGCTCTTTCCGAAAAAATTGGTCTTAATCCTAAATATATAACAAATCTGGAAGCACAAAAAAAATTTCCTTCCCCAGAAACAATAGATGCCATAGCAAAGGTTTTAGAAATTAAGCCTGCATTGCTTTTTGAAGATGAAGGGTGTCCTGTAAATGCAGTACTTTTTGACAAGGCTGCATTTATTGAAAAGCTCGTAGAAGGGCTTTCTTTTGAAATACGTAAAGATATTGTAAAATATTTAGATAAGAATATATAGCTTTGACATTGAGAAGGATGGCAAATATTCCGCTCTGGGGAATTTCTGGAATATAAAAGAAAAGAGAGAGTTTAATATGGGAAAAGACAGATGATTATAATTATCACCGGCGCATCACACACAGGAAAAACTTTACTTACATAGCGTATGCTGGAAAAATATAAGTTTCCTTATCTTTCAATAGATCACCTTAAGATGGGGCTTATCAGAAACGGGAATACAAAGCTTACTCCAGAGGATGATGACAAGCTGACAACTTATCTCTGGCCAATAGTTCGCGCGATGATTAAGACTGCCATCGAAAACAAGCAGAATCTCATTGTCGAAGGCTGTTACATTCCTTTTAACTGGCGCAAGGATTTGGATGAGGAATATTTGCGCGATATAAACTTTATCTGCCTTGCCATGACAGACGCTTATATAGACGCGCACTTTGCTGAAATAAGGGGACACGCTTCGGAAAACAGGGACAGACCTCGATTGTAAACAAATTTTTCCTGAGTTTTAGCGCAGCGTTAAAAAACTTGCAGCTCGTGCAAACAAAATGTTCGTTTGTGTCAAAGTTTTCAGCACGAGACAGGGACAGAGTTCAATTGTACTGAACATCTTTATACTCAACCAGAATCTGAATTCCGCAGTTAGAGCCGCTGTTTATGATATTTTCTACCGTGCGGATAACAACATGTGAGCGCAAAAAGTGATTGATTTCGTCACACTGACTTGAATTTCCAGACGCACTTAAACTAAGACATTTTTACATACACCTATACAAAATAAAATATATGTACTATAATGATTTTTGGAAGTGCCTGAACTGGCGGTTAGCTCCCAAACTCTACCGGCAATTGCTGGAATTTAATTTTGGGAGGCTTGCATATGACTTGTGAATGTGTTATTGCTTTGGTAACTTGTGTTGCCACAATAATTACTACAGTTATAGCAGTACTCTCTTATCTAAAAGATAAAAAAGAGTAAAAATATAGCCGCCCAAGTTTGACTCACTGGTGGCGGCTATTTACCAAATCTAGTGGAGATAACCCGATGTTCGGGCACTCCCTCTTTTTTTAATATACCACCAACAAGCTTTTTCGTCAAACCAATATAGCACAAATAAAAAGTTATAACTATAAACATTCACTTTATATGCCTTATTCAATCACCCATTCTGTAAGCTGCTTTTGTTCACTTGAATAATTCACGCCAACTTTCACGATTTTTCGTCCGTCGTTTTTGTAGGCGATTGGATAATTTTGGCTGTTTATTTGTTCCAAGGCTTCTTTAGCTGAACCGTCCATTTTGAATTCAAAAATGTAAATTGCGTCTTTTTGCCACACAACTGCGTCGCTTCTGCCTTTACCGTTCTGCACTTCGCACAGAACAAACTCGCCCATAAGTTTAAAAATGAGCCAGATAAACGCCTGACAGTTCAACTCGTACTGTTTTTGGTTTGTCTGTTTTGGGGCGGCGGCGAAAATGTTGTTGATGCGCTCCATAAATTCATTCACGCGACCTGCACGAAGGTAACGGATAAAGTTTAAAACTTCGATGTTGTCGGATTTTTCTGTGTAGCCGGCGTAAAGCGGAAGAAGCCGCTCGTAAAGTCCGAATTTTACTTCTTCGTTTGGAACTCCAAGGAAAAAACTTCGGAATTCTTTATCGTAATCTTTTATGGTTACATAGCCTGTCTGATAAAGCATTGGAAGCGGCTCGCTGGAAGTCAGGCGATAATTTTCAAGGGTACGAATACTTACTTCAACTCCTTCTTCCAAGGATTTATAGTCGAAATCAGAATCAAGCATCATTTTGGTAAGGAAAGTCGGGGTTCCTGTTGCAAACCAATAGCTTCCAAAACTTAAATCTGAAAATGCTTTCAAAAGGCTGAATGGATTGTAAATGTCTGTCTGAACGTCCTGGGAAAAATGGTAACCGTCGTAGTTCTTTTTGAGTTCCGCAAGACATCCTTCTTTGGTATAGCCGTTTTTTTCTGCCATTGCTTCAATCTCTGGGACAAAATTTGATTCCAATTCTTCCTGAGAAATTCCGCAGATTGCAGAATATTTTTCGGAAAGGGAGATATCGTTCAGATTGTTCAAATCAGAAAAAATGCTCACTTTGTCAAAGCGGGTTACGCCTGTAATGAAGACAAACTGAATGTGAGCATCTTCGCCTTTTAAAACTCCGTAAAAAGTTTTTAAGATTTTTCTAAAGGCGTTCACAAGGTTCTGATCGTCAATGGCGTTTAAAAGCGGTTTATCGTATTCGTCCACAAGGACAACTGCCTGTAAGCCTGTTTTTTCGTGAGCCGATTTTAATAAATCACTAAAACGGTCTGCAAAATTTTCTGCTCCATGAAAACCATAAACTTCTTCGTAGTCGCTAAGTTTTTTTGAAAGCGAAGCTCTGAAATTTTCTTCTGTTGTAAAATCGCCTACGTTGAAATCAAAATAAAAAACCGGGTACTCTTTCCATTCAGTTTCAGTTTTGGAAATGGCAAGCCCTTCAAACAAATCTTTGCGTCCTTCAAAATAACTTCGTAATGTGGAAAGAAAAAGGGACTTTCCGAAGCGACGCGGGCGACTTAAAAAATATGGGCACTTGTAATGCGTCAGTTCTTCGATAAATTGAGTCTTATCCACATAGACAGCGTTGTCCACGCGTATTTTTTCAAATGTCTGAATGCCGATTGGCAGGTATCTCGGTTTGTTCATATTTATAATATAACACATTTTTGGGGAATTGTCAGTGTGGAAGATTGTATTTGATGGGGGTTTTTAAGGGGGTATACCCCCCTTAGGAGAAGGGGTGGCGAGCAACGAAGTGCGAGACAGGGGAAGGCTTTCCCCTACTTTTTCATTTCCTTCTTGACTAAACCTCCTGATTTTTTTATAATTGGTAGAAATGTGTCAAGAAATCTTTACCTTATTAAATTAAGGATTTCTTGGAAAATGAACAAAGGCGTTCATTCGATTTGTGGATTTATTTTCCCAAATGGAGTGAGCGCCTTTTTTTTATGCTCGAAAAATCTTGTTTCTTCGGTGCATGGTATTCTTAATGATTATTTGGGGTTTAAAAAATGGGGAAAGCGTTTTTTATTCTGGCGGATGGAACGGTTTTTGAAGGAAAAAGTATTGGTGCGCAAGGAAAAACTATTGGAGAAACAGTTTTTACGACTGGCATGACTGGATATCTGGAAACTTTGACCGACCCGAGTTATTTTGGTCAGATTGTTACGCAAACTTTTCCGTTAATCGGGAATTATGGCGTTATTCCATCTGATGCAGAAAGTATGCAAAGTTGGGTTCGCGGCTATATTGTGCGTGAAATCTGTGATTTGCCGAACAATTTCCGTTGTCAAAAAACTCTTGATGAATATTTGAAAGAGCAAAATATTGTCGGCATTTGCGGAATTGATACACGTGCGCTTACAAAAAAACTCAGAGAATCGGGCGTTATGAACGGAATGCTTTTGAGTGGAAATGAAGCGGATGCTTTTTCTGACGAAGTTTTAATCAACTACATAGAAGAAATTAAGCAATATAAAATCAGACTTGCAGTTGAATCGGTAAGCATAAGTAAAAAAGACATCACTAATTCTAATAATCTTGAAAAAAACAAATCTAATAATAAAGTGAAAAAAGTTGTTTTGTGGGATTTTGGTGCAAAAGCCAATATTGCACGTGAGTTATGTAAACGTGGCTGCGAAATTATAACTGTTCCATACGATACTTCGGCAAAAGAGATTACTGATATAAATCCAGACGGAATTATGCTAAGTAATGGTCCTGGAGACCCTTCTGACAACACGAAAATCATTCAAGAAATTGCAAAACTGTGTGAATCAAATATTCCGATTTTTGGGATTTGTCTGGGACATCAACTTCTGGCTCTGGCTCGTGGTGCAGCTACTTCTAAACTGAAATATGGTCATCGCGGTGGAAATCATCCTGTAAAAAATCTTGAAACAGGTCGTGTTTACATTACTAGTCAAAATCATGGTTATGCTGTGGAAGCTCAAAGTTTGCCTTCTTTTGCAAAAATGAGTTTTATGAATGTTAATGATGGTACTTGTGAAGGGGTGAAATATTGTGACATTCCAGCGTTTAGCGTGCAGTTTCATCCGGAAGCATGTGGCGGTCCTAAAGATACTAACTTTTTATTTGATGATTTTATAAAACTGATGGAGAAATAAATGGCACTAAATAAAGATATTCATAAAGTTATGGTGATTGGGTCTGGTCCAATTATTATCGGGCAGGCTGCTGAATTTGATTATGCTGGAAATCAGGCATGCAGAGCTTTGAAATCTCAAGGACTGGAAGTTGTACTTGTAAATTCGAATCCTGCAACGCTTATGACTGATCCTCATATGGCAGACGAAATTTACATTGAACCGCTTACGCTTGAAACTGTTCAGAGAATTATTGAAAAAGAAAAACCAGATTCGCTACTTTCAACTCTCGGTGGTCAGACTGGTTTGACTTTGAGTATGGAACTTGCTAAATCTGGATTTTTGAAGGAGCACAATGTAAAACTTTTGGGTGCTAATCCTGAAACGATTGATAAGGCAGAAGACCGTCAGATGTTCAAGGATACAATGCTCAAAATCGGGGAACCGATTATTCCGTCAAAAGTTGTGACAAGTTATGAAGATGCTATGGATTTTGTTCATAACGAGATTGGACTTCCTGCAATTATCCGCCCGGCTTTTACGCTTGGTGGAACTGGTGGCGGAATTTGCCATACAGAAGAGCAACTTGACGAAATTGTGAAAAATGGTCTGCACCGCTCGCCTATTCATCAGATTCTGGTGGAAAAATGTATAAGTGGATGGAAAGAAGTTGAATTTGAAGTGATGCGAGATTCTGCTGGAAATGTAATCACTGTCTGCTCTATGGAAAATGTTGATCCTGTAGGTGTGCATACTGGAGATTCTATTGTTGTGGCTCCAACATTGACTTTGGCTGATAAAGAATATCAGATGCTCAGAACTGCTGCCTTGAATATTATCAGTGAATTGAAGATTGAAGGTGGATGTAACTGTCAGTTTGCGTTAAATCCAGACAGTTTTGAATATGCGGTGATTGAAGTGAATCCGCGTGTAAGCCGTTCTTCTGCTTTGGCAAGTAAAGCAACTGGTTATCCTATTGCAAAAGTTGCTGCTTTGATTGCAATTGGTTACACTCTTGATGAAATTCCAAACTTTGTTACTAAAAAAACGAAAGCTTGTTTTGAACCTGTGCTTGATTATGTTGTTGTAAAAATGCCGAAATTCCCGTTTGACAAATTTGTTTATGCAAAACGTGATTTGGGAACTCAGATGAAAGCTACCGGTGAAGTTATGGCAATCGGGCAGAGTTTTGAGGAAGCTTTGCTCAAGGCTGTGCGAGGCGCTGAACTAAAAACAAATTCTTTGGATATTAAAATTTTTGCTCAAGCTAATGATGAAAAAATTATTGACGCTGTGGGAAAATGCACTGACCAGAGAATTTTTGCAATTTATCAGGCTTTGAAACGTAAGATTCTTTCTGTGGAAGAAATTCATAACATTACTAAAATTGATAAATTCTTTTTGTGGAAGATTGAAAACATTATCAGACTGGAAGAAAATTCTGGTGATAACGAAATGCTGTTTGAACCTAAATCTTTTAAAATGGTAGATACTTGTGCTGGTGAATTTGAAGCAAGCACTCCTTATTTTTATTCTACAACTGGCGGTGAAAATGAAGCTGCATCTTATCTGGAAAATGCTCGAAATGGGGAAAATGGGGTTTTAGGGGAAAAAACGAAGTTTGTTCCCCTAGGAGAGGGGGTAGCGGAAGACCGTCAGGGCTGGAGCGAGGGGGAGACTTCCCCCGCCTCAAAGAAATCAAAAGGGACGATTATTGTTCTTGGTTCTGGACCTATTCGCATTGGGCAGGGAATTGAGTTTGATTATGCGTCGGTGCAGTGTGTGTGGGCGTTGAAAAAGCTTGGGTACGAGGTTGCTATTATTAATAATAACCCGGAAACTGTTTCGACTGATTTTGATACGGCGGACAGGCTTTATTTTGAACCTTTGACTCCAGTGGACGTGATGAATGTTATCCGCACGGAAAATCCGATTGGTGTTGTGGTGGCTTTTGGTGGTCAAACTGCGATTAATCTGACGAAATATCTTGATGAACAGGGCATTCGCATTTTTGGTACTTCTGCTGATTCTATTGATTTGGCTGAGGACCGTGAACGCTTTGAAGAACTTTGTGACAGGCTTGATATTAAGCGTCCAAAAGGTGTTACTGTTTTTACGGAAGTTCAGGCTCTTGAAGCGGCTGCCCGTCTGGAATATCCTGTTTTGCTGCGTCCAAGTTATGTTTTGGGCGGGCAGAATATGATTATTGCAAACTCGCCTGCGGACGTAAAAGAATATATGGCGATTATTTTGAGGCAGAAGATTGAAAATCCTGTTTTGATTGATAAATATATGGAAGGAATTGAGCTGGAGGTGGACGGAATTTGTGATGGCGAGGATGTTTTGATTCCGGGCATTATGCAGCATGTGGAAAGAACTGGTATTCATTCGGGGGATTCTATTGCAGTGTATCCTAGCTGGAGCATTTGTGAGCAGATGAAGGAAAAAATTGTAAAGCAGACGCATGACTTGGCTTTGAGTCTTGGAACAAAAGGGCTTGTGAATATTCAATATTTGATTTATAAGGATGAACTTTACATTATCGAGGCAAATCCACGTTCTAGCAGGACTGTCCCTTATATCAGCAAAGTGACTGGTATTCCGATGGTTGAACTTGCTACGCGTGCTATG
>JALFAW010000290.1 GCA_022773305.1 Spirochaetia bacterium
TAAAAGTTTTCTTTCCAAAGTTGTTTTTTTCTGATGAAGAAGAGCAGATGGTTTTTCGAAATATTCACGTCTTTTGAATTCGCGAATGATACCTTCTTTTTCAACCATGCGTTTAAAACGTTTGATTGCTTTTTCAAGGTTCTCTGTTTCGTCAACGTTGATTGTAGCCATTATTTTGTCACCTCCTCTTTTTCGGTAATTCCGTAAAAACACGAAAATTATATACTATTATTATTTTTTTTTCAATAGTTATATTCCATATTATTACAAAATATATAAAAAAAACAAAGATTTAGAAATTAAAAACTATAATTTAAACACAACCCCTGCTTTACTACTTGGAAATCCAAATTCAACATTTACACCAAAAGAATCAGAGAAAAACCATGATGCACCAATATTATATCCCCAATCAGGATTAAATCTGATTCCATTTTCATACTGATTTGAAATATCAAATTTTGCTCCGATTTTCAAACCTGAATACAAATCAAGATTTTTTGGAGGCATTCTAACATGATAAGTTGCACTTCCACCAGCCAAAACTGCTGTATGAGAAAAATCTTTATTTCCCCAGAAACTAACACCAGCATACCCACCAAAAGTAAATGGAAGTTTCCAAATAGGAGCAGCAATTTCGAAATCAGCAATAACATGAGGAACAGCCCATCCATTTGCATTTATGATATCAAAGAAATCCCAAGGAAGAGCTGCATCAACAGAAAGAAGCATGTCTCCTTTTTCAATTCCTGCACCATAATTACACCAGCACTGAGACCAGTCAAAATCACTGGCAAAAACTGGAGCAGAAAAACTCAAAACTAAACCAATTAATAAAGCTTTAATTTTTTTCATAATCTTATCCTTATTATTCATAAAACATTTATAAACAATATGGTTAAAATAATGAAAGATATTTAAAAAGGCAAGAGATTAAAGTAAAATTCTAAAATTTTTCTAAAATTAATCACATAATCAGCTAAGAATCTAGTCCAGCTGATATTCTTTTTCGTATTCTATGATTTCAACATTATCAAAACCAGCCTGACTCAGATGTTTTTTAAATCCTTCCTGCTGATCTTTTTCACCATGAATCAAAAAGATTTTTTTCAACCGACTAGTATCAATTCCTTTGAGCCATTCAATCATTTCTGTATAATCGGCATGAGCACTAAAACCATTGCAACGTTCGACTTTTGCTTTAACCTGATACATATCACCAAGAATTTTTACTTCTTTTTGACCATCAAAAATGCGCCTGCCTAATGTATTTTCAGCCATATAACCAACAATCATAATTGTATTTTTCGGATCAGAAATTCCGTTTGCAAGATGATACAAAACTCGTCCTGCTTCACACATTCCGTCAGCTGAAATAATAATCATAGGACCTTCTTTTTTATTCAATTCCTTTGAATCTTCAACATTTGTCGTAAAAGTCAATGAATTAAAACCAAAAGGATTTTTATGGTGTTTTAAAAATGCTTCGTTAACAGACTCATCATAACATTCAGGATGAACTCTGAAAACAGAAGTAGCATTACTTGCCATCGGAGAATCAACATAAATTGGAATAACAGGAATTTTTTTCTGGTCGGTAAGAAGATGTAAATAATAAACAAGTTCCTGAGCCCTTTCAATTGCAAAAGACGGAATGATTATTTTTCCTTTTTTTGCACAAGCTTCGCGGACAATTCTTTCAAGTTCATGCATTGCAAATTCATGATTATCGTGCAGCTTATTTCCATAAGTTGATTCCAGAAAAATGTAATCTGGCGCTGGCATATTCAAAGCTGGATTTCTTATGATTGGTTTACAATTCCTGCCAATATCACCAGTATATAGAAGACGAACCTCTTTTTCAGGATTTTTAGGATTTGGATTGACTGTAACACTTGCAAAAGCCGAACCTAAAATGTGACCTGCATCAAAAAATTCCAACTGAACATCAGGGGCAATAAACATTTTTCTGTTATAAGAAAGTGAAACAATCTGATTTGCAGCTTTTACACAATCATTTTCATCATAAAGTGGTTTCCAATGGAATTTTTCACCTTTTTTTGCAGCTTGTTTAGCAAGAAATTCTGCATCATGAGCTTGAATTCTTGCACTATCCATCATCACAAGATTTGCAATATCACGAGTTGCTGGAGTTGCATAAATATTTCCCTCATAACCAAGTTTTGAAAGCAGCGGCAAAAGTCCACAATGATCAAGATGTCCATGTGTCAGAATGACTGATTCTAGACGTTCCGTATCAATCTTAAAATTTCTGTTTTTTTCGTCTGATTCTCTTCTTTTACCTTGAAACGAACCACAGTCAATCATAAACATTCTGTCATCAATTGAAAAAATATGTTTAGAACCAGTAACTTCCTGAGCAGCACCTAAAGAAAAACATTTTACAGCCATTTGCACCTCGAATACTTTGTATCAGAATCCATTATAAATCACAAACACAAAAAATCAAGTTCTACATAAAAGTTTTTCTTCAAAAACCGTACCAAGTTTCAAAAGTATCACGAATACTGTAAAAAACAGGTTTTGGTTGAAGTAATTTATCAAAAAGTCGGGAATTTGTTTTATCATTACCATATAGAGTATATCCATCCATTACTCCAAAAAATGAAACACAGGTAATGTTAGCATTTCCGCCACCATTTGTATCCAGATGTTTTAGCAACCGAAATACAGAAGCATAACGTTCGGCCTGTTCATTAAATCCTTTTTCAGACTCTTCTTTTGCGGGAATTGACCATTCTGTCAACTGAATTTCTATTCCAAGTGAAGCATAAAGTTCAATTGCATTTTTTATTTCTGCAAGCGAAGGATTTTTAACATCCCAGTAACCTTGCATTCCAACTCCATCAATTAAACCTTTATCTTTCAAGCTTTTACAAAGATTGTATATTAATTCACGTTTTCTTTTATCAACTGTTCCATAGTCATTATAAAAAAGTTTTACTCCATCAGCAGCATATTTTCTTGCAATTGTAAATGCCACTTCAGGATAATCGTTTCCGATTGTATAATACCAGTAATTATCAGTATTATCATTTTCTATTCTACACAAAAAGTCTGTAGAACTGTCCCCTTTTGCAGGATCAACAGCTTCGTTTACAACATCCCAACAATACACTACACCTGGAAAATTAGTCTGCACATAATCCATATATTGTTTTGTAAAACTGTCAAGTCGTTTTATCATCACATCACGAGAAACATAATTTTTTGTTGAATCATAATCTTCGCAGAAAAACCACAAAGGTGTCTGGGTGTGCCAAACAAGTGTGTGACCACGCATTTGAACATTATTTTCTTGACACCATTTTAAAGTATCTTCTATTATATTAAAATTCAAAGCAGGTTCATCATTTCCTTTTTTTATATTGTTTCTTGATTTTTTTTCGTTTAAAATATAGACAGGTTTCATAAGATTTGTCAAAGTACAACTATTAAAATGTTTTTTTCCCACTTCCATATACTCAGGAAGATTTATTGAATTTGTCTGTTTGTTGTATCCATAAATTCCAAAACCAAGTTTGAAATAATCACTGCACAAATCCTTTAGTGACGGTTCGGATAAAGCCTTTGTCAAATCAAAATCTTCAGATTCATAAATGTCATTTTTAACTTTTTTCAACTGAGTTTTTTTATTTTTTTTAGACTGTGAAAAATTCAAATCAATTGGCAATGTTGCATTCTTTGAAAAAACAAAATTACATTTTTTTGTACCTTTATCAGTGGTAATATCGCAATCAAAAGATAAGTAAGTGTTGTTTTCTGTAATGTTTTTGTATTTAATTTTTTTGATTAATTCTGATTTTCCAATAAAATTTGCGGCATTTTCTGAAAAATTTTCTAAACTGTTAATAACTTTAAAATTATCATCAATTCGAGAATAAGCAGCTTCGTATTTTTTTTCAACCAGCAGATTACAAATTCCTGATGCAATTGTAAACTGTTTCAATTCGCTCTGTTGATTTTTTGCACATGAAAATTGCAAGAAAACTAAAACAATAGAAATGATTGAGAATAATTTTAATAAAACCTTTTTCATTCTTGTACTCCAGATAGTTTTTTTTCGAGTATTTTTTTCAATATGTTTTTATTATACCACTAATATACTAGAGTACAAGAAGGGTTTTTCCTTATGTTTTATTTTGCTACGAGAATTCCAGTGATATTACAGAATTTTCCATTTCTATCCGCTGCTGCTCTTTTAGAACACATTATATGAACTGTATATTTTTGGCTTTTCTCTCCACAAATCAATTCTCTGTAAGCCCATCCATAATATCCATTTCGATAAGAAACATAACACTGTAACGGAACTTTTTCTGATTCAGTTCCGTCTTCTGCTGTTACCCATGCTGTTGCATTCCTAAAATCATCACTTTCACAATATGTCACACCAACAATTGAACCTTCCACTTCAAAAGTGATTTCAGCACCTGGCTTATCGGTTTGCCATCCTTCTTTGACATTTCCACGCTTTACCCAATCATCATGGCGCGGAGTTCCTGGATTCCACCCATCATTTTGCAAAGGTTTGATATTATCTTTGTGATAATATTCAACAAATTCAAATTTGTCATCGATAAATGCCTTAGGAAGTTCTTTCACAGGTTTTGGAATAGATTTATCAGCAGGAAGATTTTTCCAATAAGTTTCCAATTTTTGAATAATAAAATTAGCAATACTTTCGTGTCCTTTATTATTTGGATGAACAGTTTCACTTCCATCATAAAAAGCATCAAAAGTACTTGCAGATCCGTTTTGTAAAATGCAATCTTTCCAACTAACAAACGGAATATGATAATAATCAACAATTGGCTGCTGTTCTTTTTGTTGACTAGGAAGTCCAGAATCTCTTGTGTTTATAAAAAGAGCAAGAACTGCAATTTCATTTCCATTCATAATCTGGCGAATAACACCTTCATAAGTTTTATTTCTAGTATTAGACTCAAGCCACAAATCATTTACGCTAAATTCCAAGATTACTAAATCTATATTATTATTGATAATGTGATCTTTTACTCTGGCAACTGCAAAAGCTGAGTCAGTTCCACTTACACCTTCATTAAAAAAAGTAATTTTACTGCCAGATTTTTGTGCAATTTGATCAAACCATGCATTAACTCTAGCAGCCCAGCTGTTTTTTTCAATAGGATTTGAACTATATCCTGTTGTAATGGAACCACCTAAAACTGCAATATTGACATTTTCTCCACGACGGATTTTTGCAAGAACATTTTGAATACGAACTTCACTTTTTTCTTCCATATAGTTACTTCCTTTTTTTTGTGCACAAGCAGAAAACAAAGTTAAACTTGCACAAACTAACATCAAACAAATCTTTTTCATATATTCTCCCATAAAAAGTCAAGAAGATTTTTTCAACAATCGATTGACTTTTTTTTCCACTGTCCGTAATGAAATAAGGAACAGTAATTCATATTTAAGTTTGCAACGCAAACATAAGATAAAATAAAGCCCACGCTATTTCAGCGTTTTTTTATCTTAGACTTATTTTACTTTCAATCTTGAATTTCTCAGATAATTAAAACTGAGGAAGTTCATCCTTTGTTATAACAAAAGGATTATCATAAAAAGTTTTAAAATGACTCAAATCAGTATACTCTTCGCTAAAATTATCATTTGAGTCTATCACAAACTCACTATTCCATGTACAAAACCATGACCAAATTCCATTCTGTTGCGCAAGCTTTGTTATATCAGGGAGCGGACCATTTTCAGAAAGTGCATAAAGTTTAGGAACACTTGTGGCAGATTGAAGTTCTGCCAATTCATTATCAAAAGTTTTATAAATTTTTTTACCCGGGTAAGTATCAAAAGAAAGAACATCCACATATTCATCACCAGGATACCATTTTGCATCTTGAGCGTTCCAAACCCAAATCAGATTGTTAAGTTTATGATAATTAACAAGCCTATCATAGAGAATTTTATATAACTCAATGTAATTTTTACTACCTCTGGCTCCCCACCAAAACCAACCTCCTGAAGCTTCATGAATTGGACGCCACAAAACAGGAATATCAGCTTCCTGCAAAGACTTCAATTGAACTGCAATAGCATCAATATCACGGATTATAAGTTTATATTCTTCGCTATTGTGATTTGAAATTGCTTTTGAAAAATCAAACTTTGTAGCCTTAGCACGAAAACCATCATACCAGCGCATTTCTGGTTTATCTTCATCGATTAAATCCTTTGGAGCACACCAATGCCAACTACAACTTATTAATCCACCTTGTTTTGCCCATGCTTTTGCTCGACGAATTATATTTCCCCTGGCTCCGTGTTCCACAAATGCTGGAGAATAATTCATCAAATCAATTCCCATAATTGCTGGATATTTACCAATTGTTTCATTGATAACATTCAATTCCACATTACTTTCATTGATTTGTTGACCAGATAAAATTGCTTTTCCTTGCATACTGCACAAATAATCATAAAGTTTTTTTGTTTTTTCAGTTGCATTCTTATTGACCAATCCAGCTGGAGAAATTTTAGATTTTATATTATCATCAGCGGGCATAATCACAATTTTATTTACAGTAAATCCAGAAAAAGGTGCTGATAATTTAAAAGAATGATTTCCTTTTTCCATAAGACAAATTCTGTTAACATATATTTCTTTTTTTTCTGTTGGCATTATTAATTGGGAATTAAAATAATTCTTATCCTTTTCCAATTTCATCACCGTTCTTGCGTCCAATGAATTTGAATTTTCAACTTCAAGAACTATCGCATATTCACCATCTTTTGAAATTTCTATCTCAAATTCGACAAAACTTCCATACCCACCCAAACTTAATGATTTTTTTTCATTTTTCACAGAATACGATTTTTTTAATTTACTAAGATTCACAGTGATGCTTTCAGATTTTGCTGCATAAAGATTAAAACACAATAGAACCGCAATAACTCCAAGAATACTCTTTTTCAAAATTTACCTCCAATAATAAATTTTATAAAATTTACTTAATTTTACTTTATTTATATTTTTTTCTACCTTTATTTTAACCTGTTTAGTTAATATTTACAAGTTTTTTTTATAATTCTTTTTTATTTTTTCTTACTTTTTTTTATTGCGTTTTTAACAATCCTGAAGTAATATAATAATTGAATAGAATAATTTTCTTAGTTTATCTATTCTAAATAAGTTTCATTCTATATCTTAAGTATTAATAACTTTATTTATTAATGAAACAAAATAAGCTATTAAGTTACTTAAATTAATTTTCGTAGTAAGGAGGAATTAAATTCTATGAAAAAATTAATCACTTTTTTGGCAGTATCTTCGATTCTTGCAGCAATTACATTCGCAGCTCCAACTGAAGGTGTAGATGTTGCACTTCCAAGCACAACACCAGTAACCCTCGATGATTTTGAAGAAGGAATGTTTTTTAATGCAGTAAGAGATGCATTTGATTCATTTGGAAATGTTTTTGGTAAAACACAATTCTCTGACAGTCAAAGTACAAAAAAAAGATGGGACGGAAAAGGTAATTGTGGAGTTTTACATTGGATGGAACTACCTGGAAACAAAGAACAGGGATGTTTTTATGAATGTACTGATTTAATTGAACAAAACTGGTCATCATATGGTTACATATCATTTGTGATTAATAATCCAAACGATTACCCAGTTTCACTTCAAATGTATACAAAAACAGGTTCAAACTGGGCTTGGGGAAACACAGATACTCCATCAATTGAACCAGGAACACACACAGTAGTATTCAAATTAAATTCAAATGTTATGAAAGATGCTAAGAAAATTCTTGCAGTGGGATTTGCTTTATTTATGGAAGGAAAACATCCTGCAAGTGAAGTTTACATCGATGATATAACACTTTGGACAAAAAAATAATTAATCAAAAAAATATGAGCAAAATTTAGTTGTCAAGTCGCCTTTCACAGCTCGCTATCGCTCGGTCCTTGGCTTATGCTAGTTCATATAAAGGCTCGTGTTGAAAACTTATTCACCAATGTGAATTCAGTTAACACGAGCCAGAGTTTTGGCAATTTTTTTTCAATAAGGTCGTACCCCATTTTTCAAGGTCGTACCCTATTTTTTCACGATAGCTTCAATACAAGAGCCAAAACTCATAAAAACTGAGTTTTTGGAGCCAAGGACTCGACTTTGTCGCCTGTTCAAGCCTCGGTGCGCTGTGCAAATTAAAACCCTGCAAAATAGGCAATCAACTGGCGAACTACCACGTTATTCACATTTCATAAAAAACATGAAAATCAATTTTCTGAATCAACAATAATATGAAAAAAATTTTAAAGTCTGTCCCTGCACGTGCCTGCAATCTTCACACCACCGTTCACTATGTTTGCACGTGCTGTGAGTTTTTTTTTAACGCTTCGCTAAAAAACTCAGGGAAAGCGTTGTTTTTAATTTAAGGTCTGTCCCTGCACGTGCCTACAATTTTCACACCACCGTTCGTTATGTTTGCACGTGCTGTGAGTTTTTTTTAACGCTTCGCTAAAAAACTCAGGGAAAACGTTATTTTTCATTTCAGATCTGTCCCTGCACGTGCCTGCAATTCTCACACCACCGTTCACTATGTTTGCACGTGCTGTGAGTTTTTTTTTAACGCTTCGCTAAAAAACTCAGGGAAAACGTTGTTTTTCAGTTAAGGTCTGTCCCTGCACGTGCCTGCAATTTTCACACCACCGTTCGCTATGTTTGCACGTGCTGTGAGTTTTTTTTAACGCTTCGCTAAAAAAACTCAGGGAAAGCGTTATTTTTCATTTAAGGTCTGTCCCTGCACGTGCCTGCAATTTTCACACCACCGTTCACTATGTTTGCACGTGCTGTGAGTTTTTTTTTAACGCTTCGCTAAAAAAACTCAAGGAAAGCGTTGTTTTTCATTTAAGGTCTGTCCCCGTTTTACAATATTTCAATTGCAATTCTTTACTTTACAATTCATTAATTTTTACTATATAATACAAATATGTATTCGAGAAATCTTTCAAATCCACCAGAGAGAATTATACATAATAAAAAGGCGGAATTTGGCTCATATAACGGAGTTTCCCCAAAAATTGACATAAGAGGAATGAAAGCTCCATATGCAGGAGTGCCTGTTCCTTCATTTTTATCTGGACTTAGAATCAAAAGTAAACTGAACTACTCTTTTTCACTCTCAAATTATATTGGACTTGCTTCATTTATAGATTTTAAAGCAATTGGTTTGGGTGAAATTACATTATGGCATAAAGAAAGTGGAAAAAAATATGTTTATCACGCAATAATGCCTCCTAGACGAAGATTTGTTCCTATAACAACAACTAGAGGAATTTGTGCTTGCTATCAAAAAACAAGGTTTCTAAAGATTTCTTGGGGCAGACAACACAAACATCATGCGCTTACTTTTAAAGTTAAAGGTGATAATGCCCGTCCAAATGCAGAAGGTTTTGTATATTCTCCGTTGCAAGATTCAATGCATTGTGATTTAATGTTCGTAAATCCATCACCAACTTCTTCAAGATGTAGTGCCACATGGATTTCCACTATGAAAGTTCAAGGTCACATTTCAATCAATTCAAATAAATCAAAAAATTCAGTTTTATCAGATGATTCGGATGGACTTGGAATTATGGTTTTAAATCGTGCATACTACAAAATGCATTCCAAGCAAGTTTTTACTTACGGAATTGGAAATATAAAAGGAAAAAATATTGTTTTTAATCTTTCAACTTCAAATCTAGATGCAGCCGATTCTGATTCATATAATAACAATGTCCTTGTGATTGATGGAGAACCTACCCCACTTCCTCCAGTTTACATAACACACCCTTTTGGTATTTCGAAACAATGGATCATTCAAGATACTGAGAATATGATTGATTTAACTTTTACCCCTGTTTCTGTAAATTCACGTACTTTAAACATTATTGCTTTACGTACTACTTATGATACAATCTTTGGATATTTTGAAGGTGCACTTATTTCCAAAAACGGTGACAAAATAAATTTAAAGAAATTCCCAGGAATTCTACAAAGAGGAATGCTTAGATTATAACTTTTTTATAAAGAGGAAAATTATGTCTGATCAAATCAACAGAACTGCCGATTGGGCTCCAGGAACTCTAGATAAAACTCGAAAAAATATTGGAGAAATAAGCGAACAGGAAGCAAACGTCATGGCAAAAAAACTGGGCGGAAAAGTTATGTATGAACGCTCAGAATCTTTTCAAAATCCATCAGCAGCTAATAAAGCAGGAAGAATTATCCGAAACAATGATAATAATTCTGGCAGTTCCAATTCAAATCCCCAAAACAATTCTAAATCTCAAACCGGCTTTGCACCTCCAAAAAAACATTCAAAGGAAAATTTACCTGTCATTTCAAAAAAAGTTTCAAACGCAATCGACAAATTAATGATGTCTCATGAATACAAAATCAAACCAAATTACGGATTTTTCAATTTTCTCAGAGGTTTTCAAAAAAACGGTACAGAAAAAATTTTACCAGAATTTTTGAATTATACCTGCAAACAGATGATAGATCACATGGAAAATTTTATTACGATAGTCAAAACTTTGATTCAAATTGCCCCAGCCACCTATAAATCAAAAATTGCAAATGGAACGGAGGTAAAATTTAAATTTCTACGTATGGTTGCTAGCTGGTCAATGCAACCTATCAAAATTGAATATGTCAATCTTCAGTCTATTTCACAGCCAGTTTTAACTGCCGACTTTATTCCTTTTGTCAGAGCTATTTACCACCCACTGATTACGATTTATTACTTTGGAAATAATAAAATTCCAAAACTCATTAAAGAAATCTATACAGATGAAGCAAATTATCCAGATGCACCAAAAGATCAGCTTTCAAATTATGCAAAAACAGCAATCACCCAGTGGCTTTACATTGATACAGAAATAATAAAAAAACTCTATCCTTTTTTACTCAGATTTTGTTCAGACACTTTTGAACCTTATCCAACTTTTTTTAACACAAGAGTTGGGGAAATCCTTAAATTTACTGGTCTTCATAAATTTGATTTACTTTTACCAGAAAAAACAAAGGAAGAAGAAAAACCTCAACCTCGCAAAAAACCAGAGCCTCCTCAAAAAGGCATAAAAGATTCAACTGTAACAACTGGAATTCAACTTCTAAATCAAATCTTTCCTGAAGCTGGCTTCGATAAACTTGATTCCCATCCTGATTTGTATCCATATTTCCAGCCTTTATTTAAATTTAATGACGGATTTAACTTACTTTCCCCTGAAAATCCGCTACAAACAATTGTTGTTCTGCACAGAATTATCGAAGACTGTTTTAAAGCATGTAGAAATATTAAATTTCCTCAATCTGAAGTACACGATAAAGATAAAGAAAGTTTCACTTCGATTATGGATGAATGGGCTGCATACCGCGAAGAATCATTTGAATTACTTTACGGTGAGCCTTTATGTGATTTAGTTAATACCATTTATTCTCAACCAGATTATGATAAATCACATATTGGTAAAAAAATCATAAATTCATTATTATGGCAAACAACCTATCATTTTTTACCGAACTTTAAATTTGAAAAACTTATACTCGAACATCCAGCAGATGAAAGCAAATACAAACCTCTTTTCCATAGAACTGATTTTGCTCGAAAATATTTAACTTTGGTCATTAATGAATGTGATCAAAAAGCAAAAACAAAAGCAGAATGTAAACTGATAGAAAATCCTTGGGAGCATTATTCATTCACAATTCCAAATGAAGTCTCTAAACGAATTGATGTATTACTTGGTGCACAAAACAAAACAGCAAATACTTCTGCAACAAATGCAAATATTTTAAAATATACACTTTGTTTTATTTCAGTTTTAGATTGGTATTTGAATAATCCTGATAGTCCAGCTTACACTTCTGACCCAATGCATATCTGGCGAATTTCTGAAGAAGATGGAAAACCTCTGTTTTCTGTTCCTGTTAGAAATGACCAGAACAAACTTTTTGTGGAAGGAATCAAGGCTAATTATAAAAAAAGTGCAAAATAGTCTGTAGATTTTCACTCTTAATATTCTTAATTACAAAAAAAAGAGATGTTGATTTTTTTCAACATCTCTTTTTTTTTTGAGTAAAATTATACTGTTACAGTTTTTGAAGTAAGTTTCTCAAAGCACTTTCAAAATCAACTCCATACCAATTGTAATTTGAATTTAATAAAGTACATTCAATTGATTCTTGTACAAAATCACAGGCAATTTTTACAGCATCTTTTATATCTTTTTTAAGTACAAGAGCACCTGTAACTGCACTTGCAAAAACATCGCCAGTTCCATGAAAATTTTCATCATATCGGTGATGAAAATAAATATTCATATCCTCCATATTATTTTCATTTGTAGAAAAATTGTTATTAAATAGTTTTTGACTACAATACGCAACACCAATTTTTTCTTTACTAAACTCAACTCCTTTTAGAACTGCCTGCTTTGTACCGAGTGACACAAGTTTTGCCATAAGATTTTGGATATTCATCTTTGTATGTTCAAAATCATCATAATTTTGATTTACAAGTAAACAAGCTTCTGTCATATTCGGAAGTATTACATTTGCTCTTCCACAAAGTTTTGCCATTTGTTTTACAAAATCTTGTGAAAACCCAGTATAAAGTTTTCCGTTATCTGCCATGCAAGGATCAATCACCACAAGCGTATCGTTCTGAGCAAACTCATCAAGTATTTTGTGCACTAAATCAATCTGCTTGATTGAACCTAGATATCCTGTGTATATTGCATCAAAGTGAAATCCTTGTTTTTTCCATTCATTTAAAATCTCTGGTATTTTATCAGTTAAATCGAGAAAACTAAAACTTGAAAAGGCCGTATGATTTGAAAGGATTGCTGTAGGAAGGGGACAAACCTCGATTCCCATAGCAGAAATCACTGGAATTGCAGCTGTGAGCGAACATTTACCGACACAAGAAATATCTTGAACAGTCAAAACTCTTTTCATGTAATTATTTTATATCCTCGTGCAGTTGCTTTTTTTTCAAAGCTTTATTTTGATACATATTTTCGTCAGCACGTTCTAAAATCACTTGAAAATCATTTACAATGTCATTTCCAAGTGCATATCCAAAACTTGCTGATACAGGAATATCAAGTTTTTCATTTTTTGTTTCCAGATAATAACAAAACCTTGCAAATTTTTCTCTCATTTTTGCATCATCATATTGTCCAGCACCGACTATAAAAAATTCATCCCCACCACCACGAACTGCTATTTCATTTTCATCTGTGATAGATTTTACTGCTTCAGAAATATAAATAATTCCATTATCCCCTTCAAGATGACCATAATTATCATTTCGACTTTTCAAACCGTCCATATCAATCACAATGGCAAAAACGACATCATCTTTTTGGAGTTTTTTTTGCATATCCATTAGAACACGACGCATTCCACGCCGATTATACAAATCAGTCATAATATCATGCTCAGATAGATAAAAAGTCTGATATTTAACTCTCACCATTTCAAGAGCATTATTAACATTTCGCAAAAAATTTCGTAATACAATTCCAATACTGTAAGGATTTGACAAATCATTCTGCACAACAGCATAACCAAGTGAAATCGTTCCAAAATGAATCGGTACAAAATAATAAACCTGAGGAATGCCATAACCATTTATCATCTCTGGTAACATTCTTTTTACAGAAAATGAATTTGAAGCAGTTTTTTCCACAAAAACGTGTTTTCTTGCACTTGATGTTTCTTCATTACGACGGGAAACAAGCACATACTGCATTGTATTAGAATAACCTTCGCAAATATCAAGAGAATTATCCAACCAACCTTCATTTAAGCAGATATAAAAATCACCAAAAGGACGAATAAGATATCTAAATTCATAAATTTTAGCAAGACAATCAAACGGGGTTACTGCTTCTGTCAAATTTTCCATCATGTAACTTTCCATAAGCATGCCCATGGAAACTTTACTTTCTTTTATTATTCCATAATGAGAACGAACACCAAGATGTGTTTTTTTTAATCTTTCACGTGTAAAATGAAAATCTTCAGGACAACCACACGTTCCACCAATGCAAAGATTTTCTGAACCTGCACAGGCACATGCAACTTCCTCTTTATTTTTATCTATTTTTTGATGAAGAAAATTTACTGCTTTTGCACCAGTGTGAGCAATATCAGAATCATAAGTTGTGATTGGTGGATTATTTGCACTTGCATCATAAATTGCATCATAACCAGTAACTATCACATCTTGTGGAACTCTTTTTCCATGTTTTATAAGATAATTTGTAAGACCAATTGCCATGTAATCAGAAAGACAAATCACAGCATCAGGCATTTTGATTTCATTTCTGATAAGACTATTTCCAAGAAGTTCACCGCTATCGTACCAGAAATCACCTTGGATAATTTTATTTTCATCGAAGGAAATATTATATTTCTGAAAAGCATTAAAAATTCCTTGATGTCTTTGTTCTATTATAAAAGATTCTTGATTATCTCCACTTAAAATTAAAAAATCTTTACAATTATGTTTTAATATCAAGTGTTCAGTAATATGAAAAAAAGCATCAGAATCATCTGTAAAAACAACAGGATAATCACCCAGTTTCATATCAATGGAAACAACCGGAATTTTACAGTCCTTCTGAAGTTTTTTCAAAACCATTTCTGAGACATGCAAAACATTCCCTTCAGTTAATGGAACTGGTGTTACAATCACACCATCAAACAAATCAAAATTTACAAGCTCAAAAATATTTAATTCACCTTTGAGATAATCTTGATTTGATGAACAAACTTGAACAAGCGGTGTCACGACTGCAACATCATAATTATATTTGTTACATTGTTCAAAAATTCCTGGTAATAATTTCTGCTGGTATTCTCCCTCTGGGTACACAGTCAGAACACAAATTCTTTTTCGTGCCATTTTTTCATTATAGCAGACAATTAATTTCTCGTAAACTTAAAAAACAGGGCAAAACATCATAAAACCGTATACTTTTTGTATTTTTTCTATTATATTCTATATTATTAAACATAATTTTTTAATATTTTGGAGAATAAAAATGGCTAAAAAAAGAATTCCTATAACTTTACTTTGCGGCTATTTAGGAGCTGGAAAAACAACTTTGTTAAATCGAGTTTTAACAAATCAAAAAGGATATAAAGTTGCTGTTATTGTTAATGATATTGGTGAAGTAAATGTGGACGAACGTCTTATTGCAAAAGAAGCACAAATCACCGATACCAGTTCTCTTGTTCCTCTTACAAACGGCTGTATTTGCTGCACCTTGAAATCTGATATGGTTCAACAGATAGAAGATTTGATGAAAACCGGCAAATTTGATTACATCATGATTGAAGCTTCTGGTGTTTGTGAACCTATGCCAATTGCACAAGCTATCGAACAGATTGAAATTGGAAAACTCGACAATGTTGTTGGTGTTGTAGATGCAAGTCGCTTGGTGGATGAATTTGACGAAGGAAAAGCTCTTCTCAAAAAAGACATTGATGAAGAGGACATTGAATCACTTTTAATCCAGCAAATTGAATTCTGTTCAACTTTGATTATCAACAAGCGCGATTTAGTTACAGATGAACAGATGAAAATGGTTCGTGCCGTTATCAATAAAATTCAGCCTACTGTAAAAGTGATTGAAACTACCAAATGCGAAGTTCCTGTTGATGAAATTATTGGAACTGACCGTTTTGATTTTGAAACAGTTTATGCAAGTGCAGGTTGGGTTAAAGAACTTGAAGAACACGATGAACATGCTCACGATGATGAAGACGATGACGAAGTTTGTGAAAAATGTGGACATCATCATGAAGAAGGCGAAGAATGTGACCACGACCATGACGAACATGATGAACACGATCACGAAGGACATGAACATCATCACCACCATCACCACGAACACAAACATGAAGGTGAAGCTGAAGATGAATACGGAATTGGAAGTTTTGTTTATTATCGACGTCGTCCTTTCAACCGTATCAAACTCGACGAATATGCAAGTCGCTGGCCAAGAACTATCATTCGTTCTAAAGGTGTAATCTGGTTCAGCGATGAAGATGACATGGCTTATGTTTTGGAAACTTCAGGCCGACAGATTCAGGCAGGCTATTCAGGAAACTGGCTTGCTTCTTGCCCGAAAGATGAACAGGAAAAAGTTCTTGCAGAAGAACCTGAAATGAAAAAAGATTGGGATGAAAAAGTTGGTGACAGAATGATAAAAATGGTAATCATCGGTCGCCATATGGACAAAGAACAGATTTGCAAAGATTTAGACGCTTGTCTTGATTAGTATTTTCTATAAATAAAACAAAAAACGGTCAAAGTTCAAATAAAGTTCTTTGACCGTTTTATATTTTTAAATATTTTGGTAGGATACTATTCTTTTACGCCACCAATTGTCATACCAGTTACAAAATATTTTTGAACAAATGGATAAACAACCAAAATAGGAACTGTTGCTACAATTGTAATAGATGCACGAATTGCAACTGGAGTTACCTGTGCTGCAGATGCCCCAGAAGCTGCCGCTACCGCCAGAGCATTTGCATTTGAAGCAGAATTACTTTGCTGCTGACTCGCCTGCAGGAAGGACATTAAAACATACTGCAATGAATGTAAGTTTTTCTTTCCTGAAGTATACAAGTAAGTATCAAACCAGCTGTTCCATGCATTTACTGCAACGAAAAGACATGTCATTGCAATAGATGGAATAATCAAAGGCATGATAATTTGCATGAAAATTCTAAACTCATTAGCACCATCAATTCTAGCAGATTCAACAAAACTATCTGGCAATCCATTAATATAAGTTCTTACAAGGATAAAGTTGAAGGCATCAATAAGATTTGGAATAATATAAACAAGATAATTATTCAAAAGACCAAGTTTTTTTGTCAGCATATATCCTGGAATCAAACCGGCATTTACATACATAGAAATAACGATAATTGCAGTCAATGACTTTTTAAGCACAAATTCTTTACGACTCAACGAATAAGCCAACAAACTTGTACAAAAAACATTTAAAACTGTCTGTAAAATTGTTCTTGATACTGATATCAATCCAGCTTTAAAAATATAATCAGTTTCAAAAAGATTTGTATAGTTTCTAAGTGTAAATTTTCTTGGAATTAATTTAATTCCACCTTTCAATGAATCAAGACCATCATTAAATGACAAAGCTAAAGTATTCCAAAATGGATAAACTGTAACCAACACAACAAATGCCAATGTCAAATAAATAATAACATCGAAAATTACATTACTGAGTAAAGTTTTTCTTCTGGCAGCCTGAAAATCAATTGCTTTTTCCTGTTTCATCATATTAAACGCTCCTCGCCAGCTTTTTTAGCAATACCGTTGGCAATAAGAAGTAAGGTGATATTAACAACATTTTTGAAGATACCAGCCGCAGTAGCCAAAGAGAAATTAAACAGTTTGAAACCATATTTCAAAACATACATATCAATCTGGTTGGCAACATCGTAAATCATACCATTTTGCATCAAGTATGGCATTTCGAAGTTTGCATCAAGGATATGACCGGCAGACATAATCAACATGATAATAACTGTAGGTTTGATTCCAGGCAGAGTTATGTGCCAGATTTTTCGCAGACGTCCGCAACCATCAATCTGTGCTGCTTCATAAAGACAAGGGTCAATGGCTGTCATAGCACCAAGATAAACAATTGTATTCCACCCTACTTCTTTCCAAACGTAAGTCCAACCTACAATGTTCCAGAAATATTTAGGAATAGAAAGGAATTTAATAGGTTCTTTGACAAATCCTAATGCCATTAATATATTATTGATAATTCCGTCTTCAACGGAAAGGAAATTCTGAACTAAACCAACAACAATAATCCAAGAAAGGAAGTGTGGAAGGTATGATACTGTCTGAACAAAGCGTTTTATTGCAAGACTTTTTACTTCGTTCATAAAAACAGCAAGAATGATCGCCGTAATATACCCAAGAGCCGTACTAATAAGGCTCATACAAATAGTATTTCTTAAGGCAAATAAGAATTCTGTATTCCAGCAAAGTTTTCCAGTAACAGCATCTCTTAATGCAGTACCAGTAGCAGAATCAATCTGAAATAAAAGGGCTTTGAAATGTTGTATTCCAACCCAAGCTGAGCCCAAAAAACCTTTCGCAGGTTTATAGTTTTGAAAAGCCATTGTCCAGCCCAAAAGCGGAACATATCTGAACAATATCATGTAAAGGACAAAAGGAACTGACATGAATATCAACGCCTTTTGTTTTCCTAATAGTTGCCATTTTGTTTTTTTGTTCGTAAGTTCTGTAGACGGTGCAGTACTTACTTCTTTCTTATTTTTCATAGCACAACTCCAAAGAACAAAAAAAGTCCACCTAACTAACAGTGGACTTTTCATAGAATGATAGAAATCATCTGACAAATATACGATATTTTACAGATGATTTCTATTTCAATTAACTAAGTCTGAAAACTGCCTAATTTTTTATTTTAGACATTTTTAAAACTTATTTTTCTCCACCAAAGTTTTTAACACGAGCATCAAGTTCGCCCTGCATGAATTTGTTGTAAACTGCAGTAAGAGGTTTCATCTGTGCTGTATATTCTTCCCAAGTTTTTTCAAAATCATTTGGGCTGCCCATAATCATCATTGGTAGATATTTTCTCTGGAGAGTTTCGAATCCTGTCATAGCAACAGCAGCATCGTGTTCCAATCCATCATTTTCAGGAGATGGGTTACACTGCCACATTGGATACCAGCCAGCATTCTGTGGTGGGTTAGGATCAACAAGAGCAGCATATGATGAAACATTATAAGCTGCAAGGAGTTCAATATCGATTGGTTTTAATTCCTGAGCATATTCCCAAGCAGTGTTAGCCAAAGCATGTGGATATCCGTCAGAATATGTACCTTCCCATTTTGGAGCTTCTTCAGTAAAGAGCTGAGCTTTATTCTTAAGAATCCAGCTGTTGTCTTTCTGATTTGCAATCATTTCTGGAGTTCTATATGGAGCACCTTTAGGAACTTTGATTCCGTTGATTGTTACTTTTCCGTCAGAAATCAAGTAATCTTCACCTTCAAGACCCCAGTAGAGGCGTTTCTGGTTTTCTTCTTTAAGTACTTCATCAAAGAATTTCAAAATCTGAATAGCTTTCTTTTCACCACATTTTGTTGTGAAACCATAACCTCTCTGGAGGTTTGGAAGAGTGATGTCACGATAGTGTGGTTTAATTGATTCATCAAATACAACTGGAAGTGGAGCATAAGTTCTGTCATCATGTCCAGAAGTTCTGATTGTATTTTCAGCATCATACATGAACTGCCATCCCTGAATGAACATACCAAGTACACGACCCTGAGCAATCTTTGCATAATACTGATCACGGTTATCTGTGAATGAAGCTGGATCAATCAAACCTCTCTGGAAATATCCGTTTGCAAGTTTGAACCATCTTTTTGCATTTGCATCAGCAAAGTTATCTTCATAAACATATTTTCCGTTAACTTTTGTTACGTGTCCATTTCCATCGTTTGGATAACCAGCGAGGAAGTTAGGTGGATTCCACAAGTCGAAAGCTTCCCAGTCAGCTGTGATGATTGTGAATGGAAGTGTTTTTGCTCCATCTGTTTCTGGATATTTTTTTACATAAGCTTCGAGGAGGTCAAAATACTGGTCTACAGTTTTTACTTCTGGATAGCCAAATTCTTTAAGAACACGCTTTTGAATCCAGAAACCGTTTTGGTTATAACCTGTGTTCTGATCTTTTCCTGTGATTGAACCATAGTTTGGAAGAGAGTAAACATGTTCTTTGATAATGTTACCATCAGCATCTTTTTCTGAATCCTGGTAAACAATCTGTTTCCAAACATTTTCATAATTTTTCATGATGTTTGGACAATATTTTTCAACTAAAGGTTTGATATCAATAAGACATCCAGCACCCTGGAATTTTTCTGAATCAACTTCAACTAAATCAGGTAAGTCGCCTGAAGCAATAAGAACACCAATTTTCTGATCTTTATCACCAACAAGAATATCGAAGTTAAATGTTACACCGAAATTCTCCTCAATCCATTTGTAGTCACGGTTATCTGCCGGTGGCTGCTGTCTCTGCTGAATGGAGAAAACAGAAATGTTTAAAGGTTTAGCTTTTTTTTCAGCACAACCTGTAAACAATGTAGTTGCAAGAAGAGCTGCTCCAAGCAACACACTTAAAGTTTTTTTCATTAAAGTCCTCCTTTTTGACTTTTTTAATAGGACAAAAGTCGAGTTTTGAATTTTTATTTTTAGGGTGGCTTTTTGCTTCGCAAAAATCAGGCTTTTCAGGGTTACGCTATCGCTTCATTCCTTCGCTCCGCTTCGGAACTGGCTTCGCCAGCCCTTACAATCCTTGCCACGTTTTGTAAATTAAATACTCGAAATTGAACCTAATAATTAAGTTTTGTACCTCAGAATTGAAAATTCGTGTTTTGATCAAATGGCAACATTTCTGCTATTTGATTGTTATGTACAAATTTCATATAGGAAAGTACAAAAACTATTAAAACTCACCTTTTTTGCAAAAAAAACAACTATATTATTATATTTTTTATACTTTATTATTTATTTTTCTTGGATTTTTTTTAAAAAATATGTAAAATAGTACAAATGGATAAAAATTTTCAGAATAAATCAAATATTTCAGAGATTTTCCCTATTGTAAATATTTATAAAAAAGCATACACAATCGAATTGCATTCTCATGCAGTGTATGAACTGCTATACATAAGAAAAGGAACTGTTTCTTTTCAGATCGAAGGAAAAAAGAATAAAATAATAGCAGGGAGCGTAATTTTTATCATTCCTTCTGAAGAACATAAACTTGTAAGCATGACAAATAAGGAATTTGAATACTGTTCCTTTGTATTTGACAAAACGATTTTCGGTAATGAAGATAATCCGTGTAGAGTTTTTTTTGAAAGCATTTTAATAAACCGTTTTCTAGATTTTCCTGAATGGCTTATCAATAAATTCTACCAACTTTGCAGCGAGCATGAAATAGGAACTCCAGGTTATGAAGTTATGCAATACGCATTTTTATTCCAGGTATTTTCTCATGTTGTTTCAACTAAACAATACCAATTAGTTACAATCATAAGAACACAAACAAAACATAACATTTCAGCAGTTCAAGTTGTGATTGATTATATTCAGAAAAACTATATGGAAAACTTGAATTTTGATGAACTTCTGGAACTTACAAATTACAGCAAAAGTCATTTTTGTAAAATTTTTAAAGATACAACTGGAATGAACCTTACTGAATACATTAATAAATATAGAATTGAAAGAGCATGCCTAGAATTACAATTCACAAAAAAGAACATCACAGAAATAGCAATGCAAACAGGATTTAACAACATTCAATATTTTTCACGTATCTTCAAAGTTTTTATGAACTGTACGCCCAAACAATATCAACTGAAAATGAAACGTATGAAAAAGTGAAATACTTAGCTAAAAAAAATTGATATTTACATTAATTCAAATAATACAATCAAAAAGCTTTCAATCCAAATGAATCTTGCCATTCAGAACCATCAGAATACTTTATTTGACTTACATATAGATAATCCAAAAAATATTCATCATCCTGATTTGAAGAAAAATAATCATCTACGTTTACTAAACATTCATAACTTTCATTACTACTAATATTTTGCTTAATCGAAAAAACAATATTGTTTTTATTCGAAGAAATTAATTCACCTTCACTGTCAAAAATATAAAATACAACAGTAAATTCATTGACTATTTTTTCACTTTTGTTATAAAAATTTAATTCAACACTACAAACTGTTGAATTCTCATTTTTCATATCTATTTTTCCATCAATCATATATGGTAAACCTTGCTTTTCATTACTTTTGCATCCTGAAAAATAAATCAGAAAAAATAAGGCAAATAAACTAACACAAAACAGATTATCCATTTTTTTTACTTTATTCTGCAATACACTTCTCCTTCCCCAAATGAACTTATCCATTTACCATACAATAATTTAGTATTTGTATAAATCAGATTATCATTATTCAAAAAATCACTTGCATTTCCCCATCCAATGTAATCAAGTTGCCAAATATCACTGCACATTTTTTGCCACTCAATTAAAGAGTAAGAATTTTCAGACTCACATGCATATCTAAAACTTTCAGAAATAAACCAATTACATTCGATTTTTTTACGTATATTATCACATTCCGTCTGAAGGCATTTATTAAAATAAATTTGAAGACAAGTTGAAATTATCCACAAAATCAGACAAATAGATAAAATAACACTTTTAGTACTCTTCATTTTTGTTCTCAATACAACTCCTTTTAATATTATCTTTATTTTTGTGTTCCAAGAACATTTCAATCCGTTTTTCTTGATTTTTCAATTTCTCAAGTTCATATTTTTTTTCAAATCTGAACAAACAAAACATAAACTGCACAATAAGTATAAAAACTAGAAACAAATAAACTGAATAGTTATCGCCTGAATCCAAATCACTTCTCCTGCCGTTAACGTATCAAACTTTGATGAAAAGCATTAGAAAATGCTCAATCAGATAATCTTTTTTTGTTTTTTCTTAACGCTATAATTCTCTGGAATATACATTTGATGTTTCTTTTTTTTATCCATTTCATTATCAGAATAGGAATCTCTCTTTATGATTTCTTTAAATGAAGACAACGTATTATCCAAAACTTGTGAATAATTGGTATAATGAACAAATAGCTGTTCTATCTGATTTTCTGAATAATATGGTTGTATTTTTTCGCGAATTTTTTCACATGGAATTGCAACATCAGCGTATAAAACTCTTTTTTGATTATTGATTTCAATAGATTGGCAAATAATACCTTTTACCACCGAACCCAATAATCCTCTACATAGTCCAAAATTTTCCAGACGGAGGATAGATTCACCAACACTAGAACAATGCAAAGTTGCAAATACAAGATAACCAGTTAAAGATGCTCTCAAAGCAGTTACAGCACTCACTTCATTCCTAATTTCACCAATTACAATAACATCCGGATCTTGATTAAAGATATTTTCTAATTCTTTTTCATAAGATTTTCTAAATCTTTCATCAATTTGAATTTGACTTACATTAGGTAACAGATATTTTGGAGAATCTTCCAGATTTATAATTTTTAACTTTTCTTTATTTTTATCTTGAATTTCCGTTAATATAGAAGCAATTGTAGTTGACTTTCCAGAACTATTTGGTCCACAGATTAAAATAAGCCCGTTTTTCAAACATTCAAGTTCATGTATCTTGTTTATTTGATAAGAATTAAATCCTAAATCACAAACTTTCAAAGGCTCTTTGTTTGTACCAACCAATCGAATCACAACAGATTCTGCATTTTCCATAATATTACTAATAATTGGAACAACAGAGACTTTAATAAAAACAGGATTTGTATTTCCGTAAATAAATTTTCCTTCCTGACTTTTTCTTTTTTCACCAATATTCATTCCACATAGAGTTTTTATTCGTTCAATCAATTCCAATATTTTTTTTGGATTTGATTCCAAATGCTTTTCCAGCACTCCATTAATTCTAAATCTTACACTATTTTCTTCTATATGAATGTCAGTAGCGTTTAAACTTCTAGCTTCACAAATTATTTTATCAAGCAAATTACACTCTTCATAGATTAAGTCCTCATGTTTACTATATCTAACAGATTTGTTTTCATTTTCAAAATCAATATTATCCGATGTATATAGTTTGGAAATACATCTACGCAATTCTTCTTTCGAACCTTGAATGAAAGAGACCATTGGTTTTTCCCTTAACGACTCAGGACAATTTTTATTTTTTTGAATCTCCTTAATATGATTAATAAAAGCTTTTTCAATTCTTTTCTGAAGAAATTCATTAGACAAATCCTGCATAATAAAAACTATTTCACAACCTTTTTGTTCAAAAATTGCAATCTTATTATAAATACAATATGCTGCAGTTAATCTAAAAACATCAACTTTTTTTTCACACATATAGAACCTCCAAATCAAATAGCTAATTTGAATAAACTTTTTTTACAAATAAATTAGAAGAAAATCCTGAGCGTTTGTAAATTGAATCTAGATTTCTGTTATTCTCATTCAAAGAATATTTCTTAACCAAAGCACCTGAAAAATAACACAATATATAGAAACAACACTCTGATTTTTTTTCAATCACAAAACAATTAAAAACTATCTGCAAGAAAATCAAAAAAACACCTCAGTACTAAACATAGTTTCAATTTTTTTTATGACAGAGAAACAAAACATGCTCAAGATTAACTTCTATATAATAAAATATCCATACCCTAACGATTTAATACCAATTTTTCAAATTATTTATAAATTTTTTCTTTATGCTTTTTAATCAGGGACAGACCTTGATTAAAGAACATGTTTACATAAAAGGGGGACAGACCTTGATTATAAAAGGGGGACAGACCTTGATTATAAAAAGGGGACAGACCTTCATTTTTTGAAATTACATCTCCCCACCTGTTGAAAAAAAAATCAATTATCATTAAAATACAGACAAAATAGTTTTAGGAGGCACAATATGGATAGTGGGTCGAGTTATCCCATACATTTTTTAATAAAATACAAAAGCCTCTTGAATTTTTCGCTCATTTCTGCTTAAAACTTTCATTCAACACAATAAGCTCATCATTCAAAAGGCTGAATAAACCACTCAAAAAAAACAAAAAACAGATTGGTATATCTTTACAAGTTTGCACTTTATTACAAAATAATGGTGAGGTAGAAAAAAATGATTACATACTGGCAGCAATTAGAAGGAAATTTTTCAAAAGTCAAAAAAAACACAATAGATGAAACGCTTCCTCTCTGGATAGATGCACGAAACGTCACAAGAGATGAAACAACACTTTTACAGGAAGAATATC
>JALFAW010000286.1 GCA_022773305.1 Spirochaetia bacterium
CGCTGAAATTTGAACTTTGGGAGGCTGGCATGACTTTAGAATATGTCTTAGTTGTCGTTGCAATTATTAGTTGCATCGCTTCTGTCATAGGAACAGTTTATGCAGCTCTCACTTACCATAAAAAGAAGTAGAGTAAAAAAATAGCCGCCTTTAGTTTGATACGCTAGACGGCTATTTATAGTCAAAGCGGAGATAACTCAAGTTCTGGCATTTCCTTTTTTTAATCTACTACAATTTTCCTATTGTGTCAAATTATGTTTTTTTATAAAAAACTTACTGTTGATATATACACCACTAAAGTAACTTATCTTAGGCGCGAGTTTTGTAAAAAACAACTTTTTCTATATACACTATACTGGTTTATTGCTATACTATACTTATTGGAAATGCCTGAACAGGCGGTTATCTCCCGAAACTCAATCAGCTACGCTGAAATTTGAACTTTGGGAGGCTGTACATGAATTGGATACTGTTTTTTGCTGCTGCAAGTTTTATTGTATCAGTAATCAATACAATTTATGTAATGCTCTCTTTCTACAAAAAAGATAAAGAGTAAAAAAAATAGCCGCCAAAAGAAAGTTTTCGACACTTTTTGGCGACTATCACCATTAAGCGGAGATAACCCAAGTTCGAGCATTTCCTTTTCTTTAAGATAACACAGTTTTGAGGTTTCGTCAAATTTGGAAAAGCAAAAACTATTATTCAATATCAACACAAAAAATTGCAACCTTATTTAACATTTGCATTGCATTTGATTCTAGTTCATTATGATATCTTCCTGAAGCATTATCCACACAATTAACCATTTCTAAATAGACGTTTTTATTATATCCAAAATCTATCTTACTTGCCAAAAATCTTAATTTATTAATATATTTCCTGGCATTGTCTTTTGATGATGCTGATAAAGCACACTCAACCAGATTCTCAATTTCTGTAAATTCTTTTTTTGTAAACTTATTCACAATATTCCCTTGTAATCTCAGTAAAGTTTTATATACTATTTTCTGAATTCAGTTTTAAGTTTAATCTCAGGAAAGTATAATCTTTGCTCCTCAGAACCACATTCATAAAACTTTGGTTTTGAATTTTCATCACCATCACCTTTATAAAATCCACCAATATAAAAATTTTTTACATTTGATTTATATTTGCAAACCCAAACTCCATATACCTTAAGATAATCATGAGCCTGCTTCTTTGTAAAACAAAAATTATAAAACCGAATATCCTTTGATGATGGATATGCTATTGGAACTATCGGAAAAAGTTCCATAGTTCTTGCAATTGAATGAGTTAATTTATATAGATAATTCTTATTATCAGAAGTTAGATTCTTTCTAAGAATTCTAGATTGGAAATCCAAAATCAAATCATTGTTTTTATGATTTCGACTATCATTATATTTAGGTTATAACCCAACAGGTACATACTCAAAATCTTTAATTACTTCATAAACAATTATGAAAAATAAATCATCTCGTTTGATGTCACATTCCTTAGTGCAAGTGGTATAATTTTCAGATGTATATAATACTTGCTCATTTTCTATATTTATTCTTCCTGTTAAGCATTTTTCCAAAGGAGGTTCCCAAAAATATGATACACTTTGAATGTTTCTATAAAAGAAATCCTTTTCTTCAAATGTTTTTTCAGAATCTTTATTAAAAAAATTTACGACCCTATATAATTTTGTTTTTTGTGAACAAAGTAACTTTGGTATTAAAAAACAGCCTGCTTGAGAAAAAGATAAAGTTTTACAATACTCTGCACGAATTTCAGCTTCAGACATACTTTCAAAATCCAAGCATAAAAACTTATCAAGACGACTTTTTATTTTTTCTGTTGGAATTTGCTCTAATCTTTCTTGAAATTTGTCCATATCTTCTATCTCCCTTCCACGATTTTAATTTCTTCTTCGGTTAAATCGTAGAGTTTGTAGACAAGCGCGTTGATTTCTTTGTCGATGGTGGCGATTTGACTTTGGATTTCCTGGAGGGATTTTTTTGTTTCTTCAAAAACTTCCAGCCATTCGAGTTTGGTTTTTGGGGTGAGTTTTTGTTTTAGTTCTTTCAAAAAACCGTCGAAATCCAGGTTGTAGAATGTTTCCAGCTTGGTGCTGATTTTTTCCAACGCAAATGTCTGTTTTACAACTTTGAGGAAGTTTGTGGATTTTTTTTGCAGCGTTTCGTTGAGGATGAGCATTTTGTCGGCAAGAGTGATGAATGGTTGCTGGGCTTCTAGAGAAATTTCTGGGATTGGAATTGTTTCAAGTTGATTGATTTTGATTTCAAGACCAGATGAATATAATTTTTTAAACCATTTATTAATTAATTTTGAATTTAATAAAGACAATATATATTCCATTGAATATTCGTTCTTTATGGCATAAATAATATTTACTTTATCATTACATAAGAATTTTTCTTTATCTATCGTTGCATTTATTCGAACAGCCATATCTTGAATTACAATTTTTTTATCCACTGTAAAATTTTCAAATACACGGGGTCTTCCACCTGGCTTTTGTGTAATCAAATCAGGTCTATACCATAAGTATTCATTGTTTGTTGGTTTTCCCCATCTTTGAATATTTCTTCCCCGTAAAAATAAATAGCAATCATCATCTTTTTTTTCATTAAAAATAAATCTTTTATCATCACTAGTTTTAATTCCCAAAGAAAATGAAACTATATCTTTTAATGGTATTGTTTTTATTTTATTGAGAACAATTGTTTTTTCAAAAGAAAAGTTATATTTGTCATTTTCGAGAATTTGCTTATACGGTAAAACAAAACCTTTTGATGAAAATCTAGCATTTTCACACTTTTCAATGTTTATGACATTATTTTCTGTTGGTTTATTGTTTGTATAAAAACAAATACAAGTTTTTACAGTAGCATCTTTAAACACTTTTTCGGGTAATTCAGTAAGTCCAGTTACTGTGACATCCTTGGCTAAAAACTCTCTAAATGCAGTAAAACTGTCTGTTCCCATCCAGCTATTTGAGAATATAAATCCAAATAAACCATTCTTTTTCAATAAAAGATGTGCTTTTTCAGTAAAAATAGAATACAAATCACTTTTATTTTTTACAGTTTTATAATGTTCCTGATAAAATTTTCGTTCATTTTCATTCAAAATATTTACCATATTCACATACGGCGGATTTCCAATCACAACATCAAATCCGTGCTTATTTTCCCCTTTCTCAAGGGACTTAAGTCCCTTGTCGCGGCTGTTGCCGCCATCATCATCTGTAAATTCTTTTAAGCCGTGTTTTTTTCTATTATTCAAAATGTAATGAATTGTGTTTTCTAAATATTCATCATTATAAACAACTTTCTCAAAATACTTCTGTTGCCATAACTGTCTATCAGTCGGATTAAATTTTCTATTACGCTCAAGAGATGTTATACCTTTTATTTTCTGCATAATTTTAGGTAATTCTTCTTTTTTACAAGCAACAAGAAAATGCAAATGGTCTTTACAAAAATTATATGCAAGAACTTTATATTTATTCTCCGCAATAATTTTTGCTATTGTCTGCATAACAAAAATTTCTTCATCAAAATCAAGATTTACAGGTTTTCCTATTGCACCATCATTAAAAAATAAAGCTTTTTCACTATACCGAGAATTATGCGTAGCAGTAGTTACATGGTAAATAACATCGCCTTTTTCTATATCGTTTACAGTAGAAAGCGTAGATTGCACAAGGGACTTAAGTCCCTTGTGCAATCCGCGTCTGTTGCCGCCGAACACTTCCGGGAATTCTTCTTCCCACTTAAAGGCTTTTTCTCCTGCTATGGCGCTGTCGTCTATCAGGCTGTTTCCGCATTTTATTTTGTTGTTCAGTGTGGTAAGTTTGCGGTCTTTTTGAGCGGTGTGGAGCCACAGACTCAGTTTTGTGATTTCTACGCTTTCTTCATTGATGTCTACGCCGTACAAATTGTTTTCCAAAATGGAATTGTCCGAATATTCTTCAAACATCATTGAATCGTTGTTGATGGCGTGCAGAAAATCAAAAACGCGGCGGTGTTCTGCCTTGAGCTGGGTAAGGGCTGCTGTAAGAAACGCTCCGCTTCCGCAGGCTGGGTCCAGGATTTTTAAGGAAAAAAGCCATTTTTGATATTCGTGAAGAGCGGCATTGAGAGTGTCTTTTTGTTTTTTTGTCTGGGCTTTTGCAACTTCCTCGTCGCTTATGTTGAGCTTAGTGCGCATTTGTTCGCAGAGTTTTCCGATTGTGTTTTCTACAATATATTTGGTGATGTATTCCGGTGTGTAAAAAACTCCGTCTTTCTTGCGCTTTCCTATATTATTGATTTCAACTTTTTCGCCTGATTTTTCCGCTTCAATTTCTTTCTGAACTTCTTCAATTTCTGTAAGGGAATTTTCAAAAATGCGCCCCAGAATATCTACGGAAATCTGACTTTCAAAATCGTAATCTGCAAGGCGTTTTGAATGAATAAAAAGAACATCATCGCCTACTGTCAAGTTATCAAGAGTTTCGTCCGGTTTAAAAAGTCCGCCGTTGTATGCAAAAATATTTTTTGTGCTGTCGCTTTCGCTTTTGTAACCTTTGTCGATTCTGTCAAAATAAGTTTTAAATACACTGTAAAGCGGCTGACCGTAACCCATTTCCTTGAGTTTCTGATAGTCGCCGATAATGCCCATAACGCTGTTTGCCGGCAAAAGTCCCCGGTCTTCGCAAAACAGGATAAACAAAATCCTGTCTAGAATTTTCTGTGTTTTTTTGAAAAGCAGAAGCTTGTCTGATTCAGGATTATTCTCACATAAATCTTCAAATAAAAGACGCTTAAAGGTTGAATAGTCGGCGTAAAAATTATCGGTAATCTGTTTTTCTTCGCTCAAGGTTTCGTGCTTGAGTTTAAGGGGAATGTCGTTTTTCAGCTGGTTCAGTTCCAAAAGAAGGTACAAAATGCAAAAATCTTCAAAAGTCAGCGTAAAAAGATTGAATTCTATAAACTCGATTTGCGTTTCCACATAAAGTCTTAAGCGCTCAAAATTGCAGACGATAGCATAATTGCAGTTTTCATGATGAGATTTGTAGTCAAATGCCTGTCGGGCTACGGTGTCTAAGTCGGTAGTGTCTGTTCCTTTTAACTCGATTACAGCACGCACCCGGCTTTCGTTGTTTTCTTCGCAGATTGCACCGTCGGATTTTCGGGCATTGTTCTTGTTTTTTGTTTCGTTTTTAAGTTCTGTCAGAATGTTGTAATCTGGCTCGGGTTTAATCGTGTAGTTTAAAACAGAGCAGAATACATCGCGGATAAAGCCTTCCTGATACTGTTCTTCCTTTACCGCCCGGATATTTGCAATTTTAGTTTCGTTTTTGTAGTTTGCGCAATACTTTTCATATTTTTCGTGCAGAAGGTTCTCATCTAGTTTTGAAAGATATTTTTCGATTATTGATTTTTGAAACATTGTAATCTCCGCTTGTTTTTTACCTGACTTTTAGTTGAAGTTTAACATTTTTGGGGAGAATTTTCTATAAAATTGTCAGTTGTTGATTTTCTCTTAAAATTTTTTTTAGAATTCTTGCAGATTTTCCACATGGAAATTGCTTCAGAAGGACACGCTGTAAAACATTCACCGCATCTTATGCAGTCAGTGGAATCTGGCTTTTCGAAAACTTTTATGTCTAGTTTGCATTTTTTTTGACAGGCTCCGCATTTTGTGCATTTTTCAGAATCAATTTGTATTCTCAAAATGGACACCTTGTTAAAAATTCCGTAAATGGCTCCAAGAGGACAGATGTATCGGCAAAAAGGTCTGTAAACAATGATGGAAAATACAACGGTAAGGATAAGAATCAAAAGTTTCCATTTAAATAAAAACCCTGCAGCATTTCTCAATGATTTATTCAATAAAACAAGGGGAATGCCGCCTTCCAAAGTTCCTGCCGGACAAATGAATTTGCAAAACCACGGTTCGCCAAGTCCTGTAATGTCTACGATAAATAGTGGAAGAATAATAACAAAAATAGCCAGAATTACAAACCGAAAATACCGCAAAAACTTTTCGCCTGGCAGATTCCTGATTTTCTTTACAAAAGGAATTTTAAACAGCAAATCTTGAAAAAGCCCAAAAGGACACAAAAATCCACAAACAAAACGTCCAAGCAAAGTTCCAGTTACAACAAGAAAACCCATTACATAAAGTGCAAGTTTATATTCCCGGCTGGATAAAGTTGCCTGCAGCGAGCCAATCGGACAAGAAGTTAAAGCTCCGGGGCAGGAATAGCAGTTTAATCCCGGAGAACACAAATATTTTAAGCTTCCAGTGTAAATTCTTCCTTTTGAAAACCCTTTTAAATAGCCGTTGGAAAGAGCAGCAAAAGATGCCTGTATAAAAAGCCTAATTTTTAAAAACTTACCCAATTCCAATACACTCCATGCAGATTCTTACAGCCTTTTGAAAAACAGTTTCCGCTTCGCCCCTTAAAATACCCAGTACAATCATACCAATTCCAAGCAGCAAAAGAGAAATACACAATATTTTTCTAAATCGTTCAGTCATTGTAGAAAATCCTTAATTTTATTATTTGGGCGGCTTTTTGCTTCATTTCACTTCGTTACATTCCGCAAAAAAGCGAGAAATGCATAGCATTTCTCGTCCCGAGTTTGCAATCAAACTCGCGCTTTTCAGGGTTCCGTACGCACTTCGTGCTACCTACATTCCTTCGCTACGCTTCGGAACGGGCAAGCCCGC
>JALFAW010000051.1 GCA_022773305.1 Spirochaetia bacterium
TGTCTCCTGTGTTCTTGTCCGAGATGCGTTGCTACCGCTTCTCCACTTTATCACGGGAGACTTTTTCTTGCTCAATTACTGTCCGTGTAAAACGCACTGTCGCACCACAGGCAGAGCCTGTGGATTTCTTTTGGTATTAAATGTACGGATAGATGGTCCGTATGTCTGAGTATTTTCCGGAATTTGTGTCCGGCGTTCTGTATGCAAAGAATATGCCTAAAGTATGCAAAAAGTATGCAAAAAATAAAACAACACTATACAATTATAAGTTATTTTATTGAAAAATGCCTATTAAAGTGCTATAATACAGTTATATTAGGTTATGCAATTATTGGACACAGGCTTTTGGTATCGTTCTGAAAATCCGTATGTCGTTGGTTCGATTCCAACCTGTGGCACTTGGCTTCTAACTCTTGTTAGAAGCCTTTTTTTTGCCTAAATCCTTATGTTATAAGGATTTGCGACATATAGCAAATTAAAACTATGGATTTATTCCTACCTTCTTTGCAGAATTAAGGACGAGTAAAAACCGGTTTTTGGACACCTTGATGGCCTATAGTGCAAAAACGGTGCATTTTTAATGCAAAAAGAATGCATTGTATTGTATTGTATTGTACTTGCAGTTTATGGTGTCTTGGACAGGAGTTTTTATGAGACCTTATTATCTTAGACTCAACGCTAATGGTTATTACGTCGTTTCTTTTACGAATAAGGAAACAGGAACCAGAACTAATTACAAGAGCACTCATACCAAAAACTATGATGAAGCCCTGCAGCTTGCAATGACCTGGTATACGAACGGTGCTCCTGCCAAACAAAAACGAAAACCTGATTATGATTCTGCCTTTGATTTTGAAAACCTCTTGAATCGTCTGACTTTTGACGAAGCTCAAACTCTTTATGAAAAGCTTTGCTCTAAGTTTAGATTTGAAGGAGCTCCAACTCCTGTTCAGAGTGTTGCTCCTACTCCGGTAGTAGAAGCTGAACCTGTAAAAGCGGCTCCTGTTGAAGAACCAGATCCTAAGAAAAAGGTTGTTGTAGTTCACAAGAAAAATGCCCTTGCAGATTCCGGGCTTTTGCCGGAAGATGTTGCTCAGAAAGTTTATGAGCCTTTGAATCCTGAATGCACAATGAAACTTTGCGAATTTCTTGTAAACTTTTGGACTCCGGAAAAGTCTGAATACATTCAGAATAAACGGGCGCATAAGAAGTCTATCGGCGATTACCACTGTAAGGAAATGCGCGGTATGGTAAACCGTTACTGGCTGCCTTTCTTTGGCGAAGACTTTACTGTTGGAGAGCTTACAGAACAATACCTTGAAGACTTTTTGCAGGAGCTTGCTAATTTCCGTCATTTGAAAGGTGCGACTATAAACCATGCCCGCACTTGCGGCGCGACTGGATTAAAATGGCTTAAGAATAAAGGAATTATACACAGTAACCCTATGGCAAATGTTGAGGCCTTTTCGAAGAGTGACGCTACTCCACGCGGTATTCCAAGCGAGAAAGAAATTAAGCAGCTGTACGAGCTTGATTGGGACAACGAGGTTATGTATTTGGCCTTTAATTTGTCTGCCTTTAGCGGCTTGAGACCTGGAGAGATTTCGGGCTTACAGGTTCGCGATATTGATTTTGATAATGACCTGATTACTATCCGACACAGCTGGCACCGCACAGGATTTTTAAAGAGTACGAAAACTAACTTGATTCGAAAAGTTCCGGTTGCTCATAATATTATTATAAAACTCCTTGCACAGGCGCAACGCTGTCCGAATGCGAATGAGGAAAGTTTTGTGTTCTGGTCTAAAGCAAATGATTATAATCCGTTCCTGCCTCAGTATTATGATGACGGATTCTTTGACGCTCTGCACAAGATTGGAGTTTCGGAAGAAGAACGAAAAGAACGCAATATAGATTTCTATTCGCTCAGACACTTCTGTGCGACCTACCTTGCTAACATGACAGATATGAGAAACGTTCAGGCAATTCTTGGACATACAACTCCTGCTATGACTAAGCACTATGCAGATCATATGACGGATGAGCACTTTAATTCTATTCGTGAAATATTTGAATTGTGTCGTGATAATATTTTACAGAATGTTGCTTAGTCCATTAAGCCCTTGCACTTCAATGCAGGGGCTTTTTTATTTAACCTTGAAAAGTTTGCAAAAGTGAAAACTTTTTGTATGAAGTTGCAAACTTTTTGTATGCCCCCACAAACATTTTGTTCAGTTGCTGTCATTCAAAAGGCTTTATTATTTTTTCAAGATTAAGTTATGAGAGCATATGAAGAAAGCCCAGATTCTTCTTACTGCCCGAAGGAAAAAGTATGAAGAATGAAGACTTACTGTTGAACAGGAAGACTAACTTTCCTGAGATTATGAGTATTGCAGAAGCTGCGGCCTACCTGACTATAAGCAAATACTTTTTGTATACGCTTGTGAAAGGCGGCTTTGTGCCTTATGCAAAGATTGGCAAGCGGATTGTTTTCCGCCAGAAGGACTTGTTTGACTGGATTGGCAACAATGTGGTCCAGCCTGTACATTCGATGGATGACGAGGTGGAAGATGATTTTGAAAAATGATGTTGATGTGCTGGATAAGATTCAGAAACTTTTTTCTGACTGTCTGCGTAACAGAGAGTTTGGAGAGTTCACCGTTTCTTTGACTATGAACCATGGGCGGCCTGTGAGGCTGCAGAAATCTGAAAGAGAAAATCTTGTTCGGTATGAACAGGAAAAGATTCTGATACAGAAATGAGTAAGGCCGCTGGCGGCCGGTGATAAATAGCAAAGCGTTAAAAAAATTGCGAAAGCAATTTTTAGCTTTAACCAATAAGCCCTTTTGGCGAGGAGGAAAAGTTTATTTTGGGAGGACAAGTTGCTGACATACCAACTGGCAATCTTGGTGAACAGACAGAACCTAAATGCTGGGAGACTCGTTTAGAAGCCGAGAGTCCCAAAGCATTTAAGGCTTTCTGCATGTTCAGGAATATGGGCTACAAGCGCAGCATTAAGGCCTGCCTTGAGCTGAATGGAATTGAGCCGAAGAAGTACGGCTCCTGGGCGCGTTACGCCCGGATGTTTAACTGGAATGAAAGAGCTGCAAAGTACGATGAGTTTGTGGCTAAGGAGACTGAAAGAGAATTAATAAATGAACGTGTAGAACGCAAGAAGCGCCAGATGGAAATGCTTAATGAGTTTGACGGACTTGTAGCAAAGAGATTAAAGACACTGAATCCTGATGACTTAAACGCTGACGGCGCAATGGATTTGCTTGAACGTTCTGCAAAGCTTGATTCGTTCATTACAGGAGCGGACAAAGAAAACGCAAAGCCAGTACAGGGAGAATTAGCTATAACCTTTGCTGATTCTTTTCAAGGACTGTAGCGGAACAGCACAGCTGTTCCGAGCCAGAACGAGGGATGAGCCTAAAAAATGCAATGCATTTTTTTTAACGGCTCTTCGATGGTGGGCAAATGCGAGAGCTCTTTAAACCGACTGCAGTACAGAAAAGGGCTCTGGAACTTTTGAGTTCTGGAGCAAAACATATTCTGCTTTTTGGTGGTTCACGTTCTGGAAAAACTACGGTCCTTGTAATGGCTGTAATTTTTCGTGCGTGCAGATATCCAGGAAGCAGACATCTGATATGCCGCTTTCGTGCGAAGGATGCGAGGAGTTCTGTATTACATGAAACCTTGATTCCATGGCTTAACAAGACAATTGGAGCTTCGAACTATAAAGCCAATGTACATGACGGATTGATTACGTTATGGAACGGTTCGGAGATTTGGATTGGTGGACTTGGGGACAAAGAACAGGTTGACAGGATTCTGGGTCACGAGTATGTGACGATTTACTTTAACGAAGTAAGCCAGATTTCCTACTCTGCGATAACAACAGCTTACAGCCGTTTGGCTATGAAAGTTGAAGGCTGTAAGAACAAGTTCTTTTATGACTGTAATCCATGCAGCCCAATGCACTGGGCTTACAAAGTATTCATTCGAAAGATTGAACCTCGGACGGATGAAAAATTAAACAAGCCGGAACTTTATGCTTCTGCTGTGTTGAATCCGATGGACAATGCGGAGAACTTAGACGAAGACTACATTTCTGACATTCTAGATAACATGCCGGAAAAACAGCGGACACGATTCCGTGATGGTCTTTGGGTGAAGCATGAGGGGTCTGTTTACGAGAAGTTTGAAGAGTCTATGATTCTTCCTCGTGAAAAGCTTCCAAAGAAGTTTGATAAATACACCGGCGGACAAGACTTTGGCCTGAATATTGCGGCTGTAAAAATTGGCTGGGTTGGTGACTGTGTTTACGTCATTGGAGACTATGGCGGATTCAACATAACGACTAAGACCAGTGTTGAAAACCAGCAGGCTCGTGGCTGGTATGACGAATGCTTTGTTACCTACTTCGACCCGGCAGGTGGCGAGAGAATTCAGGAAGTACCTGGAGGTGTTAAGGCTAATAACTCTGTGGATGCAGGAATTGATTACATAATTGCAAAAATTGAACGCGGGCAATTTTTCGTTTGTAAAGATTGTACTGGTGTTCTTGGTGAGATTTGGGATTATTCACGAGACGAGAATAATCAGATTGTAAAAGTAAATGACCATTATATGGATGCTATGAGGTATGCGATATTTAGCGCAGTTACATCGGGCGTTGTGATGGCTTAGCAGTTTACCGATAAATATTATGGGATTATTTAACAGACGAAAACCAAAAAAGCAGCTTAGAAGTTTTTCCGAAATAAACAATGAATCTGTTGCGGATGATTTTTCTGTAAGAGAAAAAAAGACCTGTACGGATCCTTATCTCCAGCATGCGTGGGTTTCTGTGTGCATTGATATTCTTACACGGAATGTTGCTCGTGCTGAGTTTGAAATTTCAAAAAATGGCAAAGTTCAAAAAGATACACAGCTTGCAAAACTCTTCCGATATCCGAATAAGAATCTTAGCCGCTTTGACTTATGGAAACAAACATGCGCCTGGTGGAGTCTGGACGGTGAAGCGTTCTGGTGGTTTGGAGAGAATTACAGCTGCGGCCTTCCTACAGAAATCTATATTTTAAATCCTAGAAATATGCAGCATGTCGTGGACAACGACAAAGTCACTAAATGGGTATACATGGAAGAAGGATGCGGAAGACTCGTAGTTATTCTTCCTGATGAGATTATTCATTTTAAGGACTGGAACCCCTGGAATGTTTTCCGTGGAGTTAGTCCTCTGGTGAGCCTTGGACTTGAGGTTGAACAGGATTTACTTGCTGCAAAACAAAATACCGACTTACTCAAAGAAGGAGGTGTGCCAAAAGGTCTGCTCAAGACTGACCAGGTACTGACGGAAGCCGAAGCAGAGCTGCTTGCTAGAACATGGGATAAAAAGTATGGACGCGGAATGAAAAACCGTGTCGCCGTGCTCGGTAAAGGAACGGAATATCAGCCGCTGACATTCAGCCCTGACGTACTGAAACTTTACGACATGAAGAAATGGAACTTATATACACTACTCGCGAAGTACGGTATTCCGCCGAGAGTGGCTAATATACAGGATTCGAAAAGTTCCTTAAGCGGTACAGACACAGATTCTCAACATCGTGCCTTTTGGAATTATACACTTATCCCTCTGTTAAAAAACTTTGAAGAAGTTTTAGAGGTTCAATTATTCAGACGATTCAACCTGACTGAAACCGCAGGTTTCAATCTTGAATCGATACCTGAACTACAGGAAAGCGAAGATGCCCAGAGCAACCGTGATATTGCTGAAATTAACGCTGGACTAAAAACAATCAACGATGTTTTGAAAAGTCGTGGACAGGATACAAAACCCTGGGGCGACATCTGGTATAGAGCTTCTTCGTTAGTACCTGAATGTTCTGAAAAAAACTAATCATAAAAGGATTTATAAATGGCAAACATAACTAACGTAGTAATCGCCTGTTTTGATGAAGAAATTAAAAAAATTACGAGGAAGGGATTTTCTTCTTTATTCGGAGAAAATCAGGTAAAAGTTTGTAATAGCATTGCTGAGCTTGGTGAATGGATTCAGGACAAGTCAAATATTGCTATTATCTTTGACAAATATTTTCTTGGGTATGTAATCTCATACGAACTCTTAAGACTCAGATTCATTAACAAAAACTTTCTTACCTACTTTGTAGATAAGGGAAATGTTGCTCATTACTTTGGAATGAGAATCCACCTGATTGGGGCTGATGGTTTTATTCCAAATATTGAAGATTCTGACGCATTTAAGAAATCTATTAAGCAGGTTCAGTCTGGTGTAAAAGTTTACCCGTCTGATATTCAAAGAAGCTTTGATGAAGATGATTATCTGCTTGATAAAACTTACATCGATGAAGTTAGTATTCCAGAAATGCATATTGGTCTTTTTACCAGTCTTGGCTTGAGTCAGAAAGAAATCAGCTGGAATGTAGGACTTTGTTGTTCTACCGTTTCTGAATACACAAGAAAGCTTAGACGGAAAATCGGATATTCAAAGCCAGGCGATTGGGATTTGCTTTTCAAAAGTTTTTTAACAAATCTTTCGGGGGATTTTTATGATTATAAAAGTTGATGGAATTGAGAATAAGGAACTTGCCAGTCGTGAAAAGCTTTTGAAGTTTCTGAAGGAAAACACACATTCTGGAAAGGTTTCATCACAGGTGGAAGTTTTTAGAAGTATTGATGTGCAGAAGGATTCTTTCCACTGGGTAATGTCTACTTTTGACACAGACCGTGATTTTGAAAAAGTAGACCCAGCCGGATGGAACTTAAAAAACTACCTTGCGAATCCTGTAATCCTCTGGAGCCACGATTACACTATTCCTGCAATCGGGTACGCAGAAAATGTAAAAGCTGAAACAGTTCTTGAAGGTGACATTGTTTTCAATGATAAGGAGTTTGACGAGTTTGGCTGGAGCATTGGAGAGCGTGTAAAAGCCGGTGCCTTGCGATGCGGCTCTGTGGGATTCCTTGCTGAAGAAGTTGAGTTTCTGGAAGCTAAGGACCGTGAATGCGA
>JALFAW010000056.1 GCA_022773305.1 Spirochaetia bacterium
GGCCACCTTTGGTGCCCCTACTATCCTTGCCACGAGAGAAACTCGAAATTGAACCTATTGAATAAAACAAAATTTTAATATACTATATTAATACTGTTTTTACGGTTTATTTGTGATTTATTTCTAGAAACCCAGAAATAGACCTGCATTTTTAACCGCTTATACAGATTGATTTTATATTTTAAGGGGTTCCATAATGGCACTTACAAAAGAAACAACTTCTGCTACAGTTAAGAAGTACGGTGCAAAAGAAACTGATACAGGAAATGTAAAAGTTCAGATTGCAATTATGACACAGCGTGTTCAGCAGCTTACAGAACACACAAGAGCATTCCCAAAAGATGCAAACGCTAAACGTGCTCTTTTGAAAGTTGTAGGACAGCGTCGTAAAATGCTTCGTTATTTTGAACGCACTGACCTTGAAGGTTATCGTGCATTCATCAAAGAACTTGGATTGCGCAAGTAAATGTCATTCCCGTGTTGAACATGGGAATCCAAAAATCCCGCCAGATTAAATCTAGTGGGATTTTTTTTTGCCGATTAAAAAAAGTTAGCCAATTCCAGTCCTTACAACGGTTTAAAATCTAAAACTCTAGATTGAAAATGTTAATAATAGGAACAGAATATGAACTTTATTCCACACACAAAAGAAGAATCTCTACAAATAATCAAAGATTTAGTTGCCCGCTTTAAACAAAACGAAAAATCATACACAAGTGTAATCTACGATGAGTCAAATACACGAACAGATTTCATAGATAAATTTTTTGAAGCTTTGAATTGGGATGTTAGAAACGATAACGGTTTTGCAGAACGATTTCGCGAAGTTGTGCGGGAAGATAAAGTTGTAATAAACGGTCAAACAAAAGCCCCTGATTATTCATTCAGACTTGGCGGACAAAAAATTTTCTTTGTGGAAGCAAAAAAGCCATCCGTAAATATAAAAGATGACATTGCTCCTGCCTATCAACTTCGTCGCTATGCTTATACTGCAAAACTTCCACTTTCCATTTTAACTGACTTTGAAGAATTTGCTGTTTTTGATACAAAAATCAAACCAAATCCAAATGACAAAGCAAGTGCGGCCCGCATTCAATATATGCGATATGATCAATATGAAGAAAATTTTGATTATTTATGGAATACATTTTCCAAAGAAGCAGTTCAGACTGGAAGTTTTGACCAATATTGTGAATCAGGGAAAAACAAGCGCGGAACCAGCGAAATTGATAACGAACTTTTATCTACAATAGAAAAATGGCGACTAGATTTAGCAAAAAACATAGCACTTAGAAATCCACAATTATCTTTGCGAAATTTGAATGTTGCAGTTCAAAAAATAATTGACCGCATCATCTTTTTAAGAATTGCAGAAGATAAGGATATGGAAGATTTGGAAACATTAAAAAATGCCTGTAATTCTTCTGATGCTTACAACGAACTTAAAAAAGTATTTGAAAATGCAAATGTAAAATATAATTCAGGTCTTTTTGCTTCAGAAAACTGGATAAACGAATTAATTATCGATAGTAAAGTTTTAAAAGATATTGCAAACGAACTTTATTATCCTTCTTGTCCTTATGCATGGGTTGCCCTTCCTGTAGAAGTTCTGGGCAATATTTATGAAAAGTTTTTAGGGAGCGAAATAAATTTTAAAAACGTAAAGAATGGACATACTGTAACTGTTGAAGAAAAGCCGGAAATAAAAAAAGCAGGCGGTGTTTTTTACACTCCAACTTACATTGTAAAATATATAGTTGAACAGACAATCGGAAAAAAGCTTGCAAATTGTACTCCAGAAAATGCAAGTTCAATAACAATTTGCGACCCCGCATGTGGTTCTGGTTCATTTTTGGTGGGTGCATTTAAGTATCTATTAAACTGGTATTTAGACAAATATACAAAAAACAAAACCGAAGAAAACAAAAACTTAAAAACTGGAAAATTGATTTCTGTAAAAAATGGCATTGAATTGAGCATTCAGGAAAAAAAGAAGATTTTGACAACTCATATTTATGGAGTTGATATTGATGCGCAAGCTGTAGAAGTTACAAAACTTTCTCTTTATTTGCAGATGCTAGAAGGCGAAGGCAAACAGGAAAATTCTTTATTCCGAGAATCTGATATGCATGTTTTACCATATTTAGGCGACAACATAAAATGCGGTAACAGTTTGATTGGAAGCGATTTTTATGCCTCGCAGGATTTATCACTTTTTGAAGAAGAAGCAATGTACAAGGTGAATGCATTTGACTGGGAAAAGGAGTTTTCACAAATTTTCAAGAATGGTGGTTTTGATTGTGTGATTGGAAATCCGCCGTATGTTTCTGCACCAAATATGGTTTCTATGATGCCAGAACAACGGGAAGCAATTTCAAAATCTCCACGATTTAAAACACTTTTTCAAAAATGGGATTTGTACATTCCATTCATTGAAATGAGCTTAGATTTTCTAAAAGAAAGTGGTTTGTATTCAGCAATTATTCCATATCCTTTTACAAATCAAACTTACGGAAAATTGCTCCGTGAAAAAATCATAAATGAATATAATTTGCTGGAAGTCGCAGATTTAAACGGAACAAAAATATTTGACCACGCAACAGTAAGTAATTGTATTCCTGTAATTGAAAAAGCAAAACCAAGCGGAAAATGTGTGATTACTCACATTAACGACCAAAAACAAATTATACCATTTATTGAACAGACTTATGAAAAACTTGTACAAGATGAAAAGTCTGCTGTTTGGAATCTAACTGCCGAAGAACGAAATACAAATCGTCACGCAAATATGCATGTATTGGGCGATTACTGTTATATAAGCATAGGAATGGTTTTAAATTCTGACGAAAAGGAAACAAAAGGAAAATTTGTAAAAGCTGAGTTAATTAGCGAAACTCAAGATGAAATTCATTGTAAAAAATATATTGAAGGAAAAGATTTGGAAAGATATGAAATTAAACGGATTAGATACCTTGAATATAATACAAAACGTGTTCCATCTAAATTACGCAGACCTACATTTGAAGAACTTTATACAAATCAAAAATTGCTCATAAATTCTTTAGGTGACCTAAAAGTAGCAATAGATACAGAAAAAAATTTTTATTGTGAACAACAAGTTCGAATGGCATTACTTTGGAAAGATTTACACTGTGTAGAAAACAAAAGTATTTCTTCAAGTATTAAAAAGTTTTCAAAATTAACACGTGAAGAAATGGAAAAGCTTTCAGAAACTGTAGATTTAAAATATTTGCTTGCAATTATGAATTCCCGATATGCATCTATTTTACTTACAAATCTTCGTGGAGGCGATTATCATATTGTACCTGAACATATTCGCAATATTCCAATTCCTTCTGCCACACAATCCCAGCAACAAGAACTTGCAAATCTTGCAACTTTGATGATGGACGCTGTAAAAAGGCAGCAGGAAGCAAAAAGTGATCAGGAAAAAAATATCTGCAAAATGCGAATAGAAGCAATAGATGCCCAAATCAACGCAAAAGTTTATGCTTTATACGGTTTAACAGAAGATGAAATTGCCATTGTAGAAAAATCAAAGTAAAAATAACAAAGAAATGTCGTAGACATTTCGAATCCGTGTGACACTAAAAAAACAACTTGCAAAAAACAGCAAGTAGATGTATATTAAAAGAAAGGAAGTGCCAAAACTCATTTGGTCGTCTCCACATTATTTTGACTAAAGCCGCCAAAATATGGGTTCAATCAATTCTGGCGGCTTATTTTTTCTCTTTTACTTATGAATGTAAGAGAGCACTGCAAATATAGCACATACAATTGTAGCAATTCCTACCACAACTAAAAAAATCACTGAAATGATTTTTGCTTTCATTGAGGGGGTAGTACAACCCCTCAAAACGGCGAAGTCAAGGCTTTAAGCGTTAGCGTGCCTTGACTCGACGTATTGCATAGCCTCCCATTTTTTTATTTCAGATTAACTCTGATAAAGTCAGGGAGAGGTTGCAGACATTTCAAATCAATGTGACAAAAAAAACATCTTGCAAAAAAATTGTAGTTTACTTTTTAGTAATTGAAAAAATCTTTATAATCGATTAAAATTGTATTTGTGGAAGTTTTTCACAAGGATTCCTGGAATTCGTTGAATCACGGGTACACACAAATAAAAATTTTGGGGCGTTGCGGGGCAGCCATGGAATGATTTTTGCCCCGCTAGAAGGGGTGGCGAGCAACGTAGTGCGAGCCAGGGGAATGCTTTCCCCTCCTTTAATATTCTTTTTTATATTCTATATAGCTATAATTTATGAAAATGGCTAAGTTTTTATTTGTGTGAATCTGTGGTGAATTCCAGGCATAATTTTTTTTTATTTAAGAGGAAAATATGGCTGTAGAAAGAGTTACTTACAGACTTGGTGATGCTGATCTTATCTTGGAAACTGGTAAAATCGGTAAGCAGGCTAATGGTTGTGTTTACGCTCAGTGGGGCGGAGCTGCCATTATTGCAACAATTTGTGCTTCCAGCACTGTAACAGAAGGTCAGGATTTTGTGCCTGTTACTGTTGAGTACAATGAAAAATTTTATGCTGCGGGAAAAATTCCTGGTGGTTTTGTAAAGCGTGAAGGTCGTCCTAAGGATAAGGAAATTCTGGTTAGTCGTCTTATTGACCGTCCTATGCGTCCGCTTTTTGAACCTTCTTTTGGTCATGAATTGCAGATTGTTCCTACTTGTGTTTCTGCAGATGGTGAGCATACTCAGGATATTCTTGCTGTTCTTGCAGCTTCTGCTGCTACTTGTATTTCGGACATTCCTTTCCATGGTCCTGTTGCTGCCTGCCGCGTTGGATTTTTGGATGGTAAATATGTTATAAATCCTACTTTCAAGCAGATTGAAGAAGCTGATATGGAAATTGTTGTTGCCGGTACTAAAGACGGTTTTACTATGGTTGAAGGTGGCGCAAACGAAGTTTCTGAAGAAGTTATGCTTGGTGCTCTTGCTGAAGCTGAAAAGTTTATCAAGGAAATGTGTCTTTTGCAGGAAGAACTTGTGAAAAAAGCTGGAAAAGAAAAACTTCCTTTGAATCCGCTTGACGTTACTCTTGAAAATGCTCAGGCTATTGAAGACGAAGCTACTCCTCTTTTGAAAGAAGCTTGTTTCCAGGATGGAAAACAGAATCGTGGAATTGCGATTGCAAAAGTCCAAAATCAGCTTGCTGAAAAATATGCTGAACAGCTTTCTGACCCTATTCAGGCTAAACTTTTCTGTAGTTTAATGGATGATATTCAATATAAACTTTTGCGAAAGTCTATTCTTGATGACGGTGTGCGTATTGATGGTCGTAAGTGTGATGAAATCCGTCCTATTTCCTGCGAAATCAATGTTTTGCCTATGCCTCATGGTTCTGCTTTATTCACTCGCGGTGAAACTCAGTCTCTTGCAGTTTGTACTTTGGGTACTGCAATGGATGAACAGACTTATGATGATATTGACGGGGACAGAAGTGAACACTTTATTCTCCATTATAACTTCCCTCCATATTCTGTAGGTGAAACAGGAAAACTCACAACTGGTCGTCGTGAAATTGGTCACGGAAATCTTGCTCGCCGTTCTTTGGCTCCTATGGTTCCAAGCCGCGAAGAATTCCCATACACTGTTCGTGTTGTTTCTGAAATTATGGAATCTAACGGTTCTTCTTCTCAGGCTTCTACTTGCGGTGGCTGTCTTTCTATGCTTGCAGCTGGTGTTCCTATGAAAAAAATGGTTGCTGGAATTGCAATGGGACTTATCACTGAAGGTGAACATTATGAACGCTACAAGATTTTGAGTGATATTCTTGGTGAAGAAGATCATCTTGGTGATATGGACTTTAAAGTTGCCGGTACTGAAGATGGTATTACTGGTTTCCAGATGGATATTAAAATTCCTGGTGTTACTACTGAAATCATGAAAAATGCTTTGGAACAGGCTCGCGTTGGTCGTATGCACATTCTTGGAAAAATGAAGGAATGTATCGACAAACCGGCTCCACTTTCTCCACGTGCTCCTCAGATTCTTACTATGAAGATTCCTGTTGATAAAATTGGTGCTTTGATTGGGCCTGGCGGAAAAAATGTAAAAGCGTTGTGTACTCAGTATGGTGTTACAATCAACACTGACGATGATGGAACTGTAACAATTTATGGTAAAACTGGAATTGCCGCTGAAGCTGCTAAAAAAGCTGTAAAAGGCATTACAGAAGATCCTGAAGTTGGCACAATTTATCAGGGAACTGTTAAACGAATTATGGAATTTGGTGCGTTCATTGAAATTCTTCCTGGAAAAGAAGGTTTGTGTCACATTTCAAAACTTTCTCGTCAGCGTGTGAACAAAGTGACTGATGTTCTAAAAGAAGGCCAAGTTATTCCTGTAAAACTTTTGGAAGTGGACAAACAGGGAAGACTTAATCTTTCTTATATTGATGCATTGGAAACAAAATAAGATTTGCAGAAACTGACTGTTATCTGATTTATAACGGTATTTTTGTAACTTTTTTTATTTTAGATAAGGCATTGTGCAGTTTTTTACTGTGCATTGCCTTCTTTTTTTTTATGATGTTTTATGGTATAATTTATTTATGAATAAAATTGATATTAAATGTATTGCACAAAAAGGTGCTGTAATTCCACAATACAAAACTTGTGGCGCTGCTGGCGCTGATTTATGTGCTCTTTTGGAAAAACCTTTAACTATTGCATGTGGAAAAACTGCAATTGTTCCTACTGGACTTTTTTTTGAGATTCCAAACGGATATGAAATTCAGATTCGTCCGCGTTCTGGACTTGCTGCAAAAAATGGTGTGACTGTTTTAAACACTCCTGGCACTATTGACAGTGATTATCGCGGTGAAATAAAAATTATTTTGATTAATCTTGGTGATGAGGATTTTGTCGTTAACAGTGGAGACAGAATTGCACAGATGATTGTTGCGCCTGTTACACAAGCTGATTTTTCGATTGTTGAAAATCTTTCTGAAACTGAACGAGGAACTGGTGGTTTTGGTTCTACTGGTGTAAAATCTTAATCAATGAGCAGTCGGGACGAGAATAAAAATAGTTTTTCAAAGTTTTCCTCTTTTTCAGATTTTCTTGAGCGAAAATGGATTAATTTTAAAACGCGTGGTAAAAACTTTTTCAAAAACATCAAAAAAATGCGTTTCTTTACTTTTGTTTCTAGTTGCATTGAAACTATTCAGGTAAAAGTTTTTAAAAAAGGAACTCTTAAAAATCATATTTTAATTAAATACCTTTTAAAAGATTTATTTTTATATTTTCTAGTTTCGTTTCTTTTCTTTTTTATGATTTTTTTTGTAAACCAGATTCTGCTTGATGTCGAAAAACTTCTTGCAAAATCTGCTCCTTTTAAAGATGTTATGAGGATTATGGTTTACAGTCTTCCATTTATAGTGGCTCAATCAGCTCCATTTGCAACTTTGGTTGGTTTTTTGATGAGTTTGGGCGGAATGATGAGCAGCAATGAGATTTTGATTTTCAGAGCTTCAGGTTTTTCATTTTTAAGGATTCTAGTTCCTGTAGCGTCTTTGGGATTAATTATTTCCATTGGTTCTTTTTTTGTAAATGATTATCTTTTACCTTTGGGACACATGAAATATAACAAACTGATGCGTGAAATTATGAATTCCACTCCATCAATTGAACTTGAATCTAACAGTGTAAAAAAAATCGATAAATCTCATGTTGTAATTGGCGATGTAGACGGCTCTTCTGTTTCTGACATTATTCTTTTTGATTCTGATAAAGACTCTGACAGAATTATTGTGGCTGGTGATTCAAAACTTACTGGTGCAAAACAGGAAGGCGTTTTGATGCAACTTGATATGAATGATGCTATTGTTGTTTCAATCGATAAGGAAAATCGAAAAAACTTTGATGTCATGAATTCTGAAAAAACTATTTTAAACATTTTTGATACAGCTGTTTTAGGAACTTCAAGTCGATCAGCAAGAGAAATGACAACTTATGATTTGACAAAAGCCTTGAACGAGATGAAAGAAGAATATAAAAGCGATCCTTCTTTGAAAACGAGGGTCAACTTGTGGACTATGGAATTTCACAAAAAATTTGCACTCCCCTTTGGTTCGATTTTCTTTGCGTTTCTTGCTTTTTCCATTGCTTTTCTTTTTGGAAAACATAATGGTCAAACTCTCGGATTATTTTTGGGACTTATAATTTGTGTAATATATTGGGCAATGCAGATTATGGGGCAGCTTTTTGTCCAAAAAGTTGGTGCCAACGCTTTCTGGTGTATCTGGGTTCCTAATTTTGTTATTGGATTTTTTGGAATTATCTTTTTAATAAAACTCTTAAAAAAATGAAACTTGTTATTTATTTGTTTAAAAAAATTATTCCTCTTTTTTTTGGAGCAATGGCCTTTTTTGCGCTTGTGTTAAACCTTGTCGATTTGTTTATGAATATTGCTAACTATCTTCAAAATGGCTGTGCTTTGAAAGACATTTTGACAGTGATGGCAAATTATGTTCCAAAAACTATCTGGTATTCTGTTCCTGTTGCAATTCTTTTTTCCACATCTTATGTTTTAAGCGATATGTATGCAAATAATGAAATTGAAGCACTTTTTGCATCTGGTGTCTCACTATTTCGATTTACTTTTCCAATTCTTTTTGTTTCTTTTATTCTTGCTTTTGGTCTTTTTGCCTTTGAAAATAAATTTGTTGTAAAAACTTATGAAAAAAAAGTTCAACTTCAAAATCAACTGCTTGGTAAAACTACAAATGAAAATAATTCTGATGTTATTGTTCTTTCTGATAACGGAAGAATTATTTATAAAGCTAACAGATATTACGAGGAAAATAAACAATTAAAAAGAATTTATTTCATTTTTAGAGATGAAGAAAAAAATCTTGAATCTATCATTTTTGCTTCACAGGCACAATGGAATTTTGACCAGAATATCTGGAATCTTGATGGTGCTGTTCAATATGTTCCTGATAATCATGGAATGAAAATCGTGCCGCTTGATTCCGGTTACACAGACAGACTTAATGAATCTTATGAAATTTTTAGAAAATCTAACATTGACGTGCAGGCTGTAACTGCAAAAGAAGCTAAAATCTATGTTGAGCATTTAAAAAAAGCAGGTCTTCCATATAATGAAGAACTTTCTGAATACTACAAAAAATATGCTTTTCCTTTTATTGTTTTTATTGTAGTATTTTTATCAATTGGATTGACTGGAAAAACTAAAAAAAATGTTCTTTTGATAAGTCTTGCTTCCTGCATCAGTGCTTCTGTTTTGTTTTATGTTTCCATGATGATTACGATGGTACTTGCAAAACACGGATACATTTCGGCATTTATGGGAGCATGGTTTCCTGTCATTTTTTTCACAATTTTGAGCATTATTTTACTTAGGTACAGCAGAACATAAAAAATTAATAAAAGTGTTTATTATGAACATATTGCGGTAGATTGAGTTGCGTTGCTTCCTGTCGCAATAAATCAAAACAAAAAGGTATGAAAATGGAAAAAATATTTGATATTCATCATAAATCTTCTGACGGAAAAGCAAGAACTGGGGTTCTTCATCTTGCACATGGCGATGTACAAACTCCAGTTTTTATGCCAGTGGGAACAAATGCTACAGTTAAAGCAATGCCAAAAGATTTTCTTGAAGAAATTGATTTTGAAATTATTCTTGCGAACACTTATCATCTTTTTTTAAGACCTGGTCCAGATTTAATCAAAGAAGCTGGTGGTTTACACGGATTTTCAAAATGGCAGAAAAATTTTTTGACTGATTCTGGCGGTTTTCAAGTCTTTTCTCTTTCCAAACTGCGGAAAATCACTGATGAAGGTGTACGTTTTCAAAGTCATATTGACGGAAGTTACCACATGTTCACTCCAGAAAATGTTGTTTCTCATCAAGTAAAATATAATTCAGACATTCAAATGCAGCTGGACGTTTGCACAGGAGCTGGAACTTCTCAAAAAGATGCACTAAAAGCACTGAAAATAACAAGTGACTGGTTGCTTCGTGCAAAAAAAGAATGGGAAAAAGAGCGCGAAAACGGGTATAAAGGAATTTTATTTCCTATCGTGCAGGGTAATTTTTTTGAAGATTTACGTCAGCAAAGTGCGCAATTTGTAGATAGCCTTGATATGCCTGGAATTGCAATTGGAGGTTTGAGCGTTGGCGAAACTCCTGAAGAGTTCAAGCATTTTTTGAATCACACAGTAAAATATCTTTCAGAAGATAAACCAAAATATGTTATGGGTATTGGAACTCCGGAATATATTCTTGATGCAGTCCAGGCTGGAATTGATATGTTTGACTGCGTTTTACCAACAAGAAATGCAAGAAACGGTTCATATTTTACGCACAGAGGAATGCTTTCAATCAAACAGGAAAGATGGATTCATGATTTTGGACCTGTTGACAGTGAATGTAAATGCAAAGTGTGCCAGACTTATTCAAAAGCTTATCTTCGTCATCTTTTTAAAGAACAAGAAATTCTCAGTTCAATTCTGGCAAGTTATCATAATCTTTATTTTCTTCATAATATGATAAAAGAAATAAGGGTTGCCATAAACGAAAACAGATTTGAAACATATAGAAAAGATTTTCTTGAAAAATTCCATCAGGGTGTAGTATGAAAAAAATATCATTTTTTTTGATTTTGATATTATTATGTTTTACAGTTTTTGCTCAGGAGATTGATGATAATAGTCAAAATAATCAATCCGATTCTGCTCAAAACACTGTATTACTGAATTCTGAAACGACAGACTCAGAAACTCAAGATAAACCAGATGAAATTAAAAGTGCTAAATCTGGTTTTGCAGAAATTCCACCGGCAAAACGTCCAAAACCAATAGATTCTGAAAAAGCAGAAAAAGCACGCGAAAAAGATGAAACTGAAAAAGATGAGGAAAATTTTAAAAACACAATAAAATATGGAATTCCATCTGAAATTTCTGAATTAGTAGAAAAATTAATCAAAAATGATGATCCTAGATTTACAGAAGAACTTTACGATGTTTTTCAAGAAACAAAAAATGTTACAATTCAACTTCAGATTTTAAAATATTTTACACAGCAGGAAGACCCTTGTCTCGAAGATTTTGCTGTGGAACTTATAAATGATCCTTATGATGCAAAAAAAGACCTTGTAAAAGCAAGTTTTGAATATATTAGTGCGGTTAAAACAGTACAGGCAATTCCTGCAGTATTAACTCTTATAGAAACTGAAAACGAAGATTATTTTAATGATGCCATTTCCACAATTGGTGAAATTGGTGGACCTTCAGAAGCAGTTTTTCTAGTTGAATTTCTTGAACGCGAAGATTTAAGTGATCCGCAGCGTCAAACACTTATGCGTACTTGCGGAAAAATGCACGCAGTGGAAACCTGGGACAAAATTGTGAACATTCTAGAAGATGAAGATGAAAATACTTATGTCAGAATGTACGCCGCAGAAGCAATCGGTTTGATGCAAAAAGAAGAATCTGTTCCTGTTTTAATAGAAACTTTTCTGGCAACCGACCCAAACCTTAGACAATACGTTATAAAAGGACTTTCTCATTTTCCCGAAAATGATGATGCAAAAAACACAATCATTCAAGGAATAAGAGATGAACATTGGCGTGTTAGACAGGAATCCATAAAAGCCTGCCAAGAAATGAAAAACACAAAAGCTGTACCTTTTTTAATATACAGAATTGAAAATGACAGTGAAAAAGTAATCAAAGAAGAAAGTATTAAAACAGTTGCTTTTTTAAACACTGATGAAGGAAATGATTTTTTAATTTCAAAGCTTCAGGATAAAAAAACTGGCGATGCAACAAAAAAGAAAATTATTGAATGCCTTTTGAAAGAAAAACATGCTGGTTTAAACGAAATTCTTGATTTAGCTGAACAGTGCGTTAAAGATGATAAAAAGAAAGATTTACGTTATGCAATTGGAAAAGAACTTGCAAAATACGAAAATCCTGATTTTGAAAACATTTGTCTTTTATTTCTTGACTCAAAAGATACAACAACAATTGGACTCGGACTTGATATTTACAAAACAAATAAATTTCATTCCGCTTTGGAAAAAATGCGTTCCCTTTATGATGAAAAAAAGACAAACAGCAGCATAAAATCACGAATTCAAAAAATGCTCAATATCGAAGAAAATGACGATGAGAAAAACAAAGAAACAAAATAAAATTCACGAGAATTTAAACTTTAAAAAAAACTCCATTTTTCTTTACTTATAAAATTTATTTACAAGAGCAAGCGCTTTATTGATTTCATGTTTTTCTTCATTTGAAAAATCAATATTCTCTTCGATTAAAACTTCCAGACTGGAATGACTTTCCATTAAAGCAGTAGAAAATCCACGAGAAACTTTAAACCAGTAATTTCCACGTCCATCCGTAAATAGACATATAAATCCATATTCCCTGTTTTTTTGTTTAGCCATAGCAGTGCGCAAAATAAAGCATAAAGAATCTATCAACTGTTCTTTTCCAACTGCATCAAAAATATTTACATTCAAATGACGGTTCCAACTCTTTTCTGAAACAGGATTCAAATCAATAGACTTGATGATATCGATGATAAGTGAAATTTTTTCTCCACTAAGTAAAGTTCCGTTATCATTTGTAACAATCTTTCCACGCAGATTTTTGCACGCATTAATTTTCTCTTTATTTTTTTCCTCTTTTACAGCTTGGATAAACTGTTCAAGAGGCAAAATTGCAGTCTTTTTTCCACTGATTTTTTTAGTTTCAAAAAGATAAGAACCAAAACTGAAAGATTCATCAGCACACTTTTTTGCAATTAACTCTTGCTGCTTTTTGATTCTTTTTTCACCTTCTGTAAGTTTTGAACCTTTTCTTTTTGATTTCTCAGAATAATTTTCAAAAAGCTGAGTACGTAAATTTTCTTTTTCTGTAACTTTGGAAGACTTGCATGCCATAAGTCTTTCATACAAACTTGGATTTATTTTATCTAGCATTGGTCTTGTTAACGGAGAAACGCTCATTGCAAAAACTCTGCTTGTTCTCACAATTTCGCCGGCGACAATGAAAACAGGATTTTGTCTGAACATTACACTTCCAGGATGAATGCAAATATGATCGGCTGTTAAACTGTGATAAGATTCACGACCAGTTCGCACGCACACAAATTGAATCATACCAGCTGCAATACAACACAAATAATCTGACAAATCACCTTTATTTTCTATCACAGGAATACCAAGTTTTTCTCGTACAATCTGAGTCAACTGTTCTTTGATATTTTCAATCTCAAGCATTACCCTCAAATCAAGATAATTTTTCTTACAAAACTTTTCTCTGTTATCAGTCTGCAAAAAAGCATTGTAAAGATTCAGATAAGTGACAAAATCCCCCTGCATATCCTGAAATCTATGATGAGCTTTTCTTGCTTCCATTTCTTCGTTTTGAGGAAGTAAAAATGGAGAATTTGCAGACAAGAAAGAAGTTGCCGTCAAAGTTTTATCGATTACATCAGGATAATCCAGAACAGATTCCACAATTATTCTGCTGATTCTAGGTTCCAGCGGAAACTGAACCATCAATTTACCAATATCAGAAAGAGTATTGTCATCCTCGAGTGCACCTAATTTTTTTAAAGTATCAACAGCGCCAATAATTCCGATTTCACCAGGATTAGAAATAAAGTCAAAATCATAAAAATCAGTAATACCAAGTTCTGACATTCTAAGTACAACTTCGCTCAAATCAGTTCTGTAAATTTCTTCAGTTGTATATTCTGGACGCGTTTCAAAATCAGTTCTGGAATAAAGACGATAACATGTTCCGCTGTGAGTTCTTCCAGCCCTACCCTTTCTTTGATTGCAGGAAGCTTTTGAAACAAACGTTTCATTCAAACTAGAAGTAAAGTTTTTTGGATTATAAAAATTCATTTTACATAATCCGCTGTCAATCACAGTAGTTACATCACTTATTGTAACGGAAGTTTCAGCAATATTTGTCGAAATGACAATTTTCTTTTTGTTCTCTGGTGCTGGTTCAAAAACAAGTTCCTGCTCTTCTTTTGCAAGGCGACCATAAAGCGGAACAATATGCAGTTTTCTGCCGATTGGAGAATGAACAAGTTTATCAACACAGTCTTTTATTGTTTTCTCTCCAGGAAGAAAAATCAAAATGGAACCGTCTTCATTATTATCCAAAACACGGTCGACAGTATTATAAATTTTAGTCAAAAGTTTTTCTTCGCCCACATCAGTTAAAGTTGTAGTTCCGCCTTCAACAGGATCATACACAACAGAAACAGGATAAGTTACAGTATCAATAGAAACTATCGGTGCATTATCAAAATATTCACTGAAAACTTTTGTATTCATTGTTGCAGAACTAACAATCACATGAAAATCTTTTCGTTCTTTTAATACACGTTTTACAAGTCCCAATACAAAATCAATATTCAAACTTCGTTCATGAGCTTCATCAATCATTAAAACACTGTATTTGCTGAGCCACGGATCAAGTTTCATTTCCTGCAAAAGAATTCCGTCTGTCATAATTTTGATTTTTGTATCACTATTTGTGACATCTTCAAAACGCATCTTGTAGCCCACAAGTCCAGGATAAGGAGTATTCATTTGTTTCGAAATGAATTCACTTACGCTTAAAGCTGCAATTCTTCTTGGTTGAGTCACTCCTATTATTCCATTTGTAGTATAACCAGCTTCGTACAAAATCACAGGAATCTGCGTAGTTTTTCCAGAACCAGTCGGACTTTCCACAATCACAACCTGATTGTTTTCAAGACATTCTAATATTTTTTGTTTTTGTGCATAAACAGGTAATTCTTTATAGTCTATTGCCATTCTATTAAATCCTTTGTTGCCTCTTGATTGATATTAATGCGGCGTTCAATATATTTAGCCCAATTTGTGCGAGGCACACTGTAAAGATAGTTTACAAAATCCTGATTAAGAGGTTTTAAAACAAACTCATTAGCAGTATTTATGTAAGTAGTTATAAAAATCGGTTCACATTTTTTAATTTTTACAGAACCTTTGTTGTCTTTCTTTAATGTTACCTTGTAAAAAAGTCCATCTCCAGTATTATCTCTTTCTCCGTTTGGATTTTTGGAAGTTAAATCAGGATTTCGTCTCTGTCCGCTGATAGTATTTCCATTTGCATACATAATTAATTTATCACAATTCGTTTCGGTATCCACAATAATTTTACGGTTTTTTATAATATGTGCATGATTTGCCCAAATAATATCAACACCATTTTTTATCAACTCTTTATAAAATTTTTCCTGCCGACTTGTTATATTTCTAGTATATTCAGGTTCAGCAGTATGAAATGATAAAATAAAAATTGTACAAGGATTCTTCTCTCTAAGTTTTTTTACATAATCAATGAATTCATTTCGTGAAGCATCATCTGTTTTTACATAATTTATATATTCAGAAAAATCAGGACGATTTAATAGTTCAGTCATCGGCAAAAAAAGGATTTTCCATCCGCTTTTTTCTATTATATTATAAGAAAATTCACTTTCTTTTGAATTTTTTAGTCCAGAAAAATAAAGCGAACGAGGGGGTGCATTTTTTGCAGCCAGTTCACAAATTCTCTCAACAGTTTTCAGCGTTTCTTTTATTCCGTCTAAATACTGGTCATTTGAATGATTATTACAAAGCGAAAATACATTAAAACCAGCATCCACAGCCGCCTGAACATAATTTTGTGGCATATTAAAATTTGGATAATTAGAAACAGGTTTTGTAGTGTCAACAGGTGCCTCTATATTTGCAAAAACTAAATCATTTCCATCAATTAAATATTTTATATCACGCCAGATTTTATCAAACGAAGAAATGTGATAATTATTTGTGTGTGCCATGATGTCACCAGCAAAAAGAAGCTTAATTTCATCATCAGTTTCATCTTTATCATCAGCCTCAGCCAATACAACTTTTTCTTGTAAAACTTCCGTTTCAGGGGGATTTTGAACTTGTTTTTCCTTCCGCAAATCTTTTGTTTCAGAAGTTTTACTTACAATCTCATTAACGTCAGAATCAGTTGCTGAAATCGAAGAATTAAAATTTTCGTTATTAATTAAACTGTTTTGATTATTTGAATTATTTTTGCTTTGAACATTTGATGAAGTGCATGAAAAAGCAAGGACAAACAAAACAGAAATAAATGCAAATGTAAGCTTTCTTATCATCTCTTCGTTTGTCCTTGTTATTATTACCTTATAAAATTATTTCCAGATTTTTTCACGAACAAATGTCTGATTTCTATCTGCACCAACAGAAACGATACCAACTTTTGTACCTGTAAAATCTTCAATATATTCAACATATTCTTTTGCATTTTTTGGAAGCTGTTCATAAGAAGTACATGAAGTAATAGCTTGTTTCCAGCCAGCAAATTTTTGCAAAACAGGTTTTGCTTTATTCAAATCAGGAATAGAAGCTGGGAAATCAGTTACAATCTGACCATCAATATCATAAGCAACACAAGCTTCAATCTCATTCATATCATCATAAATATCAAGATGAGTTAAAACAAGATTATCAATAGAATTTACATGACAAGCATAACGCAAAGCAACTAAATCAAGATAACCACAACGACGTGGACGACCAGTAGTAACTCCAAATTCATTACCTGTTTTGCGAACATAATCACAAAGTTCACCTTCAGTTTCAGCATTAAATTCCGAAGGCATAGGACCATTTCCTACACGAGTTTCATAAGCCTTGAAAACACCGTATATTTTATCCAAAGCCTTTGGTCCGATTCCAGCTCCAGAAGCAGCCCCATAAGAACCTGATGCACCAGAAGAAACATAAGGATAAGTTCCAGAGTCAATATCGAGCATTGCACCTTGTGCACCTTCAAACAAAATGTTTTCGTTACGGTATTCAAACATTTTTGCAGCAATATTAACGCGCATAGAAATCAACTGATCTTTGTACTGCTCCAAAAATTTTTTATCAGCATCGTCTAAATCATTCCATTTTTCATCCCAATCTAAATCAGCAACACGAATACCATCACGCTCAGATTTCATTGAATATGTAGTACCAATACCACGACCAGTAGTACCAATAGGACGTTTACGCGCAGCATCACGAGATTTATCCATTTCTCTGTAGCCAGGAAGAGTTAAATGAGCACGGTCAGAAATAAAAACACGACCTTCCCAATCAATTCCGTTATCTTTGAGCATCTGAAGTTCTTTAAAAAGAGCTTCTGGGTCAATAACCATACCAGAACCAAGAAAAACAGACTTTTCAGGATAAAGAATTCCAGAAGGAACCTGATGGAGTGCATATTTTTTGCCGTCAACAACAATTGTGTGACCAGCATTTGCACCACCGGCAAAACGAACTACATATTTAGCATCTTGTGCAAGATAATCTACAATTTTACCTTTACCTTCATCACCCCACTGGGCACCCATAACTACTATGTTCATGGTAACTTCCTTGTCGCAGAATCATCGCGACTAAAAAAAGAAAAATTACAATCATACAGATTGTAGTAAAAATTTGCAGAATCATCGCAAGTTTTTTTACATAAAGATTTTAACAGAAAAATTGTTTTCATTCAATATCAATTTTCTTCTATAAACAAACACCTTTATCAAGGTCTGTCCCTGTTTAACAAAGGTCGTACTCTTTTTTAACATTTCTAATTCAAAAAAAAGGGGACAGACCTCATAAAAATGTACGAATGTACCTATCAAAAAACGGGGACAGATCTCACTAAAAACGCAAGGTCTGTCCCTGTTTTTTATTTCCTTACCATATTGCATAAGTTTTGCATTTCACTAAAATATATGGACAAATGTCGAGTTTTAAATTTTTATTCTTTGGGTGGCTTTTTGCTTCGCAAAAAACAGGCTTTTCAGGGTTACGCTATCGCTTCATTCCTTCGCTACGCTTCGGAACTGGCTACGCCAGCCCTTACAATCCTTGCCACTGTT
>JALFAW010000072.1 GCA_022773305.1 Spirochaetia bacterium
GATGCCATGGTGGTGCTATTCGGTATGTTCTTAGGCGGAAAGTTTGGAATGTGTACTATTTGTACAATACTTCTATCCGGTGTGATGATTCAAAAAACATTGCAATTATTGCATGCTATGATAGAGAATAAAGCATAATAAATTTTACCAAATCCTAACAAAACTCTCTCATAATCTTAACAATAGAAGTTTATTCTCGCTTGTAGAAAATGTTTTGGTTGTCGCAGCAATCGGACAGCTAATCATTCATAAATAAGCGAGGTATTCAAATGAAAAAATCTTTGAAAAAATGTTTAGGTGCTGTTTTACTTATGGCAGCTGGGGCTGGTTCTTGTTGTTTCGCAGCAGGAAAATGGAATAAAAGATCTCAGATTAACGTTATAAGTCGTGAAGACGGTTCTGGAACACGTGGCGCATTCATCGAAATCTTTGGTATCGAAAAAAAGAATGCTGAAGGAAAAAAAATTGACTACACTACAGAAGAAGCTGCAATTACAAATTCTACAGCAGTTATGCTTTCAAGTGTTGCTGGCGATAAATATGCAATCGGTTATGTATCACTCGGTTCATTAAACAATTCTGTAAAAGCACTTCAGATTGACGGAGCAGAAGCATCTGTTGAAAATATCAATAACGGTTCATACAAAATCAGTCGTCCATTCAATATCGCTGTAAAAGATAATCTTTCAGAAGTTGCAACAGATTTTGTAAATTATATTTTAAGTGATGAAGGTCAGAATGTCATCGCTGCAAACAAATATATCAAAGTAAAAACTTCAGGAAGTTTCCAGACAAAAGCACCAAAAGGAAAAGTAGTTGTTGCTGGAAGTTCATCTGTAAGCCCTGTAATGGAAAAATTGATAGAAGCATACAAAAAAATCAATCCAAATGCAACTCTCGAACTTCAAACTTCAGATTCTACAACAGGAGTTACAAATGCAATCAATGGAACTTGTGATATCGGTATGGCAAGTCGTAGCCTAAAAAGTTCAGAAAAAGAAAAAGGTGTAAACGAAGTTACAATTGCAATCGACGGAATTGCAGTAATCGTAAACCAAGAAAATCCAACAGTAGGATTAACAAAAGCTCAGGTTGAATCAATCTTTACTGGCAAAGTAGAGAAGTGGAATAAAATCAACTAATACGACAGTCCCAATTTTTGCGAACTCAAACTATCTGGTCAAATTTCAAGTTTTGAATTTATAATTATTAGGGTGGCTTTTTGGTTGCTTGTCTTGCTTCGATTTTACTCAGCAACCTTATTTCGGCATAGTTACTTCTATTAAGTTTAGTAACCAAATCATTCAAAGCAACCAAAAAACAGGCTTTTCAGGGTTCCGGCGTCAAAGCGCCTTCATTCCTTCGCTGCGCTTCGGAACTGGCTTCGCCAGCCCTTACAATCCTTGCCACGGTTTAAAATCAAAAACTTGGAATTTCACCTGCTTGAAACATTTTTAGTGTTCAAAACCTTCGAAAAATCTTTCGGGTATTTATGGCGAAAAATGAGAGGAAATTATGAAAATCCGTGAAAAAGCCTGGGAAATTACGTTTTTGTGTGCGGCGGCATTCAGCATACTGGCTGTTGTTTTAATCTGTTTGTTTTTGTTTGTAAACGGCATCCCTGCCATGAAAAAAATCGGTTTTGCAGATTTTCTTTTGGGAACAAAATGGAAACCTGGCAATGATTTGTACGGCATTTTTCCAATGATTGTCGGCAGTTTATATGTAACCGCTGGAGCAATCATTTTTGGAGTGCCCATTGGATTGATGACAGCTATCTTTCTGTCAAAATTTTGTCCTGCAAAAATTCACAGATATTTAAAAATGGCAATTGATTTGCTTGCCGGCATTCCAAGTGTTGTTTACGGCTTTTTTGGACTTATGGTAATCGTTCCATTTGTGCGAAATGTTTTTGGCGGAAATGGTTCGTCCATTCTCACAGCATCAATTCTTTTGGGCATGATGATTTTACCAACAATCATCAGTGTTTCAGAAGCAGCCATAAATGCCGTTCCTGTTTCATATTATGAAGGAGCAAGAGCACTTGGCGCAACACACGAGCGAAGTGTTTTTATCGCTACAATTCCAGCTGCAAAATCAGGCATTATGGCTGGAATCATCTTAGGAATTGGACGTGCAATTGGTGAAACTATGGCAGTAATCATGGTTGCAGGAAACCAGGCGAGAATTCCAAACTCCATTCTCAAAGGTGTGCGCACCTTGACAGCGAACATTGTAATAGAAATGGGTTATGCAACCGACTTGCACCGTGAAGCATTAATTGCTACAGGCGTTGTTTTATTTATCTTCATTTTGATGATAAATTTGAGCTTTAACGTTGTCAAAAATCGGAAAGCAAAATAAGAGAGGTTCAAATTGAAGCAAGTAAATCAGAAAAAAAGTAGTTCATTTGAAAAACAAAAGATAAAGGCTAAAATCCTAAGATTTTGTGTACTTTTTTGTAGCATTATTACACTTGGACTGTTAGCTTTTATGCTGGGATATATTCTTATAAAAGGTGTTCCACATTTACGTCCATCACTATTTGCATGGAAATATACTTCCGATAATTGTTCCGTTATGCCGGCTCTTGTTAATACAATTGTTATTACATTTTTAGCTTTGTTGATAGCTTGTCCTCTAGGAATAGGTTCAGCAATATATCTAGTGGAATATGCAAAAAAAGGGAATAAGTTTGTAAAAATTGTAAGAATGACAACAGAAACACTTACAGGTATTCCCTCAATTATTTTTGGATTGTTCGGAATGTTACTTTTTGTGGGATTTTTCCACTGGGGATATTCCATTCTTTCTGGAAGTTTCACAATTGCCATCATGATTTTACCAACAATTATGAGAACAACAGAAGAAGCTCTTCTTGCAGTTCCAGACAGTTTCCGCGAAGGTAGTTTTGGTCTTGGAGCAGGAAAAATTCGCACAGTCTTTAGAATTGTTTTACCTTCAGCTGTTCCAGGAATTTTAAGTGGTGTAATTCTGGCAACTGGTAGAGTAGTTGGAGAAACAGCAGCACTCATTTATACAGCAGGAACAGTTGCTCAAATTCCAGAAAACATTTTGGGTTCTGGGCGAACGCTTGCAATCCACATGTATGTATTGAGTTCAGAAGGACTACATACAAATCAAGCATTCAGTACCGCAGTTGTACTTCTTGTACTTGTTATAGTTATAAATATTTTATCATCATCTTTGGCAAAAAAAATCAGTGGAGTTGGAAATAATGGAAAATAACAGAGAAAATATAAAAATAGAAATTACAAATCTAGATTTATTTTATGATGATTTTCACGCACTTCATAATATAAATTTAGCTATCCAAAAAAATAAGATTACAGCATTCATCGGTCCTTCTGGCTGTGGTAAATCAACATTACTCAAATCCATCAACAGAATGAACGATATGGTCGAAAACTGCAAAATCACCGGCGAACTCAAAATAGATGGAGAAAACATTCTCAGCAAAAAAATTGACGTAAATGAACTTCGCAAAAAAGTGGGAATGGTTTTTCAAAAGCCAAATCCTTTTGCCATAAGCATTTATGACAATATTGCATTCGGACCTAGAACACACGGAATTACAAAAAAAGCGGAACTTGATGAAATTGTCGAAACATCACTCAAGAATGCTGCAATTTGGGATGAATTCAAAGATAATCTTAAAAAATCGGCACTCGAGCTTTCAGGCGGACAACAGCAGCGTCTTTGCATCGCAAGAGCACTTGCTGTAAAACCAGATGTTTTACTCATGGACGAACCAACTTCAGCGCTTGACCCGATTTCTACATCAAAAATAGAAGATTGTGTTATGAAACTCAAAGAAAATTACACAATCGTAATTGTTACTCACAATATGCAGCAGGCTGTCCGCATAAGTGATAGAACAGTTTTCTTTTTACTTGGAGAAATTATCGAAGAAGGGGAAACAGAACAGATATTTTCCATGCCAAAACATCCAAAAACAGAAGCATATATTTCTGGTCGTTTTGGTTGATATAAATCCATATAAAAAAGTAAAACACAGGGGATAACAAATGAGAGACAAATACCAGGAAGATTTAGAAAAATTAAATGCTAACATTCTCAAAATGGGAAAAATGATAGAAATTGCAATCGAAAGCACAGTTATCGCACTCATGGGGCGCGATATTCAGGCCGCTTCAACAGTTTCTGAAAATGATGAAGCTATAGACAATATGGAACGCGAAATTGAAGCACTTTGCATGAAACTTTTACTTCAGCAGCAGCCAGTTGCAACAGATTTAAGAGTAATCACAGCAGCTTTAAAAATGGTGACAGATATGGAAAGAATTGGTGACCATGCAGCTGATATCGCAGAACTTGTTCTTCAAATTCCAGATTGCAAATATAACAAAATGGACACAATCACAGAAATTTCCACACAAATCATCAAAATGATACACGACAGCGTAAATTCATTCATTCAAAGAAATTATGATAAAGCTCAAATTGTCATAGCTCAGGATGACATTGTAGATAATTTGTATCACGAAATCAAATCCGATTTAATCCAAAAAATCAAAAAAACAGATGATGGCGAGCAGATTCTCGATTATTTGTTGATTGCAAGATACTTTGAAAGAATTGGCGACCACGCAACAAACATCGCTAAATGGGTAGTTTTTGCAATCACAGGAAAAAAATAAAGACACAGACAAACCTTGATTTAAACTAAACTAACACAGAGTTTTGGCGAAAGTGGAATTACAACATAAAACCAGCAACTGAAATTGCCAAAACTCACGGCTCGTGCAGATAAAATTTTCATTGGTGTGATAACTTTTAGCACAAGACAGGGACACACCTCAATTGTATCAATTGTAAACAGAATTTCTCCTGAGTTTTTAGCGAAGCGTTAAAAAAAACTCGCAGCACGTGCAAACACAACGAGCGTTGGAGTGGAAGTTCTCAGCACGTGTAGACCTCGATTGTAAACCAAATTTCTCCTGAGTTTTTTAGCGAAGCGTTAAAAAAAACTCGCAGCACGTGCAAACGTAACGTTCATTGGTAGTAAAACTTGCAGCACGTGCAGGGACAGACCTTGATTTTGATATTCTGATTATCATTTCTGTTTCTCATTTCTCGACAATTTTTCAAAATAATGATATATTTTTTCTATGATTTATATAGGAAACCATTTATCATCTTCAAACGGCTATTTAAAGATGGGCGAAGTTGCCACAAAACTTGGTGGAAACACTTTCGCTTTTTTTACAAGAAATCCTCGTGGTGGAGCGGCAAAGCCAATCGACCCAAAAGATGCAGAAGCACTGAATAAATATCTAGTAACAAATCATTTTGGAAAACTTGTAGCTCATGCGCCATACACAATGAATCTTTGTTCAGATAAACCTGATATTCGTGAATTTGCAAAAAATATGCTCAAAGAAGATTTGCAGCGCATGGAAGCAACTCCAAACCAATATTATAACTTCCATCCAGGTTCACACGTTGGACAGGGGACAGACTTTGCCATTCCAGTCATTGCAGAAGCATTAAATCAGGCAATGTTCGAAGGCATGACGACGACGGTTCTTCTGGAAACTATGGCCGGTAAAGGAACAGAGGTTGGACGTTCATTCGAAGAACTTAAACAGATAATAGATTTAATAGAAGAAAAATATCAGAATAATATTGGTGTATGTCTTGATACCTGCCATGTTTGGGATGCAGGTTATGACATTTCAAATTTTGACGAAGTTTTGAACCATTTTGATAAAATCATCGGTTTGCAAAAACTCAAGGCAATTCATCTAAACGACAGCATGAATCCTCTGGAAGCACATAAAGATAGACATCAAAAAATCGGACAAGGCTGTATCGGCGAACAAATTCTTAAAGCCGTTATCCAAAATCCACGAGTACAAAATCTCCCATTTATTTTGGAAACTCCAAATGATGATGAAGGTTATGCACAGGAAATCAAACTTATAAAAAGCTGGATGATATAACTTTATCGTCTTTTTGTTTATTTTTGCTGATATTGTTTCTCCAATCGCATTTTCTGCACTCTGAGTATCCGTTTTTTTTATTTTACAAATTCTCATAATTCTGCTATAATACGAACCATGACGGACGAGTTATTTTCTACTATAAAAAATGAATTGGCAAAAAAGACAGAAACAGAATCTAAAACTGTCAAAAAAAAGACTACATGGTTGATTTTTACACTCCAGAATCAACAATATTATGCTTTGCCTGCAAGTTCTGTAAAAGAAATCATAAGAGATACTCAAGTTTTTCCACTTCCTTTTGCACCAAGATATTTCAAAGGAGTTGTAAATCGTTATGGTGATCCTTATGCAATTGTTGATCCTGCGCTTATAATGGGCGAAAATGAACAAAAATCTTCTATATACATTGTCATAAATGATGAAACTCATACTTGTTTTCAAATTTGTGACGTAAAAGATTTCTATTCAGCATCAGAGAGTGAGCTTGTGCCTTTTGCACAGTCTGATACTTCAGATTTTTTTGAAGGTACAATTACTTTCAAAAATAAATCGGTTTTAGTTTTAAACATTTCGACATTTTTGCAAAAGGTGGAACAGGAAATTGCAACACAGTGAGAAATTTGTCTGTCTTGAATATTCAGAAGTAGAATTAATGATACCTCAAAAAGATGCGTTTTCTGCAATTTTTTGTGATTCATCTTGTTTTGTTAAAGATAAAAATGGTAACGGAAAAACCATTTTTAATTCACAGTGGATTCCTTATATAGATTTAGACAAATATTCTTTTTCCAGGAATTTAGCCGTTACAGCGAAAAATCCATCTTGTGAAGATTCTTTTGAAAGTGTTACCAAAAATTCCAAAAAAGTTAAAACCTGCCTTATCGTAAATAATAAAACTCTATTTCCCGATGAAAAATATTATGGTTTAATAACCTCCACTGATTGCAAGGTGAAAGAATTTTCACTTTCCAGTTTTTCACTTTTTTCAGATTTTTATAATGAATATTTAAAGAAAAAGGGAATAATCGCTAGTAAGTTTAATCAAAAAATTTCTTATTTACTAAACATAGATGATTTTTTACGTGAAATTCTAAAAAATCGAGAGGGTGAAAAATGAAAGTACTAGTTTTTGAATCTTCTGCAATTTACAGATCCATTATCAAAGAGATTTTTAACTCAAATCCAAATCTTACTTTATGCGATTTTGCTGGTAGTGATGCTGATTTTATTGAAAAGCTTAGGATTCATCATCCTGATTGCATTTCTATCGATGCTACTGTTTTAACGGAAAAAGAGATTTATCGAACTTTTAATCAAGTACAAAAACTAAAGCTCCCTTCAATTTTTTTCATTTCAGATTCTCAAAAAAATCTTCGTACCCCAGAAAATGTAGTTCTTTTTTCTAAACCCAAATTCGAAAGTTTTTCATCTAAACAGATAGAAGAATGTGCTATTGCTCTTGAAATGACTTATAACCAGATTCTCAAAAAAATGTATTCTGTTCCATCTTTGTTGCATAAAATGGATTCTTCATCACAAGAGTCACATAATCATCAAATCATAAATGATATGCAAAAACATTCTTCATCGAGCTTTCAGGCTTTATGTATAGGTGTTTCCACAGGTGGACCAACAACAATTATGGAACTTCTAAATGGACTTGGTTCAAGTTTTCCAGTTCCAATTTTTATTACCCAGCATCTTGATGGAAATTTTGATAAAAATTTAATTGAATGGCTTCAAAACAACGTAAGTCTTCCAATTCATTTTGCACAGGATAATCAAATTCCGAAAAACGGTCATGTTTATTTCACTCCAGCTGATGTTCATCTCACTTTCAAAAAAGAACAAAATGAAATTATCATGCATTTTAATCACGATGAGCCAGTTAATTATTTACGTCCTGCTGTAGATAAAATGTTTGACAGTGCTGCTCAAGTTTTTGGTTCAAAATGCATTGCTGTTTTACTTACAGGAATGGGAAATGATGGAGCGGAAGGTTGTGTTCATATAAAAAAAGTTGGAGGATATACAATTGCCCAAGATGAAAAATCTTGCGTAGTTTTTGGTATGCCTAAGGCTGCTATTGAAGCTGGTGGAATTGATATAATTTTGAATTTGAGTGAAATTGCACCATATTTAAAAAAACTTGTAAAAACGTGAAAAAAGAGAGTTTATTTATGAATGAACAGATACTGAAAAGATTTTCAGAATGCATTTTCAATTACTCAGGATTGCAGATTACGACTGCTCAATATTCTTCGCTTAAACTATTTTTAGAAAAAAAAGCACAAGAAAATGGACAGTCTACAGAAGATTTTTGTGAAACTATTTGCCAGAATTTAGAGCAAGAAACTTCACAGGCAGTCAATTCAAATTTAATTATTGGTGATTTAGCAGAAGAATTTGCAGAGCAATATAAAAACGATGCAATTCACAAAAAAAATAAAAAAATTCTCCATGAGATTGTAAATTTCATTACAGTAAACGAAACATATTTTTTCCGCGAAGAAAAGCAGTTTGATTTTTTGCATAATGTTGTTTTCCCTAAATATATGGGCAAAAAAATGAATATTTGGAGTGCTGCCTGTTCTACTGGGGAAGAACCGCTTTCACTTTTGACTCATTCGCGAAGTTGCAATATTGAATCAAACGTTTTTGCAACCGATATTGACCAGATTGTTTTGCAGAAATTTCAGCGTGGACAATACACAAACAATTCTTTTCGCAAAGATGGAGCAAAATATCATCATCTTTTAACGCCTTATATCACAAAAAAAGATGAAAATTTCATTTTTATCGATAAAGATTTGATAAAATCGGTGAAAGCAGTTCAGTTTAACCTGACTTCTGGCAAAAATCCCTTCCCAGAAGTTACTGAAAAAATGGATCTTATTTTTATCCGCAATGTTTTTATCTATTTTGATGTAGAAACTCGCAAAAAAGTCCTCAAATTCTTAAGTTCTATGTTAAAAGATGACGGAATTTTGCTTTTTTCGATAAGTGAAATTGCAAGTATCGATGATTATGTTATTCCACAGGATTTAATCAAAATTAATTCTCAAGATGTCTATTATTTTAGACATAAAACAGCCGAAGAATTAAAAAATAGTGTTTCAATCGACAGTTTATGTCGAATTCTGTCTACCAATTCATTTCATAAAAGTAATTCTACCGAAAATGAAGCTGATGAAAAAAAATCTAGTTCATTGATGTCAGCGTCCTCAAGAGGCAATGGAAACGGAAATAATACTACTCAGACGATATCAGCTACAGCTGCTGCAAAAGAATACTTGCAAAAAATCAGAGAAAATAATCAAGAAAAAGAAGCAAAAGAAAATCAAATGTCTAAAAAAATAGACACTACCTTGCAAAAGGAAAAATCTTCTTTGCACACCCAAATGCATTCCCAGTTGCAGACTCAAAATCAGGAATTTCAAAAAGGGTTAATTTCTGTTGAACAAGTATTTAAAAATGTATGCAATCACATAAATAATCAGGATTTTAGTGCAGCAAAACAGCTGACACTTCAGTTAAATCCTGAGCAAAAAACATTTCAGTTTTATATTCAAGGGTATATTGCATATCAACAGGATGAAAAAACTGAAGCCGAAAAACTTTTTTCAGCAGCCGAAGTGATGGAAAAAGACTTTTGGCCAGCATATTTTTATCATGGATTAGTTTTAAAAGATGTCGGAAAACAGGATAAAGCAATTTTTTGTTTCAAAAAGTGTTGTGAAATTCTTGAATCAAAAAGAAACCCTTTGGAATACAACTTTTTGCTTGATTCATTTAATCCATCTTATATTTATTCGCTGTGTCATAAACTGCAAAATGACTAATCTGGAGGAAAGAGAATGGAAATTAACAAAAATGATTTTATTTCAGATTATGTAATAGAAGCTCAGGAAAACTTAGACGGAATCGATAATGCAGCAATTTCACTCATAAATATTCCTCGAGATTATGAAACTTTAAAAGAACTTCTCAGACTTTTGCACACTTTAAAAGGTTCATCAAGAATGATGGAATTCTCGCAGATTGAGCAGATTATCAATAATTTGGAAACAGTTTTTAAGAATTTTCAGACAAATCGCATGGAAGTTGCATCAAGTTATTGTTATTTACTTTTAAATGTAAATGAATTTATCAGAAAAGCAATCCATAAAATAGAAAAGCAAAGCGAAAGTCAACTTTCAGAAGATGAAAATGTAGATTCAACAGTGGAAAATTTTGATGAAATTATGCAGAATATAAATTCAGCAGCAGAAGGGAAAACTTTTTGCTATGAGTTTTCTACGCAAAAAAATCAGAACGAAAATTCAGAAATAAATGCAGATAAAAATGCTGACGGCTGTGAAACAACAAAATCAGCTTGTTTTGAGAACGAAACTAATGAAACAAACAAAGTAATTGAAATAAATAAAACTAATGGCACAGAAACAATTAGCGAAATAAAAACTTTTGGCCAGACAGATTCAACAGAAAAAAAAGGTGAAAAAGAAGCAAAAAATGTCGCTGAAAAACAAATTTTTGCAGAATCTAGTTCGCCAGTGATGATAAGCGACACAAAAACAATCAAAATTCAAATTTCGCAGATTAATTCAATCTTGCAAAATTATGATAAATTGTTAATGCGACAAATCAAATTAAAAAAAGAACTTTCTGAACTCAAAAAGAAAGCTCCCAAAGATATCCAGAATTTTCAGGAATTCCGAGAAATCATCGAAAATATTGAAGTTTTGGAAAATCAAAGTGTTGAAATTCAAAAGCAAATCATTTCACTTAGAATGTTGCCTTTTGACATGATTTTGCAACCAATTAAGCGTTCCATTTTCCAGGAAGCTTTAAAAATGGGTAAAAACATAGATTTTGATATTCCGAATTCTGAAATCACAATCGATAAAACCATTTTGGAAAATTTGCCACCAATCATCATGCACTTAGCTAGAAATGCGCTTGACCATGGAATTGAAGGCGCACTTGAAAGAGAAAAAATTGGTAAACCAGCCAAAGGAAAAGTTTCCATTACTGTAGAACAAGTTTCTAGCCGCATTTTTGTGACAATCAAAGATGACGGACGCGGAATCGATTACGAAAAAATCCGTCAAAAAGCTCTTCAAAATTTTCCAGAACGAGCAAAAGAAATTCAAAATGCTGATGAAGATTCACTTTTGCAGTTCATTTTTATGTCTGGTTTTTCCACAAAAGAACAAGTTACAGCTCTTTCTGGACGAGGAATTGGTCTTGATGTTGTGCGCACAGAAATGGAAAAACTAAAAGGAAAAATTAGAGTTGAAAGCAAAAAAAATCAAGGATGCACTTTTGAACTTTCACTTCCAAATTCTTTGGCAACACAAGATGGACTTTTTATACAAGAAGGGGAAAAATCTTACCTTGTTTTGAGTCATTATGTAAAAGAAATTTTAACAGTAAATAAAGATAATTTTTTACATTTGCAAAACGGTACAGTGATTAATCTGCATAATCAACTCATTCCTGTTTATGATTTTGATTCAATCAACGAAAAATTTGAAGAAAACATCTCAAAAAATGGGAAAAAGAGTCAAAATGAAGTTCCTGTAGTTGTTCTTGAATATTTAAACAAAAAAATCGCCATCATGACAGATAAAATCCTTCATTATAACACTGTTGTAATCAAGCCGCTTCCGCCGATTCTAAAAGATTTTAAAGCATTGCAAGGTGTGGTTTTTGATGAAAATTATGAAATCATTCCTGTTTTAAATATTCCTGATGTCATGCGCCGTTTTGGAACTATAAATGTATATGATCAGAAAAAACTTGAAATGAAAAAAGCACCAAAAGTTCATTCTATTTTGGTTGTAGACGATTCTCACACAACTCGTCATATCGAACAGATTATTTTGGAAGCAGAAGGTTATAAAGTATCAACCGCCTGCGATGGAATTGAGGCACTGGAAAAAATGAAAATGTACAATTTTGACCTGGTTATTAGTGATGTAAAAATGCCGAGAATGGACGGTTTTGTACTAATTCATAATATTCGCCACACAGAAGGATTAAAAAATATTCCAGTTATATTTATCACATCAGTTTTTGAAGCCGATACTCAAGAAAAAGTATTTTCACTTGGTGCAAATGGATACATTGTCAAATCTGATTTTGAACGTGAAAACTTAGTTGCCAAAGTCAAGGAGCTGTTAACATAATTATGGAAGAAAATAACGAACAAATCACAAATATTCAGCAAAATTCTCAGAATAAAACAGTTCTTATAGCAGAAAAATCAGGTCTTCTTGGAAAAGTGATTTCAATTGCCTTAAAACATGCCGGATTTGAGGTTGAAATCGTAAAAGACGGTTATGAAGTCTTGCACAAAGTCATGAATAAAAATATCTGTTGTTTGATTCTTGATAGATATTTGCCTTCAATCGAAGGTTATAAACTAGCAGCAATAATTCGTGACGGTATGAATCTTTCATCTTTGCCAATAATCATTGTTTCAGCAGAAGAAGAAGCAGATTCTTTTTGGGATGATACGAGCAATGTGACAGAAGTTTTTGCACTTTCTTCAGGAAATGTGAGCAATCTTGTAAAACGTGTACAAGAATATACACAAGATTTTATAGTAGAAAAAAAATTTATTACTCAAAACATAAACCAGAGCCAAAATCAGAATAGTGAAAAACCAACTGAACTAGAAAAAAAAGTTAGTGAGTTTGCAGATAATCATGAGGAACTGGAAGACGCCATATCTAAAAATCCAGATAAAAAATACACACTTTTTGCCGTCAACGCGATGGAAAAAAGTTATTTTTATTACAATATGATGCGCCAGATTTTTGAATTAAATCGCCACTCTTCAGATTTAGACGAGTTTATTGAAAGTGCGTTTAAACTTTTACTTAAAATTTGTGATTTTGATGCAGTTGCTATCATCATTCATGATTCAACTTCGCTTATTTATACAGCCGGTATTGAAAACAAAAGTCCTCAAATTCAACAGGATTTTATAAATATCTGCAAAACCGATTACGAGAAAAATGAAAATGTTCAGGGCGTTATAGAATATTCTCATCTAAATATGGACTGGATTCTTCCACACGAAAATCAAAATCCAGAAGAACAAAATCAAGAATATGCTTCATACATAGTGCATAATATTGATACAGTTGATTTTCTTGGAACAATTCATATCGCATCAAATAAAATGAAATTTTTTAATGCAAAAACTTCATCGGCGGTACAGTTCTTTGCCGAAAAAACGAGTTTTATGCTTATGCAGACAATTATTCACCGTCGGGTTACACTTTCTGAACAACGACTTCGCTTCACTTTTTCAAAATTTGTTCCAGAAGAAATTATTGAAGATTTATTGAACAATTATGACTCGCCAAGTGAAAATCCAAACAACGAAAAAAGACGCATTGCAGTTATGATTTGTGATATTCGAAGTTTTACAACAATTAGTGAAATAAATCAGCCGGAAAATGTTGTGTCTTTTTTGAACGGATATTTTACACGAATGGTAGACATTATTCGCCGTCATGGAGGAGCAATCGACAAATTTATTGGAGATGCAATTATGGCTTTGTTTGGCGCTCCAATCAGTTATGTTGACAATGCAAAACGAGCTGTGGATGCAGCGTTGGAGATGAACAGAACTTTGGAAGAAATTGACACAAGTCTTTTGACTTTTCCAGAAGGTATGAAACTTGATATTGGAATTGGAATTCATCAGGGAGAAATGATTGTCGGAAATATCGGTTGTAACGATAAAACAGATTACACTGTAATTGGTGATTCAGTAAATCTTACGTCTCGCATCGAAGGGCTTACAAAAACATACGGAGCGCGGATTATGGTTTCGCAGGCAATTTATGATGATCTTTCTGATGATGTGAATTGTCTTTTACTCGATAAAGTGCGTGTAAAAGGTAAAAATCTTGGAGTTCAGGTTTATAGGGTAGATGAAAAACCTCTAGATAAAGAATTTACCAAAAACTATGAAAAAGGTTTGAATCTTTATTTAAATGGTGCATGGACACTTGCTTTGGATTATTTTAAAAATGCCAATCAGATTGTTCCAACTGATAAAGCTTCCAGATTGATGATAGAACGCTGCCAAGAATTTATCAAAAATCCACCATCAGATTGGAATGGTGCAATTGCCCTTACAAGTAAATAAACTTAGAAAATATAAACGAAAATAATAAACAGGAGGCGAAATTAATGGCTGACTTAAAAAAAATAATGAAAAAGAAAGAAAAAACGGAACTAAAGAGAGAAACGCTGGAAAAAGAGATTTATGATGCTGGAAGAATCGCAAACATTTTCACAGGATTACTTATAGTTTTGTATTCTATTGTGACAGCAAAAATTCCAACAAATTTGATTATGCCAGTGACATTAAGTGCCGTAATCTGGATTTTGATTTTACAGTTTATTGCAGCTCCAATTTCCAACAAAATGATTACACAGTCCATTTCTGATGATTTGGAAGCATTTTATGATTATGATTCAAATATCTCAGAAAGAACAAAACTTATGAAACAACTCATGGCATCTCCTGCAAAAATAGGACTTGAAGTTTTCTTGTTTTTTATGATTGGTGGATCTATGTGGCTCTGGTTTTTGTATGTTAGTTTTAATTTTGATAAAGAAAACATTATCATGATTTTAGCATCTATTTTTCTTGCAAGTTATGGTGGTTGTGTTCTTAGAATCAGCCAAACTCAAAAAGTTTGTTCAAAACATGCTGCAAAAGTAGTAGAAAAGGGTATTATTGAATCAGAAGTAGAACGCCATCATTCTTTTGGAATCAGTTCCACAATCATAACAACGTTACATATTTTTGGACCAATCATCCTCACAAATGCATTCTATTTCCTGATTGTCTGGAGAAGTCTTGTAACATACACTACAACAAGCCTTATAATCCAGCGAATAATCGGAATTACAGTTATTAATATTGTTTTTTATACAGTTTTCTCAAATATGGTATTTAATCGAATGATGATTTCAATCAACACCATGAAAAAAACTCTGGAAGCAATGAACAATGAAAATCTACATAAAGTAAAACCTGCCCCTACCGACCTTTCAAACGAGTTTATGTACAACGTTTATTTGATTAAAAAGATTCTTGAACTTTTACAGAAGATTTTAAAAGAAAGTACGCGTATCAGTATGGATGTAGTCGGAGCCAGCAACGAACTTTCTGTAATTTCGAAAGAAACTGCTGTAACTTCGCTAGAGCAGTCATCTGGAATTAAAGAACTTTTGACTGCAATGGAAGAATCTGACACGCTTGCAAAAAATATTTCTGAAAAAATCAATGAAGTTTCAATCGTTGCAAAAAGAAATACAAACGACATTACAAATGGATTTGATATTCTCAAACAAAATATGTCAAAACTAGACGAAATTCAGCAGGCAAATGATGTTACGGTCGAAGGAATCAAAGTTTTGAGCGAAAAAATTTCTGGAATTTCTGATATTGCAAGCATTATCAATTCCATTGCTGACCAGACAAACATTATCGCTTTCAATGCAGAACTCGAAGCAAGTCGTGCTGGTGAAATTGGAGAAAATTTCAAACTGGTAGCTGATGAAATCCGTCGTCTTACAAACAATACAATTCAGTCAACAAATGAAATTCGCGAACGCATCGTGGAAATTCAACATTCATCAGAAAACCTTCTTGTTTCTTCACAAAACGGAAGTCGAAAAATCAAAGACGGAAATGATATTATTAATCAACTTTATCACAGTTTTGAAGATTTGCGAGATTCTTCTCAGACAACAGACAGTGCATCCGCAGAAATCAAACAGATTATTGAACAGCAGACATCGTCTTTTGAACAGATTGTCATTACTTTGCGTCAGATTTCTCAAGCAGCAGAAAGTTTTTCAGTTTCAACTCAAACAATCAGCCAGTCGGCAGAAAATCTCTGTACAATTTCTGAGCAACTTAAACAAATTCAAGAAGATGATAGTGGAAAAAATGATATTGGCAGCAATTCTACACTTGAAAATCCACAAAACAGTGAAAACGAAGATTCGTCTTTTGAATCAAATGCACAAACATCAGATGCAAGCATTTTAGTGGAAAACAGCATCTTTTCTGGAAATCAAGATATGAAGGCGTAAGATAAACCCGCTAAAATAGCGCGGATTTATCTTACATTGAACTGCTGTTCCTCATTGCATTTCGGAACAGCGGAAAAAAGTCAATCGATTGTTGAAACAATCTTCCTGACTTTTTTTATAAGGAGTGTAATCAAAATGAAAGACAATAAATCGCTTACAACTAAACTATTTTTTAAAGGAATTATTCTGAACGTTTCAATTGGAATAATCATATTATTTTATTCGATTTTTATTGCAAATATAAAAATTAGAATGCATTATTGGTATGTTATTTTAACAATTTGCCTTATTCTGTTTGCAGAATTCTGTATTTCTCCATTCACAAATATTATTATCACGGCAAGAACTTCCAGAAAAATAAGAGAATGGAAAACAAAAGGCTACGATAAAGAACAGCGCACAAAACTTTTTTTGATGATTCATCGAATTCCTGTATACAAACAGATTGAGTGTTTTCTTTACTTTGTTGCATGTTCCTTTATTTTATTCTCATTGTTATATTTTGGTATGCATGCTAATCTTGCAATCAGTTGTGCAACTTTAATGTCATTTCTGCTTGGTTCATATATTTCTGGTCTGGTAACTTTATCATTTTCTAGAAAAGTTTGTACTGATTATGAAAAAGAACTTGTAAACGAAGGAATTGACGAAAAAATTCTTGACAGGAAAAAAGTATTCGGACTCTCGTATAAAACAAATTTTACTACTTTTTGTATTATTCCTGTAATTTGGAGCATACTTATGTTTGTGGGAATTTTCTTTGTTTATTATTATAATAATGTAGAAACTACTACAGGTGTTGGTTACACAGACGAAAATATGATGCAGTTTGGCATTACAAAAGGACAACTTTCAAGGATGGCATTTATTTTGATTTTCAATATAATGATGTGCATTCTTTCAGTATATTCATTTTTGTCGGCAATTCTTGTTTCTTCAAATCAACTTCAACAATCAATGACACATATCATCAAAAACGATATTTTCACTGTGAATCTTCTTCCTACTGATTTTGATAATGAAGTTTCTTATAATATGCACCTTGTAAACAAAGTTGTACTTCTTTTCAGAAAAATTTTTGATGAAATCAGCGGAATTGGAAAAACGATGATAGCTCCGATTAATAGCATCACAGAAATTTCGCAGGCAACAGCAACAACTTCTCTGGAACAGTCTACCGGGGTAAAAGAAATTCTTGCAACAATGGAAGAAACTGATGCACAAACCCGCAGCATTGTTGATAAAATCAGTGACGTAACTGAAATAGCGGAAAATACTGCAAAAAATGTTCAGTCAGGTTTTGAAACACTTCAGTCAAATCTTGATAAAATGAATGACATTACTCAGGCAAACGTTACTACAATTGCTGGAATTCGCGAACTTGGCGAAAAAATCGGAAGTATTTGGGAAATTGTTAAAATCATCAATGATATTGCAGACCAGACGAGAATTATTGCGTTTAATGCAGAACTCGAAGCAAGTAGTGCAGGTGATTTGGGTAAAAACTTCCACATTGTAGCAAATGAAGTTCGCCGTCTTGCAGCTGGAATTACAAATTCCGTAGAACAAATCAAAGAACGCATTACAGAAATTCAACATTCTTCTGACAATTTGATTATTACATCAGAAAGTGGAACTGAAAAAATTCGTGAAGGTCTTGAGCTGTCAGAAAAACTTAAAGAAAAATTCTCTGATATTCAAAGTTCATCTGAAATCACTGTAGAATCTGCTTTACAGATTAAAAAGATTATCTATCAACAATCTGCAGCATTTGATCAAATTGTTACAACAGTTCGCCAGATTTCAGCTGGAATTGAGAATTTCTCATCTTCTACAGGGACAATGAACGAAACTGCTAAAAAATTACAATCTGCAGCAAATAATCTTGAAAATCTTCATAAATTGATAGTACAATAGCACACGTTATGGAACGTATTAAAAACTTATTTCAACTTTACTGGTCGTTTTTTAAGATTGGTGGACTAACATTTGGAGGCGGCTTGAGCATGCTTCCAATGTTGGAACGTGAACTCGTACAAAGACGAAAATGGGTCACTGAAGAAGAAATCCTCGATTTTTATGCGATAGGTCAGTGTACACCTGGAATTATAGCAGTAAATACTGCAACTTTTGTTGGCTATAAAAAAGAAAAAATTCTTGGTGGAATATTTGCAACACTAGGCATGATTTCTCCTTCGATAATAGTGATTTCACTTGTTGCAGCTTTTTTCGAAATGTTTTTATCAAATAAATGGTTTTCTCATGCTTTAATGGGAGTTAGAAGTGTAGTTTGTGCTATGCTCATCAACACAATCATAAGTTTAGGTCAAAAATGTCTTAAAAATGCATATTCATGGATAATTTGTGTGATAATTCTTGTCCTTGGTTTTTTCACAAAAATTCCTACTGTTGTACTTGTGTTGATGGCTGCTGCAGTGGGCATTGCTTTTAATGAAATAAAGTTCCGTCGCGATGAAAAAAAAATGGGTGGAAGATAAAACCGCTAAAATAGCGCGGCTTCATCTTACCTAAAGTTTGCGTTGCAAACTTATTTTTATGGAGGATGCCAAAAGTGAATGATTTTTCTTTAGCTTTACAACTTTTTTGGGAATTTTTCAAAATCGGATTATTTGCAGTTGGTGGTGGTCCAGCAACTTTACCATATCTTGTAGAACTTTCAGAAAAAACAGGATGGTTTTCTATGGAAGAACTTACAAATATGATTGCCGTAAGTGAATCTACGCCAGGTCCTTTGGGAATAAATATGGCAACTTATGTTGGAATCGAAACATTAGGACCTTTTGGCGGAATTATTTCTACTTTGGGATTAGTTCTTCCTAGTATTATCATCATTTGTATAATTGCAGCATTTTTCGCAAAAATTTCGGAAAATCGTCATGTAAAAGCTGCATTTGGAGCAATTAGACCCGCTGTTACTGCAATAATTACAATTGCGATTCTTGGAATTTGCAAAGTTACACTTTTTACTGTTTCTGAAACTGGAACAATTACCCCATATACAAATCTTATAATTTTTTCTGTGATTACGCTGGTTCTGCTTCAAATAAAACCACTAAAAAAAATTCATCCGGCATTATTTTTTGTTTTTGGTGCGATTATCGGAATCATCTTTAAATTTTAAAATTTTCTAAATCATAAAATCATAAAAATATTTTTAAAATCTATCACTTTAGTATTGATTTAAACATAATTCATTGTTAAAGTATAAGCATAAACACTACATATAGTGTTTTTTTTGAAAAAAAAATATTTAAAAACACTATTGACAAAAAACTAAAATTTTGGGTGGGATTATGAAGATTATCAAACGAAACGGTGAAGAAGCAATTTTTGATGTACAGAAAATTATAAATGCTATAGAAAAAGCAAATCTTGCAGTGCCAGAAGTTGATCGCATTTCTGAAGCGTATATTCAGGCTGTAGCAGCAAAAGTAAAAGATGCCTGTTATGCAAGCAAAGTCCAGCTCAACGTAGAAGCAATTCAGGACTTAGTTGAAACTGAACTTATGCGCATTGGTGCTTTCCAGATTGCAAGAGTTTACATTACTTACCGTTATCGTCACGCTTTGATGCGTAAACAAAATTCTACAGACAAACAGATTCTTTCTCTTCTAGAATGTGCAAATGAGGAAGTAAAACAGGAAAATTCAAATAAAAATGCAACTGTTGTTTCAGTTCAGCGTGATTATATGGCAGGCGAGGTTTCCAAAGATATTACACGCCGCTTCCTTTTAGACGAAGATATTGTAAACGCTCACAACGAAGGAATCATTCATTTTCATGATGCAGATTATTTTGCTCAGCACATGCACAACTGCGATTTGGTAAATCTTGAAGATATGCTCCAGAACGGAACTGTAATCAGCGGAACAAAAATTGATACACCACATTCATTTTCTACAGCCTGCAACATTGCAACACAGATTATTGCACAAGTTGCTTCAAGTCAATATGGCGGACAGTCAATTTCTCTTACACATTTAGCACCTTTTGTTGATGTAAGTCGTAAAAAACTTATTAAAGAGTTGAACCGCACAGTTGAAGAAACAGGAGTTACTTTTACAAAGGAACAGTTTGATACAATCGTAGAACGCCGTCTTGCTGATGAAATTACGCGCGGAGTTCAGACAATTCAATATCAGGTTGTAACTTTGATGACGACAAATGGTCAAAGTCCTTTCGTTACAGTTTTCATGTATTTGAACGAAGCAAGAAATGAACAGGAAAAGGCAGATTTGGCACTCATCATAGCAGAAGTTCTTAAACAACGATATAAAGGTGTACGAAATGAAGAAGGTTATTGGGTTACTCCGGCTTTCCCAAAATTGATTTATGTTCTTGAACCAGATAATATCGATGAAAATGGAAAATATTACTATTTGACCGAACTTGCCGCAAAATGTACAGCAAAAAGACTTGTTCCAGATTATATTTCCGAAAAGAAAATGTTCGAATTAAAAGAAGGAAACTGTTATCCATGCATGGGCTGCCGTTCGTTCTTGACAGTTTATCGTGATGAAACAGGTCGTCCAAAGTTTTATGGAAGATTTAATCAAGGTGTTGTTACAATCAACCTTGTTGATGTTGCATGTTCTTCTGGTGGTGATAAAGAAAAATTCTGGAAAATTTTTGATGAAAGATTGGAATTGTGTCATCGTGCTTTGCTTTTGCGTCATAAACGACTTTTAGGAACTCCAAGTGATGTTGCTCCAATTTTGTGGCAGAATGGTGCACTTGCACGTCTGGAAAAGGGCGAAACAATCGATAAACTTTTGTTCAACGGATATTCTACTATTTCTTTGGGATATGCAGGACTTTGTGAATGTGTGCGCTACATGACTGGCAAACCTCACACAGATCCAGAAGCAACACCTTTTGCTTTAGATGTTATGAAACGCATGAACGAAGCTTGTGCAAAATGGAAAGAAGAATCTACAATTGCATTCAGTTTGTACGGAACTCCTCTTGAAAGCACAACTTACAAGTTTGCAAAATGTCTTAAACGACGATTTGGAATAATTCCAGGCGTTACAGATAAAAACTACATCACAAATAGTTATCATGTTCATGTTACAGAACAGATGGATGCATTTACAAAACTTTCATTCGAAAGTCAGTTCCAGGAATTGAGCCCTGGTGGAGCTGTAAGTTATGTTGAAGTTCCAAATATGGAAAACAATATTCCAGCAGTTATCGCAGTTTTGAAACATATTTATGAAAATATCATGTATGCAGAATTGAACACAAAATCAGATTGCTGCCAGAAATGCGGATATACTGGAGAAATCCAAGTAATAGAAGATACTGACGGAAAATTAATTTGGAAATGCCCTCAGTGTGGTAATATAGACCAGACTACAATGAATGTAGCTCGACGTACCTGCGGATATATTGGAACACAGTATTGGAATCAGGGCCGTACACAGGAAATTAAAGAACGTGTACTGCATCTGTAGCTTTTTGAAGTATAGAAAATATGAATTACGGTGCAATTAAAAAAACTGATGTGGCAGATGGAATTGGGGTCAGAGTTTCTCTTTTTGTAAGCGGATGCAGAAATCATTGTCCGGGATGTTTTCAACCTGAAACATGGAATTTTGGTTTTGGTCAGCCGTTTACACAGGAAACAGAAAATGAGATTATAAAAGCTCTGGAGCCTTCTTTCATTGCAGGATTTTCACTGCTTGGTGGAGAACCGTTTGAACCAGAAAATCAGGAAGTTTTGGCACCGTTTTTAGAAAAAATAAAAAAAACTTATCCCAAAAAGGATATTTGGTGCTGGACAGGCTATATTCTAGAAAAAGATTTGCAGGAAGGTGGCAGAAAACACACTCCGTTTACCGACAGAATGTTGGCCTGTATCGATGTGCTAGTTGATGGACCGTTTATTCAAGAACAACGGAATTTGATGCTAGAGTTCCGTGGCTCAGAAAATCAGCGGATTATAAAACTTCATTCATAAAAAACAATGTCTGCTTTTAGCTCGTGCTAAAAAAATCATTTCAATGAAAGTCTAGTTAGCACGAACTTTTATTTTACAAGTTTTGTAATAAACATAAACTTTTGATAAATTGGTTTATCTCAAGTAATTGTTATAATGCAAGCCTGTAAATTTCAGCAATATCTTGATTTGTCAGTTTTACAAAACCGCCAGTTTTGCTTCCTTCTGGTAGTCCAAAATTTTTGACCAATTGAGGAATGTCATCTTCTTTTCCGCCAAGTTCAGAAATTTTCGAAGGCATGCCAATTGAAGTTAAAAAGTTTCTGAATGCAGTAATTCCATCTTTTGCAGTTTTTTCAGGATTTGAAAAATCCATTTTGCATCCCCAAACTCTTGTTGCCCATTGTGCAAATCTCATAACATCATGTTTCATAACAAAACTCATCCATGCAGGCATGATGACTGCAAGACCAGCTCCGTGCGCGCAATCATACATTCCACTGAGTTCATGTTCAATTCCGTGACTGTTCCAATCTTGTTCACGTCCAACACCAACAATATTATTGTGAGCAACCATTCCTGCCCACATAATATTTGCACGCGCTTCATAATCATCAGGATTACTGATAACTTTTGGAGTTTCATTAATCATTGCAAGTAAAACAGCTTCGCAAAGACGGTCAGTTGTTTCAACATTTTTAGTATTTGTAAAATAACGCTCACAGACATGTGCCATAATATCAGTAGCACCACAAGCAGTCTGGTAAGGAGGAAGAGTTTGTGTTAATGCTGGATTTAAAATCGAAAAGCGTGGACGAATACAATCACTTCCAGCACCACGCTTTATCATTCCGTCTTTTTTAGTGATAACCGAATCTCCCGAACCTTCAGAACCAGCTGCAGCAATTGTCAAAACAGTTCCCACTGGAAGTGCATTTCGTGGAGAAGTTTTTCCACTGTAAAAATCCCAGAAATCTCCATCATAACAACATCCCATCGCAATAGCTTTTGCACTATCAATAACTGAACCACCACCCACAGCCAAAATAAAATCAAAACCTTGTTCCTTGAAAATCTCAATTCCTTCATAAACAAGTGTATCTAGAGGATTAGGATGCACACCACCCAATTCTATATACTCAATATTCTCTTTTTTTAAAGATTGTTCAACAGTATCAAGTAAACCAGATTTTTTTGCTGACTGACCGCCAAAATGGAGTAAAACCTTAGAACCGCCAAATTCTTTGACTAGTTTACCAGCTTGATTTTCAGTACCTTTTCCAAATACAAATTTTGTTGGACTGTAAAAAGAAAAATTATCCATGTTTATACACCTCAGATATGTCATTTAAAGATTTTTTAACAGTTTATTATGTCTTTGTGAAATTGTAAAGATTGGGATTTTCATTCTGTGTTTTGTTTTATTCCCGATTATCCTCTGAAAAGTTTTTCGATTTTGCTTGTGATGCAAATTTGTGCATTTTCTAATTCTTCTTTAATAATTTGTGATATTTGTTTGGAAGTTACATTTGGATTTTGTAACAAAGGCGAATAAAATAGCAAAGAAGGTGGAATTTTAAATACAAAAACCATTTTTTCTAGAAGTCTGGAAGTTACAAATTTGCCACCAGTTTCTATCACACTCAAATGATTTGGAGAAATTTCCAAAATCTCTGACAATTGTTCCTGCGACAATCCCATTTTTTTTCTGTAATATTTTACATTATCACCCAAAATTTTTCTTACATTCAGATTGCTAAAAGAATTCTCATCACCACTTATACAGTTTTCAATTTGCACGTTATTTTCAATTTTTTCATTATCTTCCATAAAAAAAGTATGCAGCATAAACTTTATGTTTTACATATTCTAAAAGAATGACAAAGGTATTAAAGTAATTCCAAAAGATTGACAAATGTGGATAAACCACATATAATTAAAGATACATTCATTCTAAAAGAATGATATTAAAGCGATATTAATATCGAATAGAATGATTAGAAGTTTTACAATTTGTCTGTAAAGATATGCTGAAAACAGGGACAGACCTTGGTTTTTAACAAAATTTTTCACGAGTTTTGACTTGCTAAAAAAGTTTTGATAAGAAACTGCATTTTCAAAGATTTGATTTTAACTTTGTCAAAACTCGAGGCTCGTGCTAACTATTTTTGCGGTGGAGTTTTATTTTTTTTGCACGAGCCAGGGACAGACCTAGATTTATGGACTCAGGCGTGAAAAAGTTGGTAACAAAATATAAAAAAAACGCTATTTTAATTGGTTGCTCAAAAACTGATAATCGTCAAAAGTCACTTTGTGAATTTTATGATTTTCTGTTAAGCAATGAAGGTGGTGCTTGGGAGGAGAGTGAACTAACAATATTTCCAGATGGAATTGATTTATCAATTCTTAAACTGAGTTTGAAAAATCTTTCTGAAGAAAACACAGATTTTCTGCTTGTTTATTTTGTGGGAAAGCTCAGGATAAAAGATTTTCTGAAGGATTTCAGTTTGATGGAATTCAGCTAAAAATAAAAAACTTTTTTCAAAACTATTGTGATGAAAATTCTATAAAATCGATAATCTGTATTTTTGATTCTTGTGAAAACTTTATAGAAGATAATCCTACAGAATTAAGCGATGAAGATATTTCAAACAGCATTATGGATTTGAAAAACATATCAGAAAGTATTGTAGTGTCTGAAAAAGTTAACACTATTAGAACTCTGTTTGAAGAAAAACTCAAAAAAATTAAAGGCTTTTACTTTCTTTGCGGATGCGATTTTGATGAAAATCCTGTTTTGGATAAAAATGGAAATGGAGTTTTTACAAAAGCGTTACTGCAGGAGGTTCAATCTCATTTTGTTTTTAATGAAACAGAAAATGAAATTGATGACAGACAGATTCAAAATTCAAATGATTTTTCTATTGAGCTATTACAGAATATTACAAAAGTGAAATGCAAAATGGAAAAAGAAATGAATAGATAAGAGGAAATTGTAATGCAGTTTTATTGTATTTCTGTTCGCACTGGGACGGAAGAGAAGTATGAAAAAAGTGTATTACCAATTATAGAAGGAGATACAAAACTTTTTTTTGGAAAGTTGCATATTTTTAATAAATTAATGCAGCTAAAGAATGGAAAAAAGTATTTTGATTATTTTTTTCCAGGTTATGTTTTTCTGGAAACAGATGAAACAAACATAATAAAGTTAAAAAAACTTTCTGAAGGTGAGGGATTTTTGAAATTTCTGCCTTCTTCGAAAGAGATTACACCATTGTTCAAAAAAGATACAGAGATTATCAATTCTATTTTGAAATATGGGAATACAGTTGGAATTGTTCCGGTAACTTTTGATAAAGGCGATAGAATCGTTATTCTGGACGGACCTTTCAAAGATTATTCTGGACAAGTTGTAGCTGTAAATAAAAGAAACAAACGAATAAACATTCAGTTAGATTTTATGAATGGTATGAGAATTGTTGGGTTAACTTACCAGGAGGTAAATAAACAAGATAATTTGAATACCAATATAAACACGCAAAACTAAAACAGGAAACTGATTTCAGTTTTGCATTCTTACAGACAACTTTTTCAAGAGTGGAGCTTGGTTCAAGCACGCACCCCGTAAAGTGACCAAAACAAACCCCTCAGGAACGCTAAAAATCGTCTCCAATGGAGAAGTTGTCTTTAAAAATAAAAATATTTTATCGTCTTTTCACTTAGCAGGAAAAAAATAATCTTTTCTTTGCTTTTTTAATAGTTATATAAATTTTCTTTATTCACAAAATTTTCAGGATTTTAAATCAAAATGACAGTAAACAAAATCGCAGTGGCTGGAACGGGCTATGTAGGCTTGAGTCTTGCAACACTTTTGGCTCAACATAATAAAGTTGTTGCCGTTGACGTTGTGCAGGAAAAGGTGGATTTAATCAATAATCATAAATCGCCAATTCAAGATAACGAAATAGAAGATTTTCTTGCAAACAAAAAACTGGATTTGGTGGCTACCATTGACGGAGAATCTGCATATAAAGATGCAGATTTTGTAATAATTGCAACACCAACTAATTACGATTCGAAACTTAATTTCTTTGATACAAAATTTGTTGAACAAGTAATTGAATTAGTTCTTGAAGTGAATCCAGATGCAATAATGATTATTAAATCGACAATTCCTGTTGGATACACAAAATCTGTTCGAGAAAAATACAATACAAAAAATATAATTTTTGCACCAGAATTTTTGCGAGAATCAAAAGCTCTTTATGACAATCTTTATCCAAGTCGTATTGTAGTTGGAACAGATTTGGAAGATGAAAAACTTGTAGATGCTGCAAACACTTTTGCAAAACTTCTGCAGGAAGGAGCAATTAAACAGGATGTGCCAACTCTTTTTATGGGTTTCACTGAGGCTGAAGCAGTAAAACTTTTTGCAAATACTTATCTTGCTCTTCGTGTAAGTTACTTTAATGAACTTGATACTTATGCAGAATTAAAAAGTCTTGATACAAAATCTATTATTCAGGGCGTGTCGCTTGACCCTCGAATTGGTGATTTTTACAACAATCCAAGTTTTGGCTACGGCGGTTATTGTCTTCCAAAAGACACAAAACAACTTCTGGCAAATTATAATAATGTTCCGCAGAACCTTATTAGTGCAATTGTTCAGTCAAATACAACACGAAAAGACCACATCGCTCAGATGATTATCGATAGAAATCCAAAGAAAGTTGGAATTTACCGACTTACCATGAAATCAAATAGCGATAATTTCCGTGCAAGTGCAATTCAAGGCGTTATGTAAGTGTTGGCGCATTTACTAAGACAGGCTTTTTTTATACCCATTTCTTCATAGTACCTCCTGTGCATTGAACTTTTGCATAAGGCCTTCCTGAATGCCTTTGAGCATTGTCTTGTCGCCCTTTTCTGCAATCATTCGCCCTATGTGGAACTGCTGTTCCAAAACCATTAAAAGCATTGCAACGCGGAAAATAAGGTTGCTCTGCTGTGTGTGCCCGAGCATTATATGGGCAAGCTCATGGAATATAATCTGCATTACTTCTGCCGCAGATTTATTGTCGTTGTAGGCAATCATGCGGCAGGTCGCGCCCGTCTGCGGGTCTGGAAAAATAAGGCATAAGCCTTCGTTCCAAAGCCCTATAGACACCTTTTGCAGTTCCAGAAGATTTTCGCTTTTAAAAGCCGAGTATTCCTTTAACACAATGCCCTTTTTGCGAATCATCTCCATATAGTCAAAGCCTTCCCTAAAATAGCCTTCCTCGCTCAAAAGGTTTACCACCGTAAGGATAATCTGGCTTACCTTCCAGCTTGGAAGCGTTGGGGGCTTTGTAGTACAATCCGTTGTTTTGTCCGTTTGTTCAGTGCAGTTTTCCAATCGTTTACCTCCATGTAATGCTGCATTTTTACACCTCTTGGGCAGTTTTGTATTCATCCATCAGGATTCCCACAAGCTTTTTCTTCTGGTTCAGGCTAAGGTTGTCTTTGCTGGAAGCCAAAAGAATTTCAAGCTGCTCGTAGCCGTAATGGGTGTCGTTACCCGTAAGGTAGTCGCTTGTTGTGTTAAGTGCATTTGCGATATTCGCAAGCACATCCGTTCTGGGCAGTCTTCCGCTAGTCATGTAGCGGCTGAATGCTGCCTCTGTAATACCGCAAAGCTCGCACAGTTTTTTCTGCGAGAAGCGGTTTTCCTTCATTAAATCTTTTACCCTCCTTGAAAAAATGTTTTCCATTGTCTCTGCCATATTAGCCACTCCTATAAAGGCTGGAATTATGAAACCTTACGGGGTTTCCCTTTGTTTGTAGGGCGGGAGCAGATTTGTTCGCCTTACATACATTAGATTATTATACTTTTGGTGAATTGTCAAGCGGAATATAATAAAATATTCGCCGAAAGTATAATTATTTGCGTGTAAAAATTACGAAAAATTTTTTGGCAGGATTTTAAAAATTATGATATGATAAAAAAGGTGTATTATGGGCGAAAATAAAGCTTATCTGTCAAACGAAGGTCAATATACTGTATTCTCTTTTGGTGAAACTCGTCTTAAGTTTATAGCTCCTTATTCTTTGGAACGCTATGAATCTGTAGTACAGTGGGATAAAGGATATCTGGTGGTAATGGCAAAATATGCTCATAATAATGATTTGGAAGAAGAATATATTGATTTGATTCCAATTTTAAGAAGCCTTTATATAACTCCAGATGAATTCTTAAAACCGATAAAAAAAGTGGAGGTGAAATATGCCTGATTTACAAAAGGTCATACCGGGAAATAAACAAAATTCAAGCCTTTATAAAAGATAATCATCAGGCTATGTACGACAAATGGCAAGAATATAGTAAAACAAGTTTCTATATTGGAAAATAGCTCAATTGTGTTTTTATGAGTCGTATGTTTGCAGAATAATCTGTATTGTGCCATAAAGTCCTGAGCGGCGGTCAGCAAAATGTTTTTGTACATGCGGGATAATGTTCTGCGGCGTTCGGGAAAGTGTTGTGCGACGGCTAGGGGAATGTTTTTGTGCGGAGAGGATTTTGTGGACAAGGAGGGAGGAGAAACTTTTATTTTGGAAGAAAAATCTGGGAGAGCAGTTCCTCTTGTATGTGCCTCCAGAATCACAGATGAAAAATTTGTTTTTTTTGCTGGAAGCGGCAAATGTTAATGATGAAAACAAAATTGTGATGACGACACACAGTCTCTGTGTGCCTTCGTTTATAACATTAGCTGCAAAATCGTATGAACTTATGAACAAAGGTGTAAAATGTAATTTAGCACGCAAAAACAAAACGAACGGCAATAGGAACGCTGCTAAGTAATGACCATTTTGCAATGCACAATGTGTAATCTCTTTATTCTATTGGACATTTGCTTGTTCTTTCGGATATTTTGTATTAAAAAGACATAGAGATTTAAAACAGTGGGGTAGAGAGCTATGCATGAACTTTAAGTAGTTTAGGAATTTGCCGTTTTAATGTTTTTGCACTAGGAGTCTAACCATCTGATTTTCATGAAAACGAGCACCTAACGAATATCTTTCGGGATATTATTTTTATTGAATATCAGGTGGTTTCTTTATTTTTCTACATTTTTGTAGGCGAAAGGTTTTTCAGTGCATACATCCGGCTTACATTGTATGAAATTG
>JALFAW010000086.1 GCA_022773305.1 Spirochaetia bacterium
AAACTCAGGAAAAAGCGAGATTTACAATTATAGTTTCTATACCCCAAAAAACGTCTAGCGCATTATTGCGCGTTTTTGACCTGTGAATCACGACCGGGAGCCAGATATTACAACTAATCATTTTATAATGCGTTTGCCCTAATATAATAAAAAAATACTATTCCATTTTGATTTATTATATGATATAATTTGTTAATTGTTTTTTTGTTCATGATAATACTTATTTTAAAACAATAATATCAACTATTTGATTGTGCGAGGGATTATGAGAAAATTACACAATATTTTAATTACTGGTGGAGCCGGATTTATCGGTTCAAATTTTATTCACTATTTGTTTGGACTTTCTTCAGCAGAGGGCAATCTTTTTAATGATGCTGATTTTTCTGGAACTGTTGTAAATGTTGATAGTCTTACTTATGCCGGAAATCTTGAATCGCTGGCAGATGTTGATGCAAAATATGGAAGCGGTGCAGAAAAAGGCAGTCAGAGATACTTTTTTGAAAAAGTTGATATCTGTGACCGTGACAATATAGAACGTGTTTTTAAACAATATGATATTGATACTGTAATCCACTTTGCAGCTGAAAGTCACGTTGACCGTTCAATTTTAGGTCCTGAAACATTTATGAAAACAAATGTAATGGGAACTTTCACATTGCTTGATGTGGCAAGAAATTATTGGAAGAAAGATGATGGAACAATCCGCGATGACGTTCTATTCCATCATATTTCTACTGATGAAGTTTACGGTTCTTTGGGAGAGACAGGATATTTCCGCGAAGATACACCTTATGATCCACGTTCACCATATTCTTCTTCAAAAGCAAGTTCTGACCATATTGTTATGGCTTATTATCATACTTACGGACTTCCAATCACACTTTCAAATTGTACAAACAATTATGGTCCATATCAATTCCCGGAAAAACTTCTTCCTTTGATGATTTCAAATATTCGTGATGGAAAAAATCTTCCAGTTTATGGAAAGGGAGATAATATTCGTGACTGGATTTATGTTGAAGATCATAATCGTGCTGTTTGGCTCATCGTAAAAAAAGGTAAAACTGGTGAGAAATATAATATTGGCGGTGAAAATGAATGGCAGAATATCAAGTTGCTTCATAAAGTAATTGAATTGACAGCGGCTGAAACTGGTAAAAAGGTTGAAGATGTTGAAAAAACAATCACTTATGTAAAAGACAGACCTGGTCATGATAAACGTTATGCAATTGACTGTACAAAAATCAAAACTCAACTTGGCTGGGAAAGAAAGATGACTTTTGAAGAAGGTTTGCTTGCAACTGTAAAATGGTATTTAAAGAATTCTGACTGGATTAACCACATTTTAAGTGGAGATTACCAGAACTGGATAAACAAAAACTATAAAGAACAGGGAAGATAAACTGGGGCGTTGCGGGGTCGTGTGGTAGACTCATTTACCCCGCTAGAAGGGGTAGCGAGCAACGTAGTGCGAGCGAGGGGAAGGCTTTCCCCTCCTTTTTATCAGGAGGAAAATTTTGAAAGGAATTATACTTGCAGGTGGTTCAGGAACACGTCTTTATCCAATTACAAAAGCAGTTTCAAAACAAATTTTGCCGCTTTATGACAAACCGATGATTTATTATCCGCTTTCTTGTTTAATGCTTGCGGGAATTCGTGAAGTTTTGATTATTTCAACTCCGCGAGATGTTTCTTGTTTTCAAGAGCTTTTTGGCGATGGTTCTTGGCTTGGAATGAAATTTGAGTATGCTGTTCAGGATAAGCCTCGCGGGCTGGCTGATGCGTTTATTATTGGAAAAGATTTTATTGGTGATGATGATGTTTCGCTTGTTCTTGGTGACAATATTTTTTACGGTCAAAGTTTTACTTCTACTTTAAAACGTGCTAAAGAAACTGTTGAAAACAAGAGAAATAGTGTTATTTTTGGATATTTTGTAAAAGACCCTACAGCTTATGGTGTTGTTGAATTCGATGATTCTGGAAAAGTTCTTGGTATCGAAGAAAAACCGGCAAATCCAAAGTCAAATTACGCAGTTCCAGGTCTTTATTTTTATACAAATGATGTTGTGAAGATTGCTGCAAATGTTAAGCCTTCTGCACGTGGCGAGATTGAGATTACTTCTATAAATAATGAATATTTGAATCGCGGTGAACTTTCTGTTGAACTTCTTGGTCGCGGAATGGCCTGGCTTGATACTGGAACTTATGACGGACTTCTGGAAGCAAGCAATTTTATTGCTACAATTCAAAAACGTCAGGGAATGTATGTTTCATGTATCGAAGAGATTGCATACAGAAATGGTTGGCTTACTAAAAATCAGCTTGTTGAAATGGCAAAAGGTTACAAGACTGATTACGGTCGTTATCTTGAGTACATTGCAGATAATTAATAAAAAATGCGGTATTTGAGCCTGTCAAAATTACCGCAAAAGGAGCAAGTCATTTCGACAGGTTCAATGACTTGAATATTTTATGGCTTTTGAATTTAAACAGTGTGAAATAAACGGCGATAAAGTTGAAGGATTATTTGAAATTCAGCCAAAAATCTTTGGTGATGCACGCGGATATTTTTTGGAAACTTACAGCGAAAAGGATTTTTTTGAAGCAGGACTAAAGATGAAGTTTGTTCAGGATAATCAGTCAAAATCTTCAAAAGGTGTGTTGCGAGGACTTCATTTTCAAACTCAGCATCCTCAGGGGAAACTTGTGCGTGCTTTGGAAGGCAAAGTTTACGATGTTGCTGTGGATTTGCGAAAAACAAGTGCAACTTTTGGAAAGTATTATGGTGTGATTCTGGATGCTGAAAAACAGAATATGTTTTATATTCCAGAAGGTTTTGCGCATGGTTTTTATGTTTTGAGTGAGCAGGCAACTTTTGCTTACAAGTGTACAGACTTTTATGATCCAAAAGGTGAAGGTGGTCTTATGTGGAATGATCCGATAATTGGAATTGACTGGAAATCGGTTGCGCATGAGATATCAGAGCCAAACCTTTCTGAAAAAGACAAAAAACATCCTGTTTTTGATGTGAATAAAGATTATTTTGACATAAATGGTAAATGGATTGGTCAATAATGACAAGAATCTCTTTTTACTGATTGAAAAAAAAAGCAACTCACGGTAAACTGTAATTATGTTTGATGTAAAAGATACTGATTTTTTTGATTTGGAAGATGAAGCTTTTGATACTATTGTAGAGGATGATATTTCTTTTACTGGTAATATAAAAATTAAAAAAACTTTTATGATTCGCGGCACTGTTAACGGAAAAATTGAATCTGAAAGTGATTTGGTGATTGATACAGGAGCTGTTGTTAACGCTGATATTTCTGCTGAAAGAGTTTTGATTCGTGGAAAAGTGAAAGGAAATGTTGTGGGAAGAAAAATGATTTTTGTTACTTCTGCAGGTTCTCTTGATGGTGACATTTCCACTTCTAAAGTTGTTCTTGAACCAGGTTGCATTTTTACTGGTAAGTGTTCGATGATTACTGATAATTTAACTGGGAAATAATTATGAAAAAAAGTTTTTTTGTTTTTTTTATTTTATTTTTTCTTTTTGAATTTTCTGTATTTTCTCAGACTACTAAACAGGATGCTTTAGTTTTATATCATAATGGAAATTATCGTGAATCTGTTCAGGTTTGCGAAGAAGAATTAAAAGAAAATCCAAATCGTGTTGATTCTTATGTTGTTATGTGCTGGTCACTTGTAAAAAATAAACAGTATGCTGAAGCAGAAGAACGTGCTTTAAGTGGTCTTGAAGTAAGCCCATACGATTTAAGACTGATTGAAATTCTTGGTGAAGCAAAGTATTTTTTAGGTAAAAACACTGGCGCAATGGAACAGTTTCAGAAATATGTTGCAAATGCAGCTGAAAGTGGAGCGAGAGTAGGAGCTGCCTACTATTATATGGGTGAGATTTTTATAAGACAGGCAAGATATCAACATGCAGATATTGCATTTTCTTCAGCTGTAAAAAAAGAACCAATGCTTGATTCATGGTGGATTCGGCTTGGCTATGCTCGTGAAATGGCAGGAAATTACTATGAAGCTGTAAATGCCTATGACGAAGCTCTAAGACTTAATCCTTCTTCAATAGAAGCTTCTCGTGGTAGAGACCGTGTAAATGCAAAACTGCAATAATCTTTATAAAATACATATAGAAACACTTGGTTGCAGATTAAATCAGATTGAAAGTGAATCAATTGCAAAATCTTTTTCTGATGTTGGTTTTTCTATTTCGATGGAAAGCGTTACTGCAAAAAATGTTATTCAAAATGAAGTTATTATGGCTGTTTTGAATACATGCACAGTTACACAAAAATCGGAACAAAAAGCACGCAGAATAATTCGCTTAATGCTGGAAAAATTTCCTCAGGCTGTAATTCTTGTGACAGGTTGTTATGCACAATTGAATTCTGAAGAAATTTCACAGATTGATAAAAGAGTTTTTGTTATTGGTGGACAAATAAAAAGTCGAATAACTCAGATTCCAAAACTGTTAACAGAATATCTTCAAAAACATGATTTTAATGCATATGATTTTATTTATTCGCTTCAATCCATTATAAAAATACCTCAATTAAAACAGTTTTATCCTGAAAATACATTTAAACTTTCAACTTCTTTATTTTTTGCACATTCACGTGCCAGTTTAAAAATTCAGGATGGTTGTAATAATAACTGTTCATATTGTGCAATTCATCTTGCAAGAGGAAAAAGTGTTTCTCTTGATGTAAAAACAGCTTTAGAGCGTGTTTTAGAACTAGAAAATAAAGGTTTTGACGAAGTTGTTTTGACTTCTGTTAATATTGGGCAATATAAAGGTGCTTTTGAATCTGAATATTTTGATTTTACGAAACTTTTAAGATATTTTCTTGATAATACTAAAAAAATACATTTCAGGATTTCAAGTATATATCCTGAAGTAGTTAATGATGATTTTTGTGATGTAATTAAAAATTCTCGAGTGCAACCTCATTTTCATATTTCTGTTCAAAGTGGTAGCAATAGAATTTTAAAACTTATGAACAGACATTATTCAAAAGAAGATGTTATAATTGCCTGTAAGAAACTTAAAAACGCAAAAGAAAATCCATTTTTGGCATGTGATATAATTACAGGATTTCCAAGTGAAACAAATTTTGATTTTGAAGAAACTATGCAATTATGTAAGGATTGTGGATTTGCTTGGGTTCATGCATTTCCCTATTCTCAACGTCCTGGAACTGAAGCTATAAATTTTGATAAAAAAGTTCCGCAATCTATATCTGGAGCACGTGCAAAAGAAATCACAAAATGGGCTATAAATCAAAAAATAGAATACTGTAATCAATTTGTAGGAAAAAAACTTACTGCTGTTTTGGAGTCAGTAAAAAGACCAAGAATTATTAATGAAAATCAAAACGAAGTGATTTACCATGCAGTAACAGAAAATTTTTTACATTGTTTGATTAATTCTTCGTGTGAACTTCAAGATTCAAAAACTATTACTGTTGAAATTCAAAAAGTTTTGAATGAAAAAATCAAAAAGGGTGGAGATTTGGAAGTAGAAGCAAAAATTATTTAAAAAATAATAAAAAAATGACTTTTACTACTTGATTAATTTTTTAAAATAGTATATATTAATTAATACGTAACGGGCAGTAGCGCAGCTGGTAGCGCGTCTGGTTTGGGACCAGGATGTCGCAGGTTCAAATCCTGTCTGCCCGACTTACTCGATATTTTGAGAAAATTAAATTGGGCAGTTAGCTCAGCTGGTACGAGCGTCTGGTTTACACCCAGAATGTCGGGAGTTCGATCCTCTCACTGCCCACAATGTAAAAGCACTCCTTGTAAGAGTGCTTTTTTTATGTTTACATGATTTAGAGGTAGTTTGAAAAAAAAGTATTTCTTTCCTGTTATTTTTTATATTTCTCTTTTATTTTGTTTTATTTCCTGTAAAGTTGCAAGTAAAACAGAATTATCTTATACAAATGTAGAAACTATAAAAGAAGAAATAGCTGAGTTGGACAAAACTTTAACATGGAATAAGGAAATTGAACCACAAAGACTTGTTTTAAATAATGATTGGTTTAAAGATACTGTCAATCAACAAATTGAAAAGAATATTGAACTTCTTAAAATTGTAAACACTAATGTAACCGTTTATCCTGAATTTGAAAATTTTGGTAGTTTAAATGATTCTTTAGTAGACGTTAATTTGTATAATACAATTGAAAATATATTTGTTTCAGTTTCAAATAATATTTATAACGGACCTGAAACTTTTTTTGATTCCAAATATCTTTATAATTATGTGTTTTTTAGGGAAGATTTAAAAGAAGGCTGGAAAAAAAATTTTAATAAAGATTTTCCTCATGTTTTTGATTATAAAGACTCTGATGATGAAATAAAAAAAAATACAGATTTTAATGTACCCACTTCAGAAGAAAATAATACGAAAGATGATTGTGAAAATAAGCAATCCATCCAATCTGAAGAAAAAAAGATTATTCAAAAAGAAAAGTTATTTTTAAAATGGATTATTGGAGAACCTTTTTCTAGTGAAGAAATTATTCAAATTCCAGTGCGTTTATATTGCAAATATGGAACTATTGATGTAACATTATATTTGAACAAACAAAAATCAAATGCAGTTAGTCTGATTACAATTGATAGGTGGAATAAATTATGATGGAGCAAAATGGATATGCCGAACTTTCGGGAATTGAAAGAGAATTAGTACTTCAATATCTGATTGACGGTAACGTTCCTGTTACACTTACTCCAACAGATAAAATCACGATTAATAAAAATGATTATTCGAAAACAGAACCTGTTATTAAATCATTAACTTCACAAATTTTTCCTGTAGCAATTCGTGGAGAGCACATAAAAGTTCAAAAAAATGGCGAAATTCTTTTGGAAAATCCACCGCAATCAATTAATAATTTTGCAAATCAAAATGTAAAAGTGGAATTTTATTTTAATAGAGTAGGACTTTATTTTCATACTTTTGTGAAAGAAACATCAAAAGGACTGTCTTTACTACTTCCTGATAAAATCCAGAGAATTATTGATGTTCCTGAAGATAAAAAATATGAAGTTTCTGCTCTTATTTATCTAGATTGTAATACATCAAAAGAATTAAATTTACAAGCAATTCCAGAAAAAGAAATTCAGCTTTTTACAAGACCTGCTTGGAAATGCATTCCATTGGAAAATCAACAAAAAGCAAAAAGATTACTTGAAAAATTTGTTGAACAGGCTAAACTAGAAAAAAATGCAGGAACAGGTATTCAATTAATTTCAATTTGTAAATTTCTTACAGAAAAAAAAATTGAAAAAGTTCAATCATTGCAAAATAGAGCGGAACCTTTATCTATTTTATTTATTGACCACGAAAGAATTGTTTTTGGAGTCTCCGAAACTTATAAGAATTTATTTAATTCAAAAGAATATTGTATAAAACTATCATTTTCAATAAATATAGGTCCAATAAATACAAGAGAAATTTTTGTAACGGGAATTGTGAATAAAATTTATCGTAATGAAGAAAATGAAGGTATTTGTGTTGATTTTTGTTATTCAAATCTGCAGGAAGAAGATTTAAGATTTCTCTATGAAAAAGCAACTTCTACCTTATTAAATTAATTAATAATATTATACCTTAATTATTAGTAAAAATATTTAAAAAATTAAGTTTTATTTGGAATTAATATCACTTCCGTTACCTAAAAGAATTCCTATTGATTTTAGATAATCTGTATTTTCGCAAATGATTTTAATTATAACAGTCATCGGTACAGCCAAAATCATTCCCAGAAATCCCCAAATATATCCCCATAAAGAAAGACAAACAAGAATTACAAATGGAGAAAGTCCCAGATTTTTTCCTTCAATTCTTGGTTCTAAAATATTTCCAAGTCCGAAATTCACACAAATCATAAAGATAAGCACAAAAATAGGTTTTCCAATAGAAGGGTAGAACTGCAATATTGCGAAAAGTGTTGTAACTGCTACTGAAATTATTGAACCAAAAATTGGAATAAAATTCATTATGAAAGCGAGAAAAGCCCAAACAATATTGAAATCCATCTTAAGAATCCAAGTGACAAGAAAAACTAAAAGTCCAGTACAAAGGGAAATGAAAAATTTAATGGATATATAATTTACAGTATCGTGAGCTACCTGATGAGAAATCTTATTTACTTTTTCTTCATCATTATCAAATGCAGAATAAATTTTCTGTTTTGTTAGTCGCATTTCAATCAAAAGAAAAATACATAGAAGGCAGATAGTAAATAAATTTTTACCAAAAGTAACCATACCTGATGAAAGGAAAACTGCCATGTTTTGAACAAATTCCTGAACTTTTAAGAACTTCCAAACATTTTCAATAAAACTTTTACTTTCATCAAATTCCAGATGAAAATTTTCAGCAATTATTTGATAAATTGACATGAATTTTTTTTCATATTTTGGATATTCTGAAATAATAGTCGTTAAACTTTTGATAAGTAAAGAAGAAAGTCCTAAAAACGCAAACATAAAAAGAATAAGAACTAAAATTGAAGAAAATATCCATGGAAAATGAAATTTTGAATTTAATTTCTTAATGATTGGTAAAAGAATGAAAGAGAGCATTATTGAGATAACAACAGGAAGAAATACAGAAGAAAGTGTTTTAAATAAAAAACCAGTAACAATAATTGCAAAAAATAAAAGAAGATAAAAGATTTTATTATTTCCAGTAGTTTTAAAAGGTTTTCCTTCCATTTTTTCTCCCTTTTGTAATGAATAAAAAATTAAATTCCTGGTAAAATTATTTCTTTGGTAAAATTTTATCAAAACCACAGTAAGGTACTAAAACAGGAGGAATTGTTACTGAACCATCTGCATTTTGATAATTTTCCAAAATGGCAAGCATTGCACGTCCTACAGCAATGGCTGTACCATTTAATGTATGAACATATTTATTCTTTCCATCATCATCTTTATATTTTATATTTAATCTTCGAGCTTGATAATCTGTACAGTTTGAAGTTGATGTAACTTCACCATATTCACCACCATTTCTTCCTGGCATCCAGGCTTCCAAATCCCACTTGCGGTAGGCAGGTGCACCCAAATCACCAGTACAAGTATCTACAACATGGAAAGGAAGACCTAATCCTTCAAAAATTTCTTCTTCTATTTGACGAAGTTTTTCGTGAATTTCATCTGATTGTTCTGGAGTTGCATAAGCAAACATTTCAACTTTATCAAACTGATGAACACGATAAAGTCCCTTTGAAAATTGACCTGCTGCCCCTGCTTCACGACGGAAACAGTGTGAAAGTCCACCATAAAAACGAGGAAGGGATGATTTGTCTAAAATTTCATCTTGATGATAGCCACCCAAAGTGATTTCTGCAGTGGCTACAAGACAAGTTCCTTCTTCTTCAATAGAATAAACATTTGATTCATTTCCTCGAGGATTAAAACCAATTCCTTTTAGAACTTCTTCTTTTGCAACATCTGGTGTGATAAACATTTGGAAATTATGTTTTCGTAGAGTATTTAAAGCGTACATAATCAAAGCTTGTTCAAGGAAAACAGCTTCATTTTTAAGATAATAGAATTTTGGACCAGAAACTTTAGTACCTCTATCAAAATCAATAATATCAAGTGATTCACCAAGCTGAACATGATCTTTTGGTTCGAAATCAAATTTTCTTGGTATGCCTACTTTTTTAACTTCAAGATTTTCAGTATCAAGTTTACCTACAGGTGCATCAGGATGAACCATATTTGGAATTTGTCTTGCAGCTTCTTCCAATGCAATTTCAAGTTCTTTAACTTCATTCTCTACAGCTGAAACTTCTTCTTTTATTGATTTCCCTGCGGCAATTAATTCCTGTCGTTTATCACTGTCAAGTTTCTGTTTCATAGCCTGTGCATTTTCATTTCTTTTTTGTTGAAGTCCTTGTAACTTTGTCACCAATGCAGTTCGTTTATCATAAAGTTCTACAACTTTGTCTGCATCTGCTGTCATATTTCGATTGATGATATTTTGTTTTACAGCATCTAGATTGTCTTTAATGAATTTATAATCCAACATAATTTGCTCCAAAAAGTTATGAAATTATTAGGTTCAATTTCGAGTTTTTTAATTTTAAACAGTGGCAAGGATTGTAAGGGCTGGCGTAGCCAGTTCCGAAGCATAGCGAAGGAATGAAGGTAGCACGAAATGCGTACGGAACCCTAAAAAGCGCGAGTTTGCAATGCAAACTCGGGACGAGAAATGCTATGCATTTCTCGCTTTTTTTGCGAAGCAAAAATCCACCCAAAGAATAAAAATTTAAAACTCGACATTTGTCCTATTAATTATTATATAATTTTATTTTTAATTTTCAATAGTAAAAGTTATGTTTACTTGAGAAGAAACATTAATAAGTCCTTCTTTTATGGTGGTAGCTGGGCTATCATTTGAAACTGAACTTTTGAGCATCATGTAGTCATTAACTTGACTTACCACAGGAGTATATTCATTGATTGATTGAACTCCTGTGATTTTACATCCACTGGCACCTGCTAAAAGAGAAGCTGCATCTTGAGCATCTTGAATAGCAAGTGTTCTTGCTTGACGCAAAGCTGTAGTTTTATCAGAAACTCCATATTTAAACGATGTAATACCATTTGCTCCAACATTTTGCTTAACAGCAATATCAATAACAGAACCTGCAATTTCTGTGTTTCTTATGACAACAGAAATCGAATTTTTAACAGTATATTGTCCAGGATAGTTATTTGAATTATCCTGTGTGATAGAATAATCTGACGTTGAGATGTCCGATTCTGGAATACCAGCATTTTTGATAGCTGTG
>JALFAW010000108.1 GCA_022773305.1 Spirochaetia bacterium
TAGGGTGGCTTTTTGCTTCGCAAAAATCAGGCTTTTCAGGGTTACGCTACCGCTTCATTCCTTCGCTCCGCTTCGGAACTGGCTTCGCCAGCCCTTACAATCCTTGCCACGGTTTGTAAATCAAATACTCGAAATTGAACCTAATAAATAATGGAGCTGATGGGACTTGAACCCACTACTTTTTGAATTTGTTTATGGATAGTTTAGAAAAAATAGTCCAGAGGACTGTTTTTTTCTAAATTATCGAGAAATGGATTCAAACGCTCTAGCCAGAATGCAAAAAAATAATCTTATCCATAGGTTAAGATTTATTAACCCAAGAGAATTATGGTTAAATTAAAAGGACTGACCCCTTTACAATTCAGGAATCAGTCCTTAAAATCAGCTTGTTAAAGTGTCCAATAATTGGGGTGCACTTCTGACTTTGGCCGGAGCCGGCTTTTTTTTTGGGCAAGTCTCTGGAGAATTGATAAATCTACATAGTTATCTATTAGGATGATTTCATTTTCTGCACTTGCAAGAATACTTTCGAATTTAGCATAGGTGTCAAATATCTGGCCCTGGAAAAAGATTCTTTGGGGGGCGTTGATTATAGCTCAATATAATTTCTGAATTATTCTGTAAAAAATGACGCATTGAAACAAAGACATTCATTATCTGGTTGCTGACTTTTACAGCATCTGTCCAGTTTTAGACATGAATTGTGGAAAAGAGAAAAAATAAAATTAACGTGTTCGTCTTGTTTTATACACAAGAAGTTTATAATTGTACATACTAATGAATGTATAATAATTACTTGATACCTTCTTCGAGCAAGATTGAGGACAGAACAATTGATAAAAGATTTAGAAGAATTTTTGAAAAATAAAAAGGATTAAAATAGAAATCTCACTTAAATGGGTTGTAAATTTATAAAACAATAAAAAAGAGCGCCGTCGCAACGCCGCTCTCGTAAGGAACACCAAATAACGTGCCCTTCAATCTGCTAATAATATAATGTAGTAAAATCTTTTTGTCAAATTATAAAACTGAAAAAACTTTGTATGCAAAATCATAACTAGATTTAATAAGATCATTACCTGAAAAATAGTCTTTGTGTTTCAGCATTCTTTTTGTAAATAGACTTCTTAATGCTTTTCTATGTTTTGATATAACAGTTTTGGTTGCTATAGTTTTTAAAGCATAAATCGTACTTACAAATTCTAGCATAGCAAGACAGGATAATTTCTTCTGCCTTTGTTTTTTACTAATAGTTTTTATATTAGATACAAAGATACCAAGCTCTGCTGGGATGAATGTTAAATTTGTCTGTAAGTCAGCAATTAAGCAGTTATTATGAGCACATGCATTTCTTAGATTTTTCAGCATTTTTAAAATAGGAATGCTAATTGGCATTTTGATTTTCATGACCTTATAATAAAATTCGTAAAACTTTATGAAGTCTCCAAAGGTTAGAAATTCAAGTAAGACCCAAACTGGACAATCATTAAATGCGGTAATTTTATATTCATTACGATTCTTCTGATTATTAAAAATTTGTGTAACAGTAAAATATTTGGTTAAAAGATTTGAAGTAAATGGAGAGGCTGTTGATACTTCTAGTTTTCCGACAATAAAAGGGTTTGCCTTTAAGAAATTATCAACAATTTTGTAACCATCATCTTTTGAATTTTTTTCAACATCCTGAAGAAGGTGTATTTTCAAATCATGTTCTAAATCAAAACAAATGGAAGATAGTTCCATTCACAATAATGAATCAATTTCAGACAATTCTTGTAGATATCCAAAATCAAGCCCAATATATTTTCCTTTATTTTGACCATTTAAATATTTCTGATAATTCTTTCGGTATGATGCAGTTCGAAGATAATTGTTTATGTCAAACAGATATTTTTCAGCATGTTTCTCAGAAAACTTGGAAAAAGAAATTCCTTTTTCGACTCTCATTTTTGTAACGAGTTGTTTTGCTGTCAATTTAGGTTTATTTTGAATGTTCGACATAACAAAAGCGTATCATATTTAAACTTAGTTTTCTAGATTTGTAATTGAATTATTTATAGGGAAATTAAGATTATAAAAAATTTGACGATACCATATTTGTGTATGTATTTATATAAATCTTTCATAAGGGAGTATAATAATGTCTGAACAATTTGATATGGAAATTTATAATATTGCTTTAAGAAATGGTTCATATACAGAACCCAAAACCGATGTTCGACCAACATCAAATCTTGTATTTGTTGGAGACAGTGCACCCTAATTCAAACCTTACATTTTTAACAGAAAGCAAAAAACAAGGAAATGTTGAATATAAACAGTTTTACAATAATGAAGGTAATTAGTTTTTAAGGTTAAAATGAAATGATAGCAAATTGCGACAGCAATTTACCTATCGTCGGGTAACATCATCAACTTAAGCCCACTATTTAAAAATTTCAAAATATAATAAAATTCCTTAGGTGGAAAAATGGGGGAAACATTTCAGAATAGATGGGAAAAAAATCAGAAAAAATTATATTCACAGGAAGCAGAAGAAAAAGCAAGGGGGAAAAATAAAAAAGCATTCACGCGTAAAAGAAAAATGCCTGTTTGTGATATAATAATAAGTATCATGACAAGCAAAAAACAGACGTGTGCAATGGAATTAAGAAATTTTTTTAA
>JALFAW010000125.1 GCA_022773305.1 Spirochaetia bacterium
AAACTCAAGTTTTGTGATTATATCGTGGTAAGCCTGGAACATGGCAAGATCTGCATTCACCATTTTTAGTGTCGCCGGATCTGTGAACTTCTGAGGAATTGTATTTCTGTAAACTTCGCTTCTCATTCGGGAAGATGTCAGGGGTTTATTTATATTGTACTGATGATTTGTGTTTTGAAGATGAACGGAAAGTTCGGCGCGCTGTCTGACAAAGAAGAGCCGTCTTCTGAGCAGGTCGCGTACTGCACGCTTTGCTTTAGGATAAGCATAGGCAATTGGGAACATTCGTCAGAAAAACTTACGTTTTTCTTTACCGAGTTTTTTTTCAAAAACTCGCTCCGCGAAGCAGGTTTGCAATTTTCTCTGAATCGATTTTATCGCTTTTTGTTTTTCCTCCGTGGATTGATTTCATGTAATAGGCATGTCCCAGTGCAAAATCGATTCCACGCTCCGCACAGAAATCCGCAACCCAGTACCAGGTAAAAATGCATTCAACGCCGACTACAATGTCTTTTCCAAAAGTATTGGTCACAAGTTCCAGATTATCTTTGGAACATTCCATGTTTTTATGGAATACAGTTTCTCCGATGTTGTTGATGACACAGATGTACATGCTCTTATAAAAAAGCCGTTAAAAAAAATGCAATGCATTTTTTAGGCTTTTCAACAAAATTGCTCGCGACATTTATGGAGCGGTTCTTGCGTGAAGGTCGATTCCAATGTAAAATTGATGCTGGTTCTTATAGAATCTCATTAAGGTCCCCCTTTAGAATAGATTAGGATATTGTGCCCTGATGGACTTATCTATCTTAGCATGATAAACCTGGGGCCTTAATGATTTTCAAGAAGTTCAAAGCCGACAAACCGGTCAAGTCGATTTGCGGTTTAACTCATTGTTAGGTTGATGGCGCACTGGGGCGCAAGGAAAAAACATGAAAATCATTTGCTGGAATGTTCATTATGATGTTAACGACAAAAAATACAGTCATATAATGGAAAATGAATGCGATATTTTGATTTTGCTTGAAGTTACCTATAAAAGTTATGATTTTTTAAAATCAAATTGGGATTATTCACTGTGGTATAATGACACATTGTATGAAAACAAAAGTGATTATGGAATTGCCATCTTCTCAAAAAAGTATAAACTTGATTTTACTGAAAATTTCAATCGAAACCTTCGTTATGTAATTCCCTTAAAAGTATTTGATAAAGAGCAGTTCCTGTTTTATTTGTTTTCTGTATGGACGAAGCCAATTCCTATAAATTACTCAGTAAATGTGCTTAAAGCTTTGGAATGTACAGAATATAAAGAATATGTATCAGATAGAGCCTTGTTCATCGGAGATTTTAATACTCCAACAAAAAAAGAAAAACGCAAAGAATATGATGCTTTGATAGGCAAAGGTCTTATTGACTGTGCAAGAACAGAAGATATACTCAAACCAACATATTCCCATTCAGAAGAAATAAACTATTTCACAGCAGATTATTGTTTTGCAACTGATAAGATGAAAACTTCTTTTGAAATATCTGAATCAATTGGTGAATTTGATAATGATATAAAAGGAAAAGACAAGTATCAGGGATTGTCTGACCACTGTCCAATATTCATTGAGATAAAAGAAATATAGATTACCTGTTTTACGACTATTGCATATTTTCTTGACAATACTTCCGTTTGGCGTTAGTATATAATTATGATAAATTCATTTGGAGATTCTGAAACAGAATTAATTTACAAAGGACTGAAAAGCAAAAAGCTTCCGCCGACAATTCACAATGTTGCACGACGGAAACTCCGAATGATTGCAGCTGCAAAAGAAGTAAAAGATTTAAGAATTCCACCAGGAAACAAACTTGAACAGCTGGTAGGAAATCTTGCAGGGCTTTGGTCAATCCGAATAAATGACCAATGGAGAATTGTATTCGCTTTTGAGAATGGAGGTGCAGATAATGTTCGAATCACAGATTACCACTAATGACAGATTACCAAATATCCATCCAGGCGAAATTCTGAAAGAAGAATTTCTTGTTCCAATGAATATTTCAGCATATCGTCTTGCGAAAGAAATTAATATTCCTCAGACTCGTATTTCCGAAATCATTCATGGAAATCGTTCTATAACAGCTGACACCGCAATCCGTCTTTCTAAGTTCTTTGGAACTACCGCAGAGTTTTGGTTAAATCTTCAGAACCTTTACGATTTGGAAGAAGAAGAAAAAAATCATGCTCCTGAGTTTGAGACAATAAAGATGTATGCTTTTGCATAAAATCACATAACACATATAAGGCCCCAGCTTGTCAATAAGAATCCTCAAAAAATAATCACTTAAGGCTGTCTTTTTCAGGCAGTCTTCTTTTTTTTGAGAAAAATGGAGCTTCCGTTCAAAATAAAAAGCAAAGTCTG
>JALFAW010000138.1 GCA_022773305.1 Spirochaetia bacterium
TTAAAAAAAGATGAACCTGGCACAGAACCAACTCCCACATCCCGCGCAAGAACTTCTGCAAATTCTAAATCAGATTCATAACCGAACTCAGAAATATCAATAAGAACGTAATATGCCCCCTGCGGAATTGTATGCTTTATTCCAATAGAATCAAGCCCACTTAAAAATAAATCCCTCTTGTGTGTATATTTTTCCTGCAAATCTGCATAATATTCATCACCAAATCTCAAACCTGTAACGGCGGCTTCCTGAAGAGGATGAGCAGCACCAACTGTCAAAAAATCATGCACTTTTTTAATGCGGTCGGTAATCTGAGGATTTGCCTGTGTATAACCTAAACGCCAGCCCGTAATAGAATAAGTTTTGGAAAGCGAATTACAGGTGATTGTCCGTTCCTTCATTCCTGGAAGAGAAGCCATGTAAACATGCTCATTTGGTTTGTAAACAATATGCTCGTAAACTTCATCAGTAATGACAAAAGCATCATATTTTTTTGCAAGATTAGCAATAATTTCAAGTTCCTGACGAGTAAAAACCTTACCACACGGATTTGAAGGATTGCAAACAATAATTGCCTTTGGTTTCTGCTTAAAAGCCTGCTCAAGTTGCTCAGCATCAAAATTAAAACAAGGCGGAATCAAAGGAACATAAATAGGTTCCGCTCCGCTCAAAATCGTGTCCGCCCCATAATTCTCATAAAAAGGAGAAAACACAATTACCTTGTCACCTGGATTTGTAACACTCATCATAGCAGCCATCATCGCTTCAGTAGAACCGCATGTAACTACAAGTTCACTGTCCGGGTCAACACAAACTCCACTGAAATGCTGAATTTTTGCAGCAAGTGCTTCACGGAAATTTTGAGATCCCCATGTTGTAGAATACTGATGAAAATCTTCTTTTGTCACCTGCGCCAGCCGCTCAAGAATCGGTAGCGGCGGCTCAAAATCAGGAAATCCCTGTGAAAGATTTACAGCGCCATATTTATTAGAAATCCGCGTCATTCTGCGGATTACACTGTCAGTAAAAATTGAAGTACGATTTGAAAGAGTCGGCATTTTTTTTATCTTACACTCCTGATATGTTGTTTTTTATTTTTGGGGGTTCCCCTCCGCTACGCTTCGGGTCGGGCTATTCGCCATAAACACTAAAAAAAACACTCTTGGTATGAGTTCAGATAAGACCAAATAAGTAAAAGTATTGGCTTTCTGCCAAGATATTTCGAATTTACCACAAAATTTGGGAATTTTCAACCTAGAAATAGTTGTCTGAACTCATGTTTGCGTGAGGTTTACTTAAAGTAGTTACTTAAAGTTTGTTTTGGGGAAATTAGTGATAGGATGCTATTTTTTCATTTTTAATTTTTCCAAATATGTTCTCTATGGTATTTTAAGAATTCTAAATGGGATTCTTCTATCCATCTTAATTTTAACTCACTGTTTATCCCTAATCCTCGAAAATCTGAATAATTTAAAACAGACGAAACCATAATTAAGCCTTCATCAGTAAAAGATATGTACCTTTTGTCAAATAAAGCATCTAGGCTTGCCGTTAATAGAAAACCATTAAAAACATTTAATCGTTCGGCATCACTGGTACAATCTTTCCAAGGTTTTGCATGGCCCTACTTTTTCAAAGAATATGTTCTATTCTTATTAGCACCGTTAGCAATAATATTCCCTTCTTCCACAAGCTCAGAAAGATAATCTTTTGTACGAGAAAGCTTTAAACCAATGTATAAAGAGATCTCTTGTGTACGAGCTTCTGCATGTTCTTCTAAGTATTCAAGAATTTTTTCTTTATAATTTATCGCCGATTTATCGCCAATATCTTGTTTTATCGCCGATTTATCGCCGATACCTTGTTTTATCGCCGATTTATCGCCGATATTTTTGTATGAAGGACGATAAAAACTGACTCTGAGCATATCTCCAATTTCAACAAATACAGGATAAGGAATGCCATACTCTTCACATTGTGAAAAAATGCGTTTTAATCCAGAACCCCAACCTTCAAGCATATCTATTTTTTCTAAGGTTCGAGCAAGAGTTTTATTACGAATTGATGAACGACCTTCCATTGCCTCTTCCAATGTTAGAGAACCATAAATAGTTCCTGGTGAAGAAATTTCAACACGGTCGTCATAAACTGCAACTTGTACACTAGAACTTATTTGATAATTACGATGTATTACCGCATTGATAATCAACTCTCGAATAGCTTTATGTGGAAGTTCATATTTTTCTTTATGAACAATTCCGTCAATTTCTACAGCCATACTCAGATAATTCAAAACAAACTTATAAGCTTCGTCAATCTGTTCACAAAGAGGACCTTCATATTCTTTCTTATCAAGAAAATCAACACGCTCAGTTCCACGAAATCTGGCGCACTGAATGCGGGAAGTATAATCATGCTTACCTAAAAGAATGGCATAGGCATTTGTCGCGGTATCTTTTTTATTGCCGATTATAAGATTCAAGTTCTCCAAATCTTTTCTTGTAATCTTCCGCTCTGCACGCTCAGAAAAATCCTTACAAAGATATTTTATGTCTTCATCCTCAACCTTCACACTAGGACAGGCAAATTCATCATAATAAACATGGCGGCCACGGTTAGAAAGTTCTTCCAAAGCAGTCCAGTCTGCGTTGCGGGTTGTCGCTCCAAGACGGATAAATGTGCCGTTTTCTTTTCCAAGGGATTTAATAAAATAAGGAGTTGCGTTTCCGGGGAACACATTCACAATCAAAAGCTGGGCATCGCCTACCATCTCGGCTGTAATGTCAAACATAATCTGAGGCTCGCACATCTGACCGATTGTGTCGGCAATGTTATCCTTTAGTTCAAACAAGTCTACTGATTTTGCAAGCCCTACAAATTCGCGCTGATTGTTTACACCAAGAACAAACTTGCCACCAGCACCATTTGCAAATGCAACAATGGTTTTAATCCACTTTTGTGATTCTGGAGGAAGCGTTGCTTTGTATTCTAATGTGCGGCTTTCACCGTTTTGGATTTCTTCTTGTAAGGTCATTTAGTTGTCTTCCTATCTTTTATTTATCTCTGGCTTATATTCATCAATCAGTTCATTTTTGATTTGCTTAATCTTTTCTTTATCATCGCATTCAATAAACCATAGTTCAATTTTTTTATTGTGATTTTTGTTTAAGAATGCACTTAATCTACAAGCTGTAAGTTGGCCATCTTTATGAAGTTTTCTTGGAATAATAATTCCATAAGTTCTCATTATAACTTTCTTTAAGGAATCATTGGTCATGCCTACATAAACAACAGTACCATCAACAGTGAAAATGAAAACACCTTTTTTATCTTCAAACTTAGGAGAATCTATTGAAAAACTTGTGAATAAAGAATCTGCGTATTGATTCAACGCAATTGATTTATTTGGTTCTTCAATTTTCAAGTCATAGCCATGGAACACGAGTTTGATTTTGTGTGGATTATATGATTGAAGTGAATTAGGCATTTTTTGTTTCTCCTGTAGGCAGATGGAATTCTTCTTTATTGTATTTTTGAATTATAGTTTCTACTTCTTCTGCTAATTCATGGTAAGAAGAGTCTTTTTCACAAACAGCATCAAGACAAGATTTCAGTCCTAAATAAGATGAACTAAAGGTATTTTTAGGGAATGAGTTAATATGATTTCTTATATCATTCTTTAATTCTTGATCATCTAGATCAAACTTTAAGTTTTTTATGGTTAACATAAAAGAAATATAATCAAATGATGTTTTATCTTTTGAAATTTCCAGATTAATAATGAAATCTTTAATTAGAGCCTTACAAGGTTCATTAGACATCTGATAAATAATCATTACTATTTTTTCGATATAGTTGTACTTTGTTTTTTGCTCTGAAACTTCACTAATGATTTTTAAGAGTTTTTTTAACAATTTTTCATTTGAAAATTTTACAGATTTTTGAATTCCAATGTTACAAACATTTATGAGCTTATATGATAACAATGCTTGAATCTCATGCATATTGCATTTATCATCAACCAGTTTATTTATAAGCGACTCAAAAACTTCTAGTCCTGGATTTCCTTTTAGATATGTACCTTTATACAAAATATATTGATTAACAAAGAACAAATCTATTACAGAAAAAATTGTTTCTGAATTTCTGGCATTAAAAATAACTCGCTTTATCAGATTTAAGATTTTTTCTGTTTTATTTTTATTATTTTTAATCAAAGAAAGAAGAAACAGGGTATTCTCTATAGACTTTTCCAATTCAGTAAAAGGATTATTCTTGTTAATATAATTTTCTATAGTATTTAAGAGAACTTGATCTATCAACCAATTCTGTAATTGTTGAGATATAATCAATTGATAAACAGAACCTTTTTTTGCAAAAGCATCCAAAAGTTGTTGTAATTCCTCATTACTATAATATCTTATCAAAGAATATAATTCCGTTTTATTTGGAGTGTAGGACGTTGATAAAGTATTCTCAAAAAACATCGAAATGTAATTATGACAACATTCAATGTACTCTGAATTATTTTCAACACAAATACCTGTGTTTACAACAAAGTCAACAAAGTTTTTATGATTAGTTCGATGTCCACTTTCTGCTGAATAAGCAACTCCACCTTTTGCTATAATGCTTTTCTTCTCTCTTATTTTCTTTAGTTCGTCTCTTGTCCTAGTTAAACATGAATTTATAGTTATTAAAGAAGAGTATTCAAATACCTGATTAACCTGTTTTTTTTGCACAGAGGAAAGCTTCATAAATTCATTCTGAATTGAAATCTCAGGAACATCTTTATATTTGTTATTAATGTCAATTCCGCATTTTAAAGAATATTTTAAAGAAAACAAAATTACATTGTTATTTAATAAAGCTATAAAATAATTAGAAAAGTCTTCCTTGAATCTTGTTTCAGAAAGAAGTTCTTTATTTAATATATATGCCTCTTCAAATCTTTCTAAAGCATTTAGACTGAAAACTGTTTTCATTTTCGTTTTTATAGAAGAACCATCATTAACAACATAAGAGAAATTAAAATTATCATTATAAAAATCTTTGTTTCCTGACTTCCTAGAAAAACTTATGTAAGGTTTTCTTTCAAAAAGGTCAGTATCCGTTGCGATGCCATGAATATCAGCTTTTGTAAGTATTTTTATAATTTTATTTAAAGTTTTATCTTTTTGTATAATAAGAATAGGAATTGAATTATAAAAGTTTTGTAAAACCTGTCTTTTTTCATTATCCATATCAAATGTAATAATTTTTTGATTCAATTCCAAAATGCTTTCTTGTTCAGAGGAATAAACAAATGAACAATTTGTTAGTGATTTTTGTATAAAGCGTCTTAATATTACAGGATATTTTTCATATTGTTTTAAGTATCTGTAAACATAAGATTCTGGTGACTCTAATTCTTTTATATATTTATCATAATCCAAACACTTAAAGAAATTTATAAAAGCACTCTTTGATTCTGTTTTGTCTTCACATATTTGTATTATTTTGATTCCAAAAGATTTTTCAAAGTAAGAAATTTCATCCTTAGATTTCTTTTCTATAGTTATCATGTAAATCGAAGGGCGTACAGAACCTTTATTTATAACCCAGTTTACTAGTTGTTTTAAATCTAAATCATTAAAAGAATATCCTAGTAATATTACTGTATTAGTAGCGACGATATTTTTTACATAATTTTCAATTATTGGAAACTTATCTGAATAATTTAGATAGTCTTGTTCAGAAAATATAATATTTCTATGAGAAAAATCTCCATGAATTTTTATTATTTTATTTTGATGAACTGATTTTAATAATTCTGAATCATTTGCAATAGTGTCATAAATTGCTAGATTCTTTTTTGCAGCAGTTTCTATCAAACAATCCCAATTTGTTGTAATAATATTTTGTATATTACATCTGATTAATGTTTCGTGTAATTCATCAACTTCATCAATTCTTGGAAATGCATTTTTTACTACTGACAGTAATTGTTTCCTTCCTTTTATTGATTCATATATTTGAGCAATTCTTAAATTATCCTGTTCCGCTTGTAGTTCTTTTGATAAATCCTTTTTTAATAAATCTATAATGCTTTTCCACCCGCCGTATTTTGAAGGATCTTTACTTGTTGAAAAACCTGACCCAATAAAAAATGATAATTTTTCATCTTCTTTTGCTTTGCGTAGCTGTTCCAAATATTGATTCTCAATTGTACGTAAAGCCATTTTTCATCCTCGTTTAAATTATTTTAAACTCCCTACTCCACCCTATCCCAAGCTTCCAAGACAAGCCGTTGTGTCCTGTATTCGCCGTATTTGGTGATTTCGCTTTCTTTGAGGACGCGGAAGGTTTCGCTTGGGTAGTCTTGGTCCATTACGCCATAAACACTAAAAAAAAGAGAAATTGTCAATTGTTGTGGATTGAAGTTTGAATCGGCATAAGTTTTAAGCAGCTTCTTTCAACTCACCATTTTCAAATTTTATATCTTTGACGACAAGTTCAAGCTTTTCAAAGCCCTTCAATCGCCGCCAGCCTT
>JALFAW010000158.1 GCA_022773305.1 Spirochaetia bacterium
TGCGCTAGACGTTTTTTGGGGTATAGAAACTATTATAATGCCGCTCTCGCGGCAGCCCCAAAAAAAGTCTTTTTGCCCTGTGTCTCACTCCCTCGCGCCAACTTTTATGAAAATATTTTTTATAATGCGTTTGCCCTGAAATCAAATGGTGATTATTGATGTAAAAAAATAGAGACATACATCTGATATAGATGAAAAAAATTCAATACAAAGTTTTTCACTTTTAGAAAATTCAAAAATTATGTTAATTAGGCTAATTAAATGAAATTTGGTTTATGGAAAAATCCACTGTTACTGTTAATCCATTTGAAAACTGTGTTTGTTGAATTGTTCTATCTGGTGTAAGAAATTTATGTGAAATCATTTCTGTTCCAGCTGCTTTTTTAGTAATTTCAGCACTTGATTTGTAACTTTTTACAAAACGCTCTTTATTGCTCTGGAAATGTTCTTCATTCTTTATCCAATACATTGGCGGAACAGCATACAAGGCATTGAAATTGTCTCGTTTATCCCAAATCAATTGGTTATTAAATGTATTGTTATGGTCTCCCCAATACCAATAAGCAACACAACAGTCATGATAAACCAATTCCCAAAGCGGTAATCGTCTTTTTTCATTCAATTGATATTCTAAAATTTGTGATGGAACGTTATCAAAAAATTTATCAACATCTCGTCCCGCATCTTCTCGTCGATACGGACCAAGACTCATCATTCCTTCAAAATAATCACAAACAGGAACTACAAAATCCATGCCAGTTTCACTTCCTGTAACAAGCTTGTGTTCAAGACTACTTATGCTTAAAAGTTCAAATCTGCTCTTGCGGCTGTCCGTTCTTGTCATTGGATGTGCAGATGAATAACATTCACGTAATGAACTTGCAGTAGTTGTATCAAAGAAACGTGAGCCAAAATTTTTTATAGATAATTCAGTTTGAATTTTCTGACGAGCATAGTAAGGAGCTGTAATGTCACATAAAGCAACACAATTTATATATCCTTTATTGTCTTTTCTTTCGACACCCCATGCTTGCACGAAACTTCCATCTTTATTAGTTGCAATATCATTTGGATAAGCTTGAGGTAACCAGTCTTCATGAATATAGCTCACCAAGTTATAATATGCAGGATTCATTACATCTTGATAGATATCATATCTACTAGTTAAAACTCCCAAATCATTAAGTTTAGAAATTACTTCTTTATTTTGATTATTACTCCATAATATTCTATCTATTCCAGCCTCAAGAATTTGACTTACTAAAGTGTCTGCAGTATGATTTTTCCCATCAGAATACCAGCACCAAATATTTGCTGCTCCCATAAGTTTATTTAATCTTTCAGCACCTTCGATTCCTCTTTTCTGCTTTTTTTCTTCAAAAGTAACTAGAGTACCATTTTCTTTTGCATATTTTCTATATTCTTTTGCTATTGCAACATGACCTCCATCAGTAAAAAAAGTTTGAATCATATTTCTATCGTATCCAAATTTTCCTTTTTGGCTTTTCCAATTCGGACCAACACAATTTGTTTTATTCATTTTTATTTCAACCGCACAATCATCTGGATTTTTTATGATTGAAACAAAACCTGCACCAGTGATTTGATTTGTAATTCCATAAAACGGCATACATAAACCATGTCCGCTGTAAGTGACGAGTTCCCCGTGAAAAGCGTGTTCGTCATTGTAATCAAAACACATACCTTCATTAATAGGTAAAACAAGATAATCGTTTTCTTTTGACATGGACTTCTGAGGAAAAGAAAAACTATCAAAAGTATAATCAGGAGGCATGGAAAGTGAATAATCCAAAGAAGCTTGATTTTCTGAATTAAATTTTATCATACTTTTGATGATTGGTTTTCCTTTTTTGTCATACGAAGTTAATTGAATTTCATTCTCCAAAACAGATGATTCTGTAAAAATAATTCCTTTTAGATTTTCAGAACACTGTTCATAAACTTGACCGTTTCTTTTATCTGTAACAATTACAGAAATTGTTTGTGTATCACAGCAAACTTTTAAAAAATCATTTTCAATACAAGAATTTTTTTTCTGTTGATTTTCAATTTTGTAAAGGACAGTATTTTTGATTTTTGCAATTGTATTCCCTTCACCAATAAAACGCGGTCGTATCTTTTTTATCTCTGAAGTCACGTAAATTAAACAGTATAAAGATTGATATCCATTTGCAGGTAATAAAGTTGTCATTCCTCCAACCCAATCAATCACATTATCATTCTCATCATAAAGTATAAAATTCGCACTAATATTCCCTTTTGGCAAAAAAATATTTGATGCAATTAAATAAATTTCCCCTTCAGAAACATTCATTTCATTGTTGATGGAAATTGAAAAATCATCAAGAGCTTTATATTCCACAAAAAATATTTCATCTTCAGACGAAAAATCATGGAACAGTTTATTTTCAGTTCTACTCCATAAATCCCATTTATCTGGAGAAAAAAAATCAATCTGCTGATAATCCGCATTAAAAGGGAATGTTAATTCTTCAGTGAAAGAATCATTAAAGGAAACTTCGCCATTAGTTGTAGATTTTTGTAAATTCACGCAACCAGAAAAAACAAAAAGAGAAATAAAACAAAATATAATAACAATTTTTTTCATTTAATTAATCTGTAACTAAGATATCCTCGATTTCAGCAATGTACATTACGTGCCAGTCATTGTCTTTATAAAAAGTTTCTGCAAGATTTTTACCTTCATTTGTAAAACATTCTGCTTTCATTTCCTGTGCATAAAGCTTTTTACAAATCAAAACGATACGACTTTCATTAAAATATGGAACATCTTTGTGATGAGCAACCGAAAATCCACATTTTGCAATTTTATCTTCATCTCGCCCGCTAACTTTCCCACAATAAGAAAGTTCATTTCTGAATTTTTGGGGCATTACACAGATAGAAAATCTTTCCTGACTATCTACAAATTCTTTTGTGTAACGCGAATTTCTTATATAGACAGTAGCAACATTTTTATTCCAAATCACACCAAGACCGCCCCAACTAGCAGTCATTGTGTTAACTTTGTCGTCTTTTTGTGCTGTAATAAGCATCCAGTCTTTTCCAATCATTTCAAAAGTGTTTTCCTGAAGGGAAGCAGGTGAAATTTGTTTCATATTAACCTCGATATTATAAATAATTTAAAAGTACAAATGTCGAGTTTTTATTTTTTATTGAGGGGGTAGTACAACCCCCTCAAAACGGCGAAGTCAAGGCTTTAAGCGTTAGCGTGCCTTGACTCGACGTATTCTTTGGGTGGCTTTTTGCTTCGCAAAAAACAGGCTATCCGGGGTTTCGCTATCGCTCCAGCCGCTTCCCTCGCTTCGCTCAGTCCAGTGGCCACCTTTGGTGCCCCTACTATCCTTGCCACGAGAGAAATTCAAAATTGAACCTATTTATCACTACGCTACACTTCGAGTTGGAATTTGTAGTTTACGGTAACGTCCCTGTGACCGAAGTGAGCAAAGCAAATGAGGATTTGTGAGCGAGATGTAGGCGTCTTTTTTGATGTGATTAAATAGTTTCTAAAACCTTCAAAAGTGACTGTAGTGCAAGTGAAAACGCTTCAAATCCACCCAATTTACCATGATTTTCTTTTCTAATGCTTTTGCGGTCTTTTTCAAGTGCATCAAATCCTTCAAAATTGAAAAGATGTGGCTCAAGTGAAAGAAATCCTTCGTAACCATCTTTTATCAAATCACTAAGAATTGAATAAACATTCCCATCTCAAAAATCAGCTCCAAACGATTTGTTCCAGGTGCGTCCCCTGTTGTTTAATGACGAACCGTGACAATTGAAATGCCAAGTGCTTGAGCAATCATATCTACAGATTGCCAGGTTGTTACATTCTGAAGATGATTTTTCAGTAATTCCAATGTTTTTGATTGTATTCCTTTTGGATATTTTTGAGTTTCAGATTTATTTGAATTCACAGGATTTTTTTTTGATTATTTGAATTAATAAAAATATCAATAAAATTTTGATCCATTGTTTTTTTTCTTTAAACGCCTGGTGCTGAGCAGTAAACTTTTCAAGTGCATTCTGAAATCTTTCAAAAGAAAAACGCTTAATTAAATAATCTACAACACCAAGGTGAACAGTTTCTTCTAATGTTGACGTATCGTTTGCTGCTGTTACCATTATTACTTCTGTTTCAATCTTAGAATTACGAATTTCTTCCAAAACCTCACGCTCGTTCATCAAAGGCATGTAAACATCAAGTAAAACTAAATCTACCAGATTTTTTCGAAGAAAATCTAAAGCCTCTACCCCCATTTTTGCAAGTCCCACAGACACAAAAATCTTTATTTTTTAAGATATACTGTTCGTTTATCATAGCGACCATAGGATCATCTTCGACAATTAAAACTTTATACATTCTCCAAAAACTTATTGTTTAATAAAATATTCTTTCAGAAGATAAATCTCATCCACATCACAAGAATTTGCTTTTCGAAATGAAATCATGCCGCTTTCAGAAAAATTATAAAAAAAGTAATTGCCCGTCAACGTTATCATCATACGTATCGTCATACTATGCAAAACTCACATTGCGTGCAAACAAAAAAAACTTTATTCGATAGAAACCAAACCATTTTTTCCTATAGTCAGAACACACCATTTGCTCGTCTTAAATAATGAAGGTATCACTTCTTCCTTGAAAACACCAAAATCAGAAGTAACTCTGTCGTGAATATGACCTTCTAAAATTACACAAACATTGTTATTTGCAAACTCCTTCAAAAGAAGATTTCGTTCTATTGAATTTTGCATTACAAAATAAAAATTATTATTCCCAAACAAAGGATAATGACTGATAATCACTTTTTTTGATTTATCCTTTTTGATTTCATCAATCAGGATATCTGCCTGAGTTTTTCCAAGCGAAGCATCACCAGAATCCAGAAAATACCACCCTACTCCACCAGCTTGAAAATGATAAAAAAACGTATGAGGATAAATAATATTTTTCCAGGAAACACTTCCGTTGTTGTAAGTATCATGATTTCCAATAACCGAATAAGCCTGAACTCCATAATCATTAAGAAGTCTGTCTTGAAATACCTCTTTAAACTCTAAAAATTCATCTTGATAGCCATGGTCTGCAACGTCACCAAGAAAAATGCAAAACTCTGGTAAAGTATCATTTTTTTTCTGCATTTCCATCCAGTCAAAAAAAACATCATCACAATCTCGCGAAGCATTATTACCAAAGTGGATATCTGAAAGTACGACAACTGTAAATACATCTTTTTCTATCTTTTTAGCGAACTCCAGATGAGATATTTGCGAACTTCTTTTCTCAACAGAATTTTCTTTGTGAAGAAAATCTTGAATTCCATACTCACAGGAAGTCAAAAAAATGAGTAAAATCAGCTGAAAGAAATAATTTAAAACGAATGCAATGTATTTTTTTTTCTTTTTTATCATCATATTTTTATACGCACAAATGTTCTTGCTTCATAACTGTCGAAATAAGCAGAAAATGTGAATAAGTCTGTAAATTTTACTGAATAATCAGCACAAAAAGTTATTATTTCAGATAAAGGAACATCTATTCCAAGTGAAAACAATGGTGAAAAGAAAATCATATAATAATAATCACTGTAAGATGCCAGTTTAAGATGAATATCCATTATTGCAGGAATTTTAAGTGTAAAAAGCATACTAAATGCAACTCCTGTGGAAGAAAGAGGACCTGGAATAAATTTTATATAGCTTGTTTTTGTAAAGTAATTAAAGTCAGTTTCAAATGAAAAATGTTTTGGAAAATTCAATAAAAAAACAAATCCTGATAAGATATCTATATCGATGAAAGAATCATTATAAATGAGAATGTGTACCGTTCCTGTTGCTCCAAAATAAACGCCAGAATAAATTGATGGAGTATAATTTGCTTTGATAAAGACATCAAATGCATCTTTGCCTATATTAATTCCATTTTTCAGTTTAAACTGTTTTTTATCAAGTTCATATTGTGACTGGAAAGAAAAACTGTATGGCAAAAAAGATGTTTTACTCTGGTATGTTGAGCCCGCCTGGAAAATGTGCGTAGTTTCATCAGCCCACCACCCTATTTCAGCAACTCCAAAAACATTCAAAAATAAAAGTGAAAACACTGCAAATAAACTCTTTTTTCTCACAAAAGCACTCATCGGAACAATTTATCATAAAAATATTTACTTTTCAATTATTATAAAAAAGGGTGTGTCATATAAAATTTATAGGGGAAAAGCCTTTCCCCTGGGCTCAGCCAGCAAGCCGTCTTCGCCACACCCCTTTCTCCTGGGGCGACGCAGAACATCATCAACTTAAGCCCACTATTTAAAAATTTCAAAATATAATAAAATTCCTTAGGTGGAAAAATGGGGGCAACATTTCAGAATAGATGGGAAGAAAATCAGAAAAATTTATATTCAAAGGAAGCAGAAGAAAAAGCAAGGGGGAAAAATAAAAAAGCATTCACGCGTAAAATAAAAATGCCTGATTGTGATATAATAATAAGTATCATGACAAGCAAAAAACAGACGTGTGCAATGGAATTAAGAAATTTTTTTAAGCTTAAAGACAGAGAAGAAATCTCTAAACAGGCATATTTTAAGGCGCGACAGAATTTAGATCCGGCAG
>JALFAW010000230.1 GCA_022773305.1 Spirochaetia bacterium
TTATGAATGACTTGTTCGTTCAGACAACAGTTTCTATAAAACAAATGAAAAAAGGAACTAATGATATTGTTTCTCGCATGAAAGATGTAAGTTTTTCTAGTAAAGAAAGTTACAAAAATATGACGGAACTTGAAAATGTTCTGGAAGAGTTTAAAACAAAAAAAGAAGTTGAAGAAGCGGTAGATAAAGTGGATGAGCAGAATCTGATTACAAATGCTGTTTCAGAGGAACTTCAAGATTTTGACGTTGTTCAAGATTTTTTGAATTCTACGAATGATAATGTTGCTTCAAATATAACTTCAGATATTGATTTTGATCTGGATTCAGTTGAAGAGTACAAGGCCTAAAATCACAAGATATGGGAATGAAATAAGCAGTGAAGTTGGAATGTTTGGAATAAAATTTTGTATGTAAGTTGCAAAAATTTCTGCAATACAAAATATTACGACACACAATATTATTTTTAAAGGTTTTTTCTTCCCCACAAAAACTGCAGCAAGTCCAAGCCATCCTCTGGAACTTGAAATATTTGGTACATAAGAGCAAATCCTCAAAATAAGCAGAATTCCTGCCAGACTTCCGTAAAGCGAAGAAATAGACCAGCCTGTAATTTTTGGAATTGAAGGATTGACCCCTTTTGAAAGAAGTACATCTGAATCTTTAGCACTTATGCGAATGTAAAGTCCGGTTCTTGTTTTCTGCAAAAATAAAATGCCACAACAAATAAAGAAACTTGTAATGATTATTGATACAATGTTTGAAGAAAGTGGTGACATAAGTGTTTGAAGATCAGATGAATTTAAAATTCCTCTTGTTTTAAAAATAACAGAAGAAAAAGTTGATGGTAATGCAGAAAAAAGTAAATTCATACCGATTGCTGCAATGAATTTATTTGCTTTGAAAGTTTCAATCCCCCAGGAAATAATTATAGTCAGCAAAATTGAAGTAAAAATCGTGATAATAAAACTTAACAAGAAAGATTTTGTGAGTGTAAAAAACAGAAAAAAAAGAAACGCAGAAAGATTAACTATTCCATCTAAAAAAAGAGCCAAAGTTCCCGTAAACTCTGAAAAAAGTGCTCCAAGTGAACATAAAATGAGCGGACAGCAGAAGGAAATCATGTTTAGCATAATGCAACTCCTTAGTTTTATAAAATAACAAATAGGTTCAATTTCGAGTTTTTTAATTTTAAACCGTGGCAAGGATTGTAAGGGCTGGCGTAGCCAGTTCCGAAGCGTAGCGAAGGAATGAAGCGATAGCGGAACCCTGAAAAGCCTGTTTTTTGCGAAGCAAAAAGCCACCCAAAGAATAAAAATTTAAAACTCGACATTTATCCAAATAATTTTAAATGGGGACAGACCTCAATATTTCTTTTTTGGTGTAATAAAAGAGATTATCAAAATTATTGTTCCTTGCAGCAAAGAAGTCATGTCAAAGGCAAAATTATTATATAATGCAAATTTATTTGAATAAGTTGTCAGAAATCCCATAAATATTGAAGAAGGTAAAATTAAAAGTGGATTTGACATAGCTAAAAGTGATGTAGAAAAAGCATTCCAGCCCATTCCAGTATAAAATCCATTATGACAGGCATAAAAAGTTCCACATATTGCACATGCACCTGCCAAACCGTGCATTCCGCCAGAAATAAAAGATGAACTGTAATAAAGTTTTGGAATATCATAACCTGCAAATCTAGAGAATTCTTGGGAAATCCCCAAAATGCAAAGTTTTCTGCCGTAAGCTGTTCTGTAAATCAAAAAGAAAAAGAAGAATAAAATAAGAATTGCTCCGAAAAAAGAAAGATTCAAAGCAGAAGGTGGCATTATTTGGGAGAATCTGAATGATTTATGAATAAAAGGTGTTGCCAAAAGATTATCCGTTTTGCTTCTGGCTGGACCTGCAATTAATCCATCGATAAAAGGAATTGTTGCAGCAGATAAAATGTAAGTTGTAAACAGATAGTCTGCTTTTTTTTTGATTTGTAAAAATGAACAGAATAAGGTTTGAAGTCCGCATATAAAAAATGACATAATAAATGATATCAAAACAAAAAGTGGAATAAAAAAATTAAACTGCCCGTTTTGAACCTGACTGAATTGTGAAAAAAAATTGAGTAAAACCGCACAAACAAAACCGCCACAATAAATCTGTCCTTCACCTCCAAGATTTAGTTTTCCAGATTTAAGTGAAATTGCAGCTCCAGCTCCGGCAATCATATATATAGAAGAAAGATTTAACGCTGAACCAAAGTAATAAATATTCATTTATGAATCTCCGTATCTCCTTATCGACAAAATATGATTTCAGTACCATCCTGCCATAGTTTTTCTAATTTAGCATAAAGTTTTTGAGTAGCGTCAATGTCCAAACCGTGTGTTGCATTGAATAGATACAACTTTTTTGGTTTTTCATCCAGTTCTCGTTCCAAAATTAATCTTTGCCTCATTCCACCAGAAAGACAAGCTGCTTTTTCCTGAAGTTTTATATTCACATCAGCTTTTTCAAGAATTTTTTTTGCTTTACTGATTAAATCTTTTTGTTTTCCGCAGGGATGAAAAGCGGTAACAAGTTGAAGAATAGTTAAATCCGGATTTGAGGCTGTAAAAACTGTATCGGTTGGTATAAAACCGGTTTCTCCAAAATCATGAACAATTTTGTTTTCTAAGATTGTTTCATTTTTAATAAAATTTGGTTGTGGAAGTTCAGTTGAAATATCAAAAAGTTTTTGTTCAATCTGCTTTTTTGTGATTTTACTAGACTCTGATTGTTCCAAAACTTTTCCATCTTTTAAAAGAATAATAGAATCGCTGTTTTGTAATGCCTGTTCAAGATGATGAGTTATCATAATAATTGTGATTCCAGTTTTTGCCAAATCGTAAACAAACTTTTTGGAAAATTCTGGTGGTTCATCTAAAATCAAAACTTTGGGATTTTTTAAAAGACCAGCTGCGAGTGCTACAAAAAATTGTTCTTCAATCGTTAACTTTGAAACTGTATCTGATAGTTTATGGTTTTTAAAAAATCTTTCTTCAATCTGATTTTTATTATTCAAAAAATAAGTTAATTGTTTTCGTGAAAGCCCGATAGAAATATTTTCTTCTATTGAAATTTCCTGAGAAAGTAAAGGGCGTTGATGGACGCAAACAATTCCATTTTTGATTGCGGTTCCAGGAGATTTAAAAATCAGCTTCTGATTATCCAGAAGAATTTCTCCACAGGTTGGCCTCAAATCTCCGCAGATTACATGTGCCAAGGTTGATTTTCCAGCACCGTTTTCTCCAAGTAAAGAATAAATTTTTCCTTTTTCAAAAAAAAGGGACACACCTTTGAGAACAGATTTATATGAATAATCAACATGAATATTTTTAAGTTCCAGCAATTATAACACCACCCTAAAAAAAGACTGACCTTATTGTATTACCCTTTTCCCAGATTTAATTTCTTCTATTATAACGTGCATTTTTTCGCGAATTTCAGAAGGAACTGTATTTATATAATTGATATCATCTTCTACAAAAGTCACAAATTCTTCTTTTATGCCGACCATTTTTGCTTGTCCCCATTGTGTTTTTCCTTCCAGAAAATCTGTTGTAACGTTCTGAGACATTTGAACCTGTTCCATCATTGTACTTGAAATGATAGTTCCTGGAGCACGTTCAAAGCCGTTGTTGTCAAACCAAGTGATGTAAATGCCGTTGTTTACTGCAGATTTTATAACACCTTGCGCTGCACCTCCGCATATTGGCAAAATAACGTCAACTCCTTTCGTGCAAAGTGCATCTGCGATTTCGGCACCTTTTGTTGCATCATACCAGTTTCCAACAATTCTAAAATCAACAGAAGTATCATTATATGCATCTTGGGCACCTTTTGTAAAAAATGGCAAAATGATGTTATTCATGACTGGATATTCTTGTGCAGCAATAAGTCCCATTTTATGATTTTTTGACATGAGAGAACCGATGTAACCTGTTAGATATGACTGCTCGTATTGATTGTAACAAACTGTGTGTATATTTTTGGTACCTTCCAATGTTGCGTCAAGTAAAATAAACTTTTGTGATGGAAATTGTTCCAATATTGGTACTGCTAAATCTGGTAGAGAAGGGTTAGAAGAAATGATTACATCAAAACGTTGTTCTGCAGCTAAAGCGGTAAGTTTTGTAGCCCATTCTGCTTGATTAGTACCAGCCTCCATAATGAAAAGATCAACATTGGTACTATTTTTTTGATTAAACTCATTAACTGCATTTTTTACACCCTGAACAAGCATTGCATAAACTGGACTATCGTCACAAATGCCAGGAACAAATACGGCAATTCCTTTTGTTGATGAAGATTTTTTACATCCACACAAACTCAAAATGCATAAAAGACACGCAAGACTAAATAATTTAACAAAGACTTTTTTCATAATTTCTCCTCGTATTGAACTTTTTAATTTTTGCTTTGCCAGCCCTTCCAATCCTTGCCATGATTTGAAAATCAAATGCACGAAATTGAAACTATTAGTTAAACTCTTTTTGTAGAATTAAATTCATTTTCAAATTTTGAAATGTAATTATTCTGGGGTTTAGCTACATAAAATAGTTATCTTTTCACAAAAATAAAAGTTTTATATAAAAGTAATACTTAGTCATAATAGTTTTATATAAAACTAAAGTCAAGTCCTTTGTGTGTATTCATCCCTGAAGTTGTGGAAAATCTAGGTGTGTCCCTGTTTTATCTAAACTAAGGTCTGTCCCTTCTGAAATGAGGTCTGTCCCCATTTAAATCAATGTAAAGTATTTTAATGAATAATATGTTTAAAAGAGGGACACACCTGGATTTAATAAAATTTAAAAAGGGGACACACCTTATTTTTTAATATAAATATTTGACTTTAAGGAATATTCCTTATCTTTTAATAAATATTTACAAATCAAGTCTATAACGTTTGACTTATCAAAACATAAGAAGTATTATTATTGATGATAATTTAATATTTTTAAATTTTTTTTATTCTAACTTTTTTGTTTAAGATTTTTTTGATTGTCCATACTAATTGGGCTGGTAAGTAATAAGTTTAAGATTACTTTTGTAGTATATTTTTATAGAGGTAAATATGAAAAAGTCAAAAGAATTTAGGTTGACATTAACAGGAAAATTGATGATTTTAATTCTTTCTGTTGTAATTTGTGCAATTTTGGCTATTGCATTTATGTCTTATAGACAATCATCAAGAGCTTTAACCAAAAGTGTCCATGAGCAGTTAACGGCTGTTGCAAATGATATTTCGCATCAGATTGATTCAATAAATAAAAAAGAATTAAGTACTTTGAGAGTCCTTTCTGAAATGGAAATATTTAAAAGTGAAGATCTTTCTCTACGTGAAAAAACTGCTTATCTGCATGGTGTAGCAGATCGGCTTGGTTCGAAATATGAAAATGTTGCGTTCTATGATGCACAAGGCGATGCTTACACTTCGGACGGAAGACTTGTAAATTTTTCAAAACGTCCATATTTTTATGAAGCTATTGCAGGAAACGATTATGTAGCTGATCCTGCATTCTCCACTGTAACAAACAGTGTTCTTCAATATTATAGTGTGCCTGTTTTTAGCGAAAAAAATAAGGCTGTTGGAGTTATTGTTGGTCTTATCAACGGAAATGCTTTGTATGATACAATCAAAGAAATTGATTTGGGTGAAGGTATGACTCCTGTAGTTGTAAATCATTCAAATAGTTCGATTGTTGCAAGTGTTGAAAAAATAGAAGATACAAGAGTTTTCCAAAATCTTGATAAATCAAAAGGTCAGGGGCTTGTAATTTCAAATATTCTTTCAGGCAAAACAGGTGTTCAGGATTTTATTGATAAACAAACTAATAAACATATGATTTGTGCTTATGAAACTGTTGAGAATACTGATTGGACTGTTTGTGCAGTAGCTCCTTATGATTATTATTTTTCTTCTCTAAAAACTTTCCAGATTCAGCTTGTAGGTTTGTTTGTAATCTCCATCATTGTTGCTGTAATAGCAATCACATTCTTTGTGCGTTTACTTGTAAAACCATTACTTTCTGTAAAAAAATCAATTACAACGATAGCAACTGGAAATGCTGATTTAACTCAGCGAATTCCTCAGGCATCAAATGATGAAATTGGTGATGTTGTAAGCGGATTTAATGTCTTTGTTGAAAAACTTCAAGGCATTGTTAAAAATCTTTTGGAATCTAAAAATTATCTTGAATGTGTTGATGAGGATTTACAGTCTAGTACTCAAGATACATCAGCTTCTATTATTCAGATTATTTCAAATATCGAAAGCGTTAATGGTCAGATAATGTCCCAGTCGAATTCTGTTCAGGAAACTGTGGGCGCAGTCAATGAAATTAGTTCAAATATTGAATCTCTTGAAAGAATGATTGAAAATCAGTCTGCCTGTGTAACTCAAGCTTCAGCTGCTGTAGAACAGATGATTGGTAATATTAATTCTGTTAATACTTCTGTTGGTAAGATGATAGAATCTTTCAATTTGCTCCAACAAAATTCTGCGTTTGGAATTAATGCTCAGAATAATGCAAATGAAAAGATTTCAATGATTGAACAGCAGTCAAAAATGCTTCAGGATGCAAACACTGCAATTGCAAGTATCGCCGAACAGACAAATCTTTTAGCTATGAATGCTGCAATAGAGGCAGCTCATGCTGGTGAAGCTGGTAAAGGTTTCTCTGTCGTAGCTGATGAAATCAGAAAACTTTCAGAAACTTCTACAAATCAGTCAAAAACTATTGGTGCGGAACTTAATAAGATTCAAGATACAATTAAAGAAGTCGTTTCTGTTTCTTCTGAAACAAATACTGCTTTCTCTGCAGTTTCACAAAGTATCTCAGAAACTAGTGAAATTATTCAGCAGATTAAAGGTGCAATGGAAGAACAGCAAGTTGGTTCAAAGCAAATTATTCAAGCTTTGCAGACAATGAATAATTCAACTTCTGAAGTTAAGATGGCATCAGAGGAAATGACTATCGGTAATAAAGAAATTCTCACAGAGATTGAAAAACTTCAATCAGCCACAGATATGATTAAAGGCAGTGTTACAGAAATGCATGAAGGTGCTAAGCGAATTAACGAAAATGGAGCTGCTTTGACTGAAATTTCTGGAAAAGTTACTGAAAGTATCAAAAAAATCAGTGATGAGATTGTCTTGTTTAAAGTTTAATTTCTCTAAATTATATTTAAAATGATGTCAGGGTGTTTAGCGTAAATACCCAGGGCAAACGCATTATAAAATGATTAGTTGTAATATCTGGCTCCCGGTCGTGATTCACAGGTCAAAAACGCGCAATAATGCGCTAGACGTTTTTTGGGGTATAGAAACTATTATAATGCCGCTCTCGCGGCAGCCCCAAA
>JALFAW010000302.1 GCA_022773305.1 Spirochaetia bacterium
ACGATTTTTTTCATTCGAAAAAATCCTCCGTTTTATTCGGAAAAAAATTGGGGAATTTCGGCTAAATTTGGTTATAATTTTTTGTTATATTTATTATTTTTTATTTTTTAACTCTACTGCTGTAAAGTAAAACTTTATTTATTTTTTTTAACTATAAAAACTTCTTTTTTTGCAGAAATTTCCGTTTTTTTTTAGATTTTTTTTGTTTTCATTTTTACTTTTTTTCCCATATATGATATAATTCATTCATGAAACTTTTGAAGAGAAAAATCAGCCAGCTAATTGCTTTCAGTGTTTTTTTAACATCATTCCTCACTACTTCATTTGGTTTCTTCCTTTCACAAAGCATTCTTAAACAAGACACAAATGAACTTATTAACCTTTCTTGCGATTTAATTTATCATGATTTGAATTCTGAAATGGAATCAATTGAGCAAACTGTAAAGGTTATTTCCAGTTACGTTATGAACCAATTAACGTCTGTTGATAAGTCTGAACTAAAAAATGCGATTTCCTATCAAACTAATGAAAAACTTGCAAATTTTTTGGAAAATGCTGCCCTTTCTACAGAAAATTCTATAAGCATTTACGTAAGATACAATCCAGAAATTTATTCTCCAACTGCAGGAATATTTTATGTCAGAAATGAAGATAATACATTCTCACTAACAGAACCAACCGATATTTCTCTTTATTCACCTGATGACAGGGAACATGTTGCCTGGTGGTATGAACCTTTGGCTGCAAAAAAACCTATCTGGTTAAAACCTTACAATAATCAAAACATAAACAATGAACTTATTTCATACATCATCCCTCTATACAAAGATGATATTTTAATTTGCATAATTGGAATGGATTTAAATCTTGAAAAATTAAAATCAGAAATTGAAACTATTCAGATTGGTACCTGTGGTGGTATTGCACTGCTTGATGATGAATATAAAACAATCACAAATTCTCCCCTTACAAATCTGCTGACCCCAGAGTTTGTAGAAACTTTAAAACAATACGAAATTCAAACAAAAGAAAATGATGTAAACAACCTGATGAACTCTATTCCAAAAATTTTTTCACAAAAGTTTGATAAAGAGAATAATTTTTTCATTTCGTGTCGCACTCTTAGAAACGGAATGAATCTTATATTTTTTACTCCAAAAGACAGAATTTATAACATAAGAAATTCTTTTTTTATTAGAAGCCTTATTGTTTTTTTAATCTGTCTGCTTATTTCTATTGGATTAAGTCATAAGATTACACATACTCTTACAAAATCCATTATCAAACTAAATCATTGTGCCAAAGAAATTTCAAATGGTAATTATGATGTTTCTATTTCTTTTGATGAAAAAGATGAAATGAACATTCTTGCAAAAACTTTTACCGAAGCGGCACAAAAAATTGGTAAAAATGCAAAAAAAATAAAAGAACTAGCATTTTCTGACAGTTTAACAGGTGTCAGAAACAGGCACTATTTAAATCAAATGCTTGATAATTGGCCAGAAAGTGTTGCATATACAGGAGTTATTTTCTGTGATTTAAATAAACTGAAATTTACAAACGACAATTATGGTCACGATGCAGGCGATAAACTTATTTGTAATTTTGCAAACATTTTGCGTTCACTTTTCCAAACAGAAGATATCATTCGTTATGGCGGAGATGAATTTGTCATCATCATAAAAGGAATTGCACAGGATAAATTCAATCTTCTTTTACGTGATTTTGATAAAGTAAACAAACAAGATGATGTTCCTTATGCCTCAATCGGTTACCTTTGGGATAAAAATTGCACTGATTTACAGAATTTGATTAATCAGGCAGAAAACAAGATGTATCTTGATAAAAATGAATTTTACAAAAAATATCCTGAGTTCCACCGATAATCCTAATCTCAAAATCATTATGATTTAAGAATACGTCGAGTCAAGGCACGCTAACGCTTAAAGCCTTGACTTCGCCGTTTTGAGGGGTTGTACTACCCCCTCAATCAAAAGTTTTTCCAACTTCACAAAGCAAGTCCACTATTTTTAGTTTTTGAGGACAGTGCTTTTCACAGGCCTTGCATTTTATACAGTCAGAAGGAGCACCACCGTGTTTTTTTTCTTCATTATAATGCCATCTAAAACTGTTTACCCCATATCGTTTTGACTCATTAAATAATTCAAAATACCTTGGAATGTTTATTTTTTTTGGACAACCGTCGGTACAATATCTGCAAGCAGTACAACCAATCGCAATTGTATTTTTTATTAATTCTGTTGCTTGTTTTATCACAGTTTGTTCCTGCTCATTCAACGGAATAAAATCCTTCATATAAGACATATTATCTTTTAACTGTTCCATATTACTCATACCGCTCAGAACAACAAGAATATTGTCAAGACTTGCAGCATATCTTATCGCCCAACTTGCAACACTTGCATTCGGATTATAATCTGTAAAAAGTTTCTTTGCATCATCCATAATGTTCGCAAGACTTCCGCCTTTGACAGGTTCCATGATTGAAACGATTTTTCCATGCTTCATTGCAACTTCATAACATTTTCTGCTTTGAACATTATCACTTTCCCAATCAATATAGTTAATCTGCAATTGAATCAATTCCATGTCAGGATATTTTGTGAGAATTTCATCTAGAAGCTCAGCATTTCCATGAAAACTAAATCCTATATGCTTGATTTTGCCAGCATCTTTCATGTTTTTGATAAAATCAAAACCGTTGAATTTTTCTGATTTAGCGTAATTATTCGGTTCTAGTGAATGCAAAAAGTAATAATCAAAATAGTCAACACAACAATTTTTCAATTGCGTTTCAAAAATCCTCGTTAAATCTTCATCACTTTTCAATTCCCAAACAGGCATTTTTGATGTAACTTGAAATTTTTCTCTTGGATAGCGTTTTGCTACAAGCTCACCAAAGATTTTTTCACTGAAACCTCCGTGATAAACCCATGCAGTATCAAAATAAGAAAAACCTTCTGCCATATACGCATCTATCATCTGACGAGTTTTTTCTAAATCAACATGCCCCCACTGCTCACTTTCGCTGTAAGGAAGACGCATAAGTCCAAATCCAAGTTTTTTAATCTCTGGCATTTTCATAATTTCACCTCAACTTAAATAATCAAAATCACTTTTTACGCAAAAATCCATCCCTTTGAGTAAAGTCGAATGAAGCATCATTCTTTTATATGGAACACCGCCGTAAAGTTCATCTCCAACAATCGGCAAACCTTTCGAAGCAAGATGAACTCGAATTTGATGCGTTCGCCCGGTAAACAAATTACATTCAATCAAAAAAGCCTTTTTTCCAATCAAATCAGGCAGTTCAATTTCCTTCAAAACCCTAAAATCCGTTTTTGAATATTTTCCACCTTTATTTTCAGGTACACTTCCCCATTTACCAGCCTGACATTTAGAACTTATTCTTTCCATATACATTTCAACACAAAACTCATCATTCTCTTTTATTTGGAAAGATTTTTTTTCAAAACTATGCTGACTAAACTTTCCTTCATTAAGGACAACTGCAAGATATTTTTTTTCAAAATCATGATTTTCAAACATATTTTGTACAGATTTATTAATAGCTCTATTTTTTGTAAATAAAATCACTCCACTTGTTTCACGATCAAGCCTGTGCATAATGCCCACATAAGGCGGATTTCTAAGATTTTCATTTTTCTTCCATAAATAACGCACCACAGCATCATGCAGATTATCCCTGTTTTGTGTGATTGTTTGTTCCACTGGAAAAAAAGCAGGTTTATCAATAAAAATCAAATCATCATTTTCAAATAAAACAGACTTATTTGTAACTTCAAACTTGATATCATCAGGTTTCTTTTCATAAAAAAATTTATCTTTATCAAAAAGAATTTTAATTTCAGACTTTCCCCTCAATTCAAAAGAAGGTCGAGTCACCACTTTTCCATTCAAAGTCACCTGTGCACTAATTATCAAACGCCTGATTTTTGAATTAGAACATTCAGTCTGCAAAAGTTCAGGGATTTTTTCACGCAAAAACTCATCAAGACGGATTTTTTCAAAAGAAGAAATTTTTAATTCCTGCATAATCGTAATAATTCTACAACTAATCTAAAATCTCATAATCAGGGCCATCATCTGTGGCAAAAATTCGGACACGACAATTTTCCATACAAACATTTTCACAAAAACTTTGTAAATCGCAGGCTTCAGGACTGAAAACATCATCAGGATTATAAGAAGTTTCAACTACAGTTTCTTCCCCTTCAGCTACAACTCTGGACATTGCACCATTCAAAACAACAAAATCTCTTACCGCCGTAAAAAATTCATGACATCCTTTTTCTTCATATTTTTCTTCCAGAAATAAAAGTTGCATTTTTTCCAGCGACTTGTGAGTTTCATTTTCAGGTTCAAATCCACTTTTATAATCACAATTATTACAACGCTGCCATTCAGCAAAATCAGCAAAAAAAGCAGATGGATAAATTCGCAAAGGTTTTAAGACAGACAAAAACCAGGGAACAGCACGTCCGCAAGTATAAAAAGTCTTACATGCAAAAGAAACATCACGTGCATAACGAATTTCTTTAGCGCTAAAAATACCGGTTGTCTTCGGTTCCAGTTCACAACTGCTTTCATTATTGCAATTTTCAGAAAAAGTTTTTTGAGTTTGAGGAAAATCCAGATGATTAGGATATTGGGCAACAGCAAAATCAAGACGTTCCAAAAACGCTTTAAGATTATCGCCCAAATCAACTGCATACAAAAGTTCAAACCCAAAAACAACACCAAAATCATTCAAAACTCGTGCTTTAGAAGCATACACTTTTTTGTCAAAAAGAATATGGCCGTTTTTTTGAGAACATTCAAATGGAATATTAAACGAACAAAAAACGTTTGTAGCAACAGCAGCAAGTTCTTTGTCAATTATATTTGCTTTTGTCAGAAAAGAAACAAAAACTTCAGGCGCATATTCAGAAATCTTTGTAAGAAGAGTTAAAATTCGCTTTTTATCAGACGAAATCAAATTATCACAAACATAAAGTTCCGTAATTCCTTTTTGAGAAAGCGTTTTTATTTGACTTTCAAGTTCGTCTGCCGAAAACTTATATTCCTTTTCCATAAACAAAAATCATACAAAAAAAGTCTTACAAAAGAACAATTCCGCGTTTTTTGCAATCTTCTTTAATCTGGTCAGTCCAGACACTAACTTGAGTTTCACCAATATGAGCTTTTCTCAAAAGGAACATACAAAGACGCGACTGACCAATTCCACCGCCCAAAGTTTGTGTCAATTCACCTTTTAAAAGTTTTTTGTGGAACGGAAGATTTTCCCTGTCAGTGCAGCCACGTTCTTCAAGCTGAGCTTTTAAACTTTCAGGAGAAACACGAATACCCATCGAAGAAATCTCAAAAGCAGAATCCAAAACAGGATTCCAAACAAGAATATCACCATTCAAACCACGATGACCGTCACCACTTTCAGTAATCCAGTCATCATAATCAGGAGCACGGCCATCATGAATAGAACCATCAGCAAGTTTTCCGCCAATTCCAGTAATAAAAACAGCACCATACTGTTTTGCAACCTTATCTTCCCGCTCCTTTGGAGTAAGCTTTGGATATTCTTTAGCCAAATCATCAGCATAAAGTATTTTAATTTCTTTTGGTAAAATCGGTTTAATTGCAGGGTATCGGTCATAAATAAAAAATTCAGTTCGTTGCAAACAGCGATATACTTTTTTGACAATTTCATGAAGATAAAAAACAGTTCTATCTTTTTCATCAATCGCCATACACCAGTCCCACTGGTCAACATAAATCGAATGAATTGCATCCAAATCTTCATCAGGACGAAGAGCATTCATATCAGTATAAATACCAAAACCAGGTTCCAGTTCCAAATCAGTCACTTTCATTCTCTTCCATTTAGCAAGCGACTGAACAATTTCCATTTTAGAATCATTCAAAGCTTTTACAGGAAAACTTACAGGCCGTTCAACACCATTCAAGTCATCATTAATTCCAGTTCCAGAGCCCACAAAAAGAGGCGCAGTTACACGAGTCAAATTCAATTCAGTCGAAAGTGCAAGCTGAAAAAAATCCTTTATCGCAACAATCGCATGTTCAGTTTCTTTAGTATTCAAAATAGATTTATATTTTCCAGGTAATTTAATCATTTTATTTTCCTTTTATTTATTAGTTTTCTGGCAGTGCCCTTCGCTTCGCTTCGGGACGCTACGGCCGCACTTCGCTAACGCTCATCCTCCTCGCTTCACTACGTTTCGCTCCGGTGGACCGCTTCGCGGGTGCTCTCATCGCTCACTGAATTTTTCAGCAAACAAATTATTCACCTTCATAATTAAGTAATGTTGTAACCTTACACGGAGCAAGCACTTTTTCGTAATTCAAAAACGGAAGACCAATCACACCAAAAAAGTCTGTAACTTCACCGCCACCCATTTCAATCAATTTTTTTGCAGCACCCAAAGTTCCACCAGTTGCAATCAAATCATCAACAATCAGAACATTTTGACCTTTTTTTATGTCATCTTTATGAACTTCGATGGTTGCAGTTCCATATTCCAAAGCATAACTACATTCATAAGTGTCACCCGGCAACTTTCCTTTTTTACGAATCAAAATAAGCGGAATGCCAAGTTTTTCAGCTAAAGGAGCAGCAAAAATAAAACCACGACTTTCTACACCAGCCACAGCATCAATTTTTGCATCTTTATAAATCTCATAACACTTTTCCAACACAAATTTAAAAGCTTCAGGATTTACAAGAACTCCCGTAATATCATAAAAAAGAATTCCCTTTTTCGGAAAATCAGGAACACGACGAACAGATTTATCCAACATTTCTAAAGTCATAAAAAACCTCTGATAAAAAAA
>JALFAW010000087.1 GCA_022773305.1 Spirochaetia bacterium
AATTTCGAGTATTTGATTTACAAACCGTGGCAAGGATTGTAAGGGCTGGCGAAGCCAGTTCCGAAGCGGAGCGAAGGAATGAAGCGATAGCGTAACCCTGAAAAGCCTGATTTTTGCGAAGCAAAAAGCCACCCTAAAAATATAAATTCAAAACTCGACATTTGTCCTAGTAAATCTTATTTCAATCAGCAGTTTTCCAGACAATCTGAAATTGGTGAAACTCCAAAAAGGCTGTGTGTAGCTTCGTAAATTTTTCTTGCAACATGCGCATTGTTCATTGTGTACAGGTGAATTCCAGAAACTCCATGTGTAACCAAATCTACAATCTGGTCAATTGCATAAGCAATGCCTGCATCTCGGATGGCTTCAGGATAATTTTCATAACGCTGCATCATGTGTGTAAATTTTTGTGGAAGAACAGCGTTTGTCATACTAACCATTCTTTCGATAGATTTCTTATTTGTTGCAGGCATAATTCCAGCTTCGATTGGAACATTAATTCCTTTTATCTGGCATCTTTCTTGAAAACGATAAAATTTTTCATTGTCAAAAAAAAGCTGAGATAAAAGATGAGTAGCTCCAGCATCCACTTTTTGTTTTAAATATTCAATATCATCATAAACAGAAGATGATTGAGGATGCATTTCAGGATAACAAGCTCCTAAAATATTAAAATGTTTTCCGTCTTTTCGTTTAGAATCAAACTCTTTTATAAAAGAAATCAAATCACTGGCATGAGGAAAATCTTTGCAAGGAGTTTTTCCTTCCACTTTATCACCACGCAATGCAAGAATATTTTCTATTCCAGCATTTTGAAATTGTTCAAGACAAAACTGAGCGTCATCTTTTGTCATATTGATAGCCGGCATGTGAATTATAGACTCAACTTTACATTCATCTTGAATACGTTTTGCAATTGCAAGAGCGTTGTCACAATTTTCGCTGCCACCAGCTCCAAATGTTACAGAAATAAAATCAGGTCGCAAATCCCGAAGTTCATCTAAAGTTTTGAAAATCGTATCGATGGGCATATTTTTCTTTGGCGGAAAAACTTCAAATGAAAATATAGTTTTATTATTTATGTCTGAATGATTGCAAAACATCTGATACCTCAAGAGCCTTTTTTATTTAATTTATATGCGATTATACTCAAAAAACATAATTAATGCTATTAAAAAAAGAGAAAAAAGTTAAATCAAAAGATATCAGGGCGTGCCGGCTAAAGCCGTCGAGCTTTGCGCACTTCCGCTAACGCTTCATTCCTTCGCTACGCTACGGAACGCCTTCGGCGGTGCTCCAATCTCTCACGCAGAAAGCTCGCAGGTGGGAAAAGTTTTATTGTTTCTGTGTTGTCTGTATTTTTTTATTTATCTGTTTCATTTTTCAAAATATTCTTTTCAAGATAAATTGCGACGCCATCTTCATCGTTAGTGAGTGTGATATCGGAAGCAACTCGTTTTACTTCTTCTATGGCATTTCCCATTGCAATTCCTTTGCCACAGAGTTTAAGCATTCCGATGTCACTGTAATCATCGCCAAAGGAAATCATTTTGGAAGTTGGAATATTAAAAAAACTTGCCACAAAATGAATTGCATTTTCTTTGGTTGCTTTTGTTGGTGCAATCTTATACCAAGGAATGTCAGAAAATGGGATTGCTTTGCAATCTTGAACATTTGAAGTTTTGATTATGCGTTCTATTAATTCTTGATTTGTAGTTTGTATGCAAATTTTTAGTGCAGAAAGTTTAAAATCCAAAAAATCATCAAATTCTGTATCATTTGTAAACTGATTTGTTTTATTTTCGGTTCTGTTCCAATACAGTTCATTTTCTGTATCACAAGTCATTTCGATATTTTCGCCACTTTCTTTGTATGCTGCTGCAAAAATTTGACGAGTTTGTTCTAACGTAAACCCTTGTGAGTGGAGAAGTTCTCCGTTACTGTAAATATTTGCTCCACCATTACAGATTATGATATCGGGATTTACTAAGTCAACATATTGTTGAATGTTTGTGTTTCCACGGCTTGTAGAAAATCCAACTTTTATACCTTGTTTTTGACAAGCGTTCAACACCTTTATTGATTTTTGTGAGATTGTTTTATCGTTTTTTAAAAGAGTGTAGTCTAAATCAAGAAGAATTAATTTTGTTTCCATATAATATTATAACATATAAGTTAATTGTATGAAAGTGGAGATAATGGGTTGTGATGTAAAAACTTTTTCAACATCCTTGTTTTATTTAGCCTGAACGTTTAGAAAGTGAAAAAACACACATAATATAAAAAATTGAATATTCAAAACTAGAACTATTTAACTTTTTTTTAACACAATATTTGTTTAGAATTTACAGTATTTCAATATGCTTTTCACTTAATACATTGTAAATCTTTAGGATTATCCTTGGCTCGTGATTAACACTTAAACACCAATGGAGGTTTTTGTTTACACGAGCCGTGAGTTTTTTAACGCTTCGCTAAAACTCAAAAAAAAATATTGTTTATAAAAAAAGGATTGCCCTTGGCTCGTGATTAACTCTTAAACACCAATGGAGGTTTTTGATGAAAAGAAAGTTTTTTGCCATTCCTGTTATTTTGGTAATTATAGCAATTTTAATCTTTATCCCGACAGGTTTTGAAGGAGCGTTGCAGTTTAAGGATGCTGAAAAATGCAAAGCAGTTGTTTTAGAAGTGAATAATTCCAGTCTAATCGATACTGGGTTAATTCGTACCGGTCAGCAAATTTGTCTTGTGAAATTTTGCGATGGAAAATTTAAGGGGCAGAGTGCGGAAGGCTGGAATATGCTGGGAGGTTCTCTTTCACAGGACAAAATTTTTCGCAAAGGTGATAAAGTTCAATGTGTTGTTCATTATGATACGGATGAAATTCTTTCTGTAAATCTGATAGATTATTATCGGTTGAATGGAGAATTCTTTCTTGCACTGGCATTTGCACTTTTTTTGATTATTTTTGCTCGCGGGATTGGACTTCGTTCTGTTTTATCATTTGTGATTACAGTTCTTGTTTTGTGGAAAATCATGGTTCCGCTTTTTTTAAAAGGATATAATCCGATTTTGTGTGGTTTTATTGTGATAGCTGTGATGACTTTTGTTATTCTTTTTCTTGTGTATGGAATGAACAAAAGACTTTTATCTTCATTTTGTGGCGCAATGAGCGGAATTCTTTTTGCTATGATGCTTTCTGTAATTTGCAGTAAAGTTTTTCGTATTCATGGTGCTGTTATGGCAAATTCTGAAGCTTTGTTATATTCAGGGTTTGAAAACTTGAATTTAACTCAAATTTTTATGGCTTCTGTCTGCATCGGAGCAAGCGGTTCGGTGATGGATTTAAGTGTTGACATCACGTCGGCAGTTTATGAGGTTGTCCAAAATTGTCCTGAGATTTCTAGAATTTGTGCTATAAAATCAGGGATGAATGTTGCACAAGCTGCGATGGGAACAATGACAACAACACTCCTTTTGGCATATTCAGGAACATGTATTGCACTTCTCATGACATTTATGGCACAGGGGACTCCAATTTATAATATTTTGAATAATAATGTAGTTGCTGTAGAAATTATTAACACCATTGCCGGAAGTTTTGGGCTTGCTATGACAGCACCTTTGACAGCAGTTATTTCAGGATCTCTTCTTGCAAAAAAGAAAAATTAGAAAGATTTTCTCTGGCTCGTGCCGAACTAACCGAGGTCTGTCCCTGCATGTGCTGAAAGCTTGAACTACAACGTACATTTTGTTTAGCACATGCTGTGAGTTTTTTTTAACGCTATCGCTAAAAAACTCAAGAGAATTTAGTTTATCAATTTAGGTCTGTCCCTGCATGTGCTGAAAGTTTGTATTACAACGTACATATTGTTTGGCACATGCTGTGAGTTTTTTTTAACGCTATCGCTAAAAAACTCAAGAGAATTTAGTTTATCAATTTAGGTCTGTCCCTGCATGTGCTAAAAGCTCGCATTACAACGTGCATTTTGTTTGGCACATGCTGTGAGTTTTTTTTAACGCTATCGCTAAAAAACTCAAGAGAATTTAGTTTATCAATTTAGGTCTGTCCCTGCATGTGCTAAAAGTTTGCATTACAACGTACATTTTGTTTGGCACATGCCATGAGTTTTGGCAAGTTTTCCTTCCCCTTATCAAATTAAAATTTCATTTCTGCTAAAACTAAAAAAAATATGGTTTAAACCATTTCAATTTACACAGGCTTAACATTTCCTTCACGAAAAATTCATAAATAATCAATAAAGTGTGGTTGTCATTAGAATCAAAACAAAAATCTTCTTTTGACAAGGACTTATTTATGAAGAAAATTATTTCGATTGGATTGGCAGGAATGCTGATTTGTGGTGTAGTGACAGCTCAGTCAGTTAAAATTGTAAACACTTTTGGTGGAGATGCAGATTCTACTGGTGGTTCTGATTTATTCGAATTTGAAAATCAAAAAAATGAAGACGGTGATGGTTATTCTAACGAATTCACTAATTCAACTCGAGTAAGCAATCGTATTCAGATGGATGCAAGTAGTTCACAGTTTGACGCTCGTGTTCGATTGGAATTTGCAGCAGGAAAATACAATGGAAAAGAAAGCACAGTTCGTCTTCGCGGTTACGGAAGATATAAACCTGTTGATGCTTTCCAAATTATCGCTGGAAACGATTTTTCTACAAAAGTTGCAGTTGATGCAGGATATTTTGCAGCTAGTGATGATTTACCTAAATTCGCAAGAATCTTACAAAGTGGTTTAGGTGCATTGAGCAATTTGAATTTTGGAGATGAAGATAACATTTTTGTGAAACTAGGTGGCGGTTTACGTTTTGAGGATGGCTCTGTTTTGAATATCAATAAACTTGGACTTGATGCAGGTTTGAGTTTCGGAATGAAAAAACTCTTTTCAGCTGGTGCAACTTTCCAAAATGTGACTGGAAATAATATTTCTGTTGGTGTATTCGTCGGCTTGAATTCAATTGAAAATCTAACTTTGAATGCAGGATACATTTATAACAATACAGATACTGATTACATAACAAAGACAGCAAAAAATTCTGTAAGTTTTACAGCAGGATATAAATTCAGTGATTTGGGACTTTTTGCCGGAGTTGATGTAGTTTGTGGTCTTGGAAATGAATATTTAGATAATGGTGAAACAAAAAAATACCAAAAAAATGATACTGATTTGATTCCATTTCTCACAAAATTGAATATTTCATATAAAGCTACAGACAATCTTACAGTTGGAGCAAAGGCAAAAGTTTCTATGATGCTTGGAGATGATGATTCTGGTAAAACTGAAGTTTATCCAAATCTTACATATAATCTCAGCAACAAATTTGGCTCTGTTACAACTGGTGTACGCATGACATTTGATAAATATGGAGTTGCAAAATTTGCTGTTCCAATCAACTGGAAATGTACTTTAGCTGATATAAAAAAATAATACGAGCAAATATTGAGATAATATAGTTACAATAATTTAGTTTGAACCGGTGGTTCGTTATGTAAATAAATACACCACCGGAAATCATTTTTACGAATCATGAATGAGTCAAGAGTTTAGTAAAAATACTCTGAAACTCAAAAAAATACTTTAGGATAACAGCGATTAGTTTGTAAAATGCGGACAATGAAAGTTTATATACAAACTAATCCAAAGAAAAGTTATAAATTTATTTCTTTTTAGAAAAAAATGGGAGTAGAATATGAGAAAATCAAAAATTTTCAAAACATGTTTGGCAATTCTTGCTTTAAACATTTGTACACTTCATGCTGAAACAAAAATTCAAGGAAAAAAAGATGGAAGTGGTACTCCAAAATATGTTTTTGTTTTTATTGGTGACGGAATGAGTTATCCACAGATTCAAAGCGCCGCTTATTATGCTGGAAAAGATGCTGCAGGAATTGTTGATGTAGTAAAAAATTCAGAAAACGCTGGGGACAGTCCTGCAATGAAGAACCTGAGTTTTTACGATTTCCCTGTTGCTGGTTCTGCAAGTACATATGATGCTACTTCGTTTGCACCAGATTCTGCTTCTACAGCAACTTCAATCTTTACGGGATACAAAACACATTCATCTTCAATCAATGTTGATATCACAAAGAAAATAAAATACCGAACAATTGCAGAACAATTACGCGACCAAAAAAAATGGAAAATCGGTGTTGTTTCAACTGTAAACTTAAATCATGCAACTCCTGCTGCAACTTATGCTCATCAGGCAAGCCGAAAATCAAACTATGCAATTGGACAGGAACTTGTTGAGTCAAATTTTGATTATTTTGCTGGTGGTGCATTAATGGAACCACAAGACAAGAAAGATGACAAAACATCAATTTATGAACTTGCAAAATCAGCTGGATATAAAGTTTGTTTTACTCAAAATGATGCAAACAGTTTACAAAATGGTGACAAAGCTATTGTAGTTGCAGAAACACTCGCTGATGGAGATGCAATGAGTTATGATAATGACCGTAAAAATAATGAATGGGCATTGAGAGACTATGTTCGCAAAGGAATTGAAGTTTTAGACAATAAAAAAGGATTTTTTATGATGGTAGAAGGTGGTAAAGTTGACTGGGCTTGCCACGCAAATGATGCACGTTCTTCTATTGCTGATACATTGGCTCTGAGCGCTGCTGTTGAAGAAGCTATCGAGTTTTACAATAAACATCCAAAAGAAACATTGATTATAGTGACAGCAGACCACGAAACAGGTGGACTTACAATCGGTTATGCAGGAACTGATTACAACTTGTTTTTCAGAACTCTTGACAATCAGAAAATTTCATATGCAAAATTTGATTCAGATTATGTTTCGAATTACAAAAAGAATGGTACAAGTTTAGAAGAAGTAATGACTGATGTAGAACAATTGTTCGGCTTGAAACTTCCTGGAAGTGAAGGTTCCAACAAGAATGATGGACTTGTACTTACAGATTACGAATATAGCCGCATTAAAACTGCATATGAAAAAACAATTAAAAACGACAACAGCAGAACACAGATGGAATATGATTTGTATGGAACTTATGAACCTTTGACAATCACAATCACTCATATTTTGAATGCAAAAAGTGGACTTGGATGGACATCAAATAGTCACACTGGATTACCAGTTCCAGTTTTTGCACTCGGTGCTGGACAAGATGAATTCAAAGGATTTTATGACAATACAGAAATCTACAATAAAATGGCAAAACTAACAAAAGTAGTAAAAGATTAAAATAAAAACATTAGTTGTAAAAAAGGAGGGGGAAGTCTCCCCCTGCGTTCCAGCCACGAGTCGCACAGCACAAAGTATGATTTGTAATCGTAGAAAAGATGTTTTTTTCTGTGTGACTCGTGGCTTTCTCTACCCCCTCAGCGGGGACACCCCGCAACGCCCCGAAGTGAATCATTCAGCTTTTCATTCAACTAAAAGAAATAAAAAAAAGATTTGTAAAATACCTTACATTCAAAGTATGGGCAAATGGAAAATTAATTTAAAAAAATGAAAAAAACAAGGTCTGTCCCTTTTTGAAAACAAGGTCTGTCCCTAATTTATCTTGCCACAGGGCATTCTTTCTTCTATAATACCAATATGTCCTTGATATCTGATTCCAAAAAATACTGGCCCCTGCTTTGTGCAGACGGCTTTTACTATCTTTTTACCGGTCTTTCTGCCGCAGTAATCAATAAAGAAGTTTATGCAATTTTGTCTCCCCGCTTAATTTCCCTGCAAAGCATAATCGGCTGGGGCGGCGGCGTCCTCCTGGGCTTTATGTGGTCACGTTGGAACAAAAAACTGCTTCCTCTTATGCTGCCATTTTTCCTGATGCAGGCAGCGGCAAGTATTCTCTATTTCATCTATTCCGAAGCAACCCTCAACATGTTCATCTTCTGGGTAATCAGTATGGGCATGTACATTTTCTTCGGCGGCATCAGCGACAAGATTTTTGAAGGCGCCAAAGCCTGGTTTTTCAAAAAGAGCGAGACCCGTGCTTCCTTCGACAACCTTATAGATATGTCCGGAACTATTGCAGGTTTTCTTGGCTATCTTATTGCGCTTGTTTATGTTCCATCACTTCGCATGGCAATTTTCTTCAATTTTATTGCAACTTTTTTCTATTGTCTTGGAATCATCTGGTATACACTGCGGCATAAGGATGAGCTTAAAGATAGCTAGTTCTGTTACTTTCCTTCTTGAAAACTCTGTCATTGTCCGGCTTGAGCGGACAATCTCTTCCAAAAAAAATCATTTATTTTTTCACTTGGTCATTAAATGACTACCCCCCCCCGCCCTTTGTACTCCAAATAATAAGTTCATAATGAAAAGGAGTCTCAATCCTAAATTTTGTGTGATTTCTGATTTCTGATATAAACTTTTCTTGAAGCATCAAAGAGCTTGAGGAAAAAATAGTCATCATCGGGATATCCGTAGCCCTGCCGCCGTAACGTCTTGATTTTGTTATTGATGCCTTCCAGCCTGCCCGTGGAAATTTTGTAGGTTGCGTGGGCGATGATTCCCTCAAAATGGCGGTCTATGAGTCTCTCAAACCAGAGGAAATGGTCGTTTCCGGTTCCGTGACAGAGTACCATTATCTCGCTGACCGCACCAGACATTTTCACCTCATCAGTAAGAGCATAAGCGGCAGAAAGTTTTTCCTTAATCAGGTCGACTGTAAAAAGAAGCTTGTTCTCCCGAATCAGGCTCTCGTATAAATCAACATAGCTGGTTTTACGAACAACTTCATTGCGCCTGAAGATTTCGCCGGATTTTTCTATGACTTTTCCCTGCTCACCTTCGCGGTCTTTAGCTTCCAGCAGGGCGCGCGAGGAAGTGAGAATGTATTTTGTTTTCTTGAGTCTTGCGGCCTCTTCATACCTCCCTTCAGAAACAAGTCTCTTCTGCTCATCCTTGCGGATTTCACTTATAACCTTGTCGTTGAAGTTCTTTATGATATGGAAATAGTCAAAAACTACCTGAATGTGCTGGCATTTTTCCTCAAAGGCTTCCTGGAAATCCGAATTCATGTCGCAGGCAACGGCTTCAACGCCATCCATCCATTCCTCTCCGACATGCTCGATGAATGAAAATACCACTTCTTTTTTCTTTCCGTGTGCAATCCAGAGAATATGACCGTTCTCAAGATTGACTATTACGGTCGCGTATTTATGCCCATTGTGAAGCTTGAATTCGTCTACGCCCAGGAAGCGTGCCTGCTCCTCTGGCGCAATCAGCGTTTCTCCGTCAATCGTGTAAAGGTCTTTCAGCCTTTTCAGGTCGATTGCTTTTATGATGTTCTTGTTTAGCCCGGTGATTTCCGAGACTTCCTTGTTCGTAAGTCCGAAGGCAAGCAGTTTTCCTGCATACGATTCAAGCTCTGTCGTAATAAAATGCTCTTTTGCCTTGAAGGGAATCAGCTGGTTTCGCGTCGCATGGCAGTGCTGACAGAAATATCTGTTCTGGATAAAGCGGAGTTCTGTCAGTGTGTTCCCGAACGGTATGTGCCTCAGACTCCTTGTCTGTCTTGAATGAATGTGCATGACGCAGTTGCAGTTGAAACAATATTCTGTACAAGGATTCTCGATTTCACCTTCAAGAACATAAACTGACCTACCAGAAATAGTTTTGGCAATTCTGCTTTCTGTGTTGTTGAATGATTGAATTGTATTTGGAATTCTGATATAAGTATTCATAGGGATTCTGCCTGTTTAGTTTTATAGCAAAATCAATTATACAGGCTTTTATCCCTATTTTATTCAATCACACAAAAAAAATGATTGAGCCAAAAAGGAGTATAAAAGTTATGAAAAAATTGATTTCAGTGTTTGCTTTGTGTGCACTGTTTTGTACTGGGATTTTTGCACAGGAAGATTCAAAAAGCAGTAATTACGGTCTTGAAAGACCTTTACGTTTTGAAGTAGGTTATGCACCTTTATTTGGCGTTGATTTCAGAGGTGCTTATATGTTCCCGATCAATGATGTTCTTCGATGTGATGTGGGAGCTGAGGCAAATGTTTTTATACCTGGACCTTTTGATGTGTTAGCTCATGCAGGAACTATTTATACTGCTGAAACAAGAACATTTTGTGGAATTCCTTTCAATTTCCTTGTTTTTGGTTCATTATGGTGGTGGGATTTTTATGTTTCATATGGCTTTGGATTGGGTATTAATACTGCCGGAGGGGCTGCATTCCTTCCTTTTGATGCAAGAATTGGTTGGCAGCCAGGAGCTAGAAAAAACAATCGTTTTGCATTTAAGCTTGAAACAGTTCTGTTCGGAAATACATACGGTGATAATCGTTATGAATACATTAATGGAACAGAAGGTAAAAAACTCGACGATATTAGTGTAAAAACTCATTTCGTATTTTCTCCAAGATTAAACATAGGACTTGCTGTAAGATTCTAAAACTCTTTAGAATATACCAGTCAGACGTATAATTCTGAAAAGGGCGCTTATGAATATACTACTGAAACCAAGAGCGTTGCAGGCTATTATCCATATTTCAAGTTTATCAGTCTTGGTGTAGCTTATAAGTTCTAATTCCTTATATGTTGTGTCTCCTGTCAAGAAAAAAAAGCAGGAAAGATCATTCGGCAATTTACCAACTCTTATATTCTTGGATAATGAACATGTTCATCCCGTAAGGTCAATGGATTCGCCAAAGTTCTTTCTGTCTAACGTCGAGCATAACACTTTATTTCTAAAGGTCGCCAAGTAGGGATTTCAAAGATAACTAATCCTTGCTGCCTGCTTATTTTTCCTGATAGTTTTTGCTTAAAAAAGCCAAATAAAATCTCTCCAAATTTTATAAGTTTTTCAATCTTTATTTAATCTAGGCAATGTGATCGGTCATCATTCCCCAGACAAAACATGCCAGTTCCCTTGCTGCTGCCGTTGAAGCTACGTTCGATGCTTTTCCACGACTCTCAAGATTCATCATCTTGTGCTTTAACCTGTACCTGCATTTATCTACATAGGCAATTACTTTCGGGTCGTTCCCTTTCTGTCTGTCCAGAAGTCTTTTTGATTTCTTAAACTTTACATTCGTCTTCTTTATGCTTTTTGCACTTTCCGTAAAAAGCCGCCTCAAATAACAGTTGCCGGACTTCGTGATTCCAAGATGTTTTTCGTTTCCTCCCGAAGAATGTTCTCCAACTGACAACCCAACAAAATTCGCAAAGTCCCATGCCCGTGCAAACCTCATGAAGTCTCCCACTTCTGAGACAATGGAAACTGCCGTCAGTGTATCTATTCCGCAGAAACAGATCAGCTTCTTGACTTTTACTTCTACTTCCTCATCCT
>JALFAW010000155.1 GCA_022773305.1 Spirochaetia bacterium
CGAGTATTTGATTTACAAACCGTGGCAAGGATTGTAAGGGCTGGCGAAGCCAGTTCCGAAGCGGAGCGAAGGAATGAAGCGATAGCGTAACCCTGAAAAGCCTGATTTTTGCGAAGCAAAAAGCCACCCTAAAAATAAAAATTCAAAACTTGACATTTGTCCTAATAAAATCTTGTCATAATTCATAATTATTATTATCTTCTATTACAAATAAATTATGATTTCAAAAAAACGAAAATGTTTATTCCAATTAATTGAAAGCAACATTTGGAAATTATTTTTGAAACTATTTTATTTACTGTTCGAATATTAAGAACAAGAAGGTAAGGCTTATGAATTATGAAAATTTTACTATCAAAACGCAGGAAGCTTTACAAGAGGCTTCTTCGATTGCCAACAGAAACGATAATTCTGAGATTGGATGTGAACACGTCCTTGAGGCGTTGCTTGAACAAAAAGATGGATTAATTGCACCAGTAGTTGAGCGAATTGGAATTCCTTCCGCTGAATTACTCAATAAAGTAAAGCAAATCATCAGTCAAAATCCAAAAGTTTCTGGTGGTGCTCAAGTTTATTTTTCTTCACAACTGCAAAAAGTAATTGCAAAAGCCGAAAACGAAATGGCTGCATTAAAAGACCAGTATCTTTCGACGGAACATATTTTACTTTCAATGACACAAGGAGAGGATAAAACCTGTGAATTACTTCGCTCTTGTGGAATCAATCATAATGCAGTTATAGAAGCATTAAAATCTGTACGTGGAAATCAAACAGTAGATAGTCAAGATCCGGAAAGCAAAACTCGTGCACTCGAAAAATATTGTCGTGATTTGACAGCTGCTGCTCGAATGGACAAAATTGACCCTGTTATTGGTCGTGACGAAGAAATCAGACGAGTAATGCAAGTTCTTTGTCGGCGTACAAAAAATAATCCTGTAATAATTGGTGAACCTGGAGTTGGAAAAACTGCAATAGTCGAAGGTTTAGCACGTAGAATTGCTTCCGGAGATGTTCCGGAAAGTTTAAAAAATAAAAGACTTTTGGCTTTGGATTTAGGCAGTCTTGTTGCAGGAGCAAAATTCCGCGGGGAATTTGAAGAAAGACTCAAAGCCCTCATCAATGAAGTTCAAAAATCAGAAGGGCAAATCATTCTTTTTATAGATGAACTACATACGCTTGTGGGAGCTGGTGCAAGCGAAGGCAGCATGGACGCTTCAAATCTTTTGAAACCGGCACTTGCAAGAGGAGAACTGCGTGCAATTGGTGCTACAACTCTTGACGAATATAGAAAATATATCGAAAAAGATGCAGCATTGGAACGACGTTTTCAACAAGTTTATTGTGCAGAGCCTACAGTTGAAGATACAATCGCCATTTTGCGTGGACTTCGCGAAAAATATGAAATCCATCATGGGGTTCGTATTGAAGATGAAGCGCTTGTGGCAGCGGCAACATTATCTGACAGATATATAACAACACGTTTTTTGCCAGATAAAGCAATTGATTTGGTTGACGAAGCAGCCAGCAGACTAAAAATGGAAATTGAAAGTCAACCTACAGAACTAGATCAGGTAGAACGAAAAATTCTCCAGCTCCAGATAGAAAAACAGTCACTTTCAAAAGAAGATGACCAGGCTTCAAAAGAAAGATTGCAAAAACTTGAAAAAGAACTTGCAGAGATTTCTTCTAAACGCGATGCTATGAAAATGCAATGGCAAAACGAAAAAGAATCAATCAATAAAAGCCGAAGCCTCAAAGAAAAACTTGAAAATGCACGTTTTGAGCAGGAAAAATATTCACGAGAAGGAAATCTGGAAAAAGCAGCAGAATATAAATACAGCATCATTCCTTCATTAGAAAAAGAACTTGCAGATGCACTTCAGGCTGACAAAACAAAAAAAGATGAAGGCAGAGAAAGTTTACTTCGTCAGGCTGTAACAGAAGAAGACATTGCAAAAGTTGTATCATCCTGGAGTGGAATTCCTGTAGCAAAGATGCTTGCAGGAGAAAAACAAAAATATCTGAAACTTGAAGAAGTTCTGCATAAACGTGTTGTAGGACAAGATTTAGCTGTTCAAGTCGTAAGTGATGCCATTCGTCGTAACAGAAGTGGATTAAATGACCCGAATCGTCCTCTTGGAAGTTTTATGTTCATAGGTCCAACAGGAGTTGGTAAAACAGAACTTGCAAAAACACTGGCAGATTTCCTTTTTAATGACGAAAAAGCTCTGACCCGTATAGACATGAGTGAATATATGGAAAAATTCAGTGTAACACGTTTAATTGGAGCACCACCAGGATACGTTGGTTACGACGAGGGTGGACAATTGACAGAAGCAGTTCGTCGTCGTCCATACAGCGTCATTCTGTTTGATGAAGTAGAAAAAGCTCATCCAGATGTTTTCAACGTGCTTTTACAGGTTCTTGATGACGGAAGATTGACAGACGGACAAGGACGTGTCGTTGATTTTAAAAACACAATCATCATCATGACAAGCAACCTTGGAAGCAATCTGATTTTGGAAGATGCAGAAAAACAGGAGCAAAATGGCAGCAGCGCTTCTCTCGAAGTTTCTCAAAATGTCAAAACACAAATTGATTTGCTTTTGAAACAGACATTCCGCCCGGAATTTTTAAACAGAATCGATGAAATTGTAATGTTTGGACAGCTTGGAAAATCCTGCATTAATAAAATCGTTCAAATCCAGCTTGAAAGAGTCTTTGCAAGATTGAAAGATAGAAAAATTACACTCCATTTTGACGATTCTGCAATGAATTTTCTGGCAGATGTTGGCTATGAACCATCAATGGGTGCGCGTCCTGTAAAACGTGCAATTCAGACTTATGTTGAAAATCCTCTTGCAAAAGAACTTTTGTCCGGAAATATTTCAGAAGGAAGCGATGTAGACGTAACTTTTGTGCAGGATAAAAGTGCGCAGCAAGAACCAGAGAATCAAACTGAGGAAAATCTGGCTGGAAAACTGGAGTTTAAACCCCATTTGTGATAAAATGAAATCATGTTAAGTTATCAACATGCATTTCACGCAGGAAATCACGCGGACATTTTAAAACATTACGTTTTGACTTATGTTTTGCAAAGTTTAAACAAAAAAGAAAAACCATACACCTTTTTTGATACTCATTCCGGCAGCGGAATTTACAGTCTGCAGGATGAAAGAATCATCAAAACAGGTGAAGCAGAAAAAGGCATAACTGAACTTTTAAAATGTCCCGATTTTCCTGAGCAAATGCGTGAATACATAAATTTCGTGGAAAAATATCACAAAAAAAATCAGTATCCCGGCTCCCCTGAAATTGAAAGAAATTTCATGCGCAGTCAGGATACACTTATTTTGTCTGAACTTCATCCTCAGGAAATACACAATCTGCAGAATAATATGAAAAATTCACCAGATTTCAAGGAAACTCCATTCCCGGCCATTCAGATTCATAAAAGAAATGGCTGGGAACTTTTGAACGCACTCACGCCGCCAAAAACAAAACGCGGTGCTGCACTCATTGACCCAAGTTACGAAGAAACTCAGGATTATCTGGACGCAGCAAAATATATCAACATGGTTCATAAAAAATGGAATACTGGAATTATTATGCTCTGGTATCCCTTGCTTGCCCACCGCGAACAAGAAATCAACAAAATGCTCGAATCAATCTGTGAAAATGCAAAAAAACTAAACCAGAATATTGAAATCAAAAATCTCACATTAAAAGTCTATCAAAAAAATGCCCCAGATTTGCCTCGCCTTTACGGAAGCGGAATGCTGGTTTTGAATGCACCTTGGCAGCTCGACGAGAATGCCGAACAAATCATAAAATTTGCCCAAACCCATCTTTACACAGATTATAAATAATATAGCCGAGAGCTGTTTTCCAACGAGCCGTTCCACAGCTTCGCTATCGCTACGGCCGCAAGCGGCTCTCGCTTCGCTCGCCTGTTTGATCTGTACCCCTAAAAAGTAACACATTTAAAATCGACTGGTGACGAAAAAGTGACAGATTTGGAGGCAAAAATGGAAAGCGGAAGCGTACCAGTCGAGACAAGAATCAATGCAATTGTTGATTATGAAGTGAAGAAACTGAGCAAAAAGGCGATAGCACGAAAATACGGAGTCAGCGATTCAACCGAAAGGGACTGGATGCATACAAGAGATTATTTTGTGAATAAATGCCTGGAAATTGCTAAAATAGCCTCAGAAGGAAAATTGAACTATTTTCTTGGTGAGGAAGCAATGGAACAGGAAGAAGAAAATCCCGTAGAACTTTAAAAACAGGTAAAATACCTGAAGCAAAAACTTGCATATTATGAAGCACTTGCAGAAGAATGCGGGATTAAAGTTGACAAAGTATCAAAAAAAAAACGGTGCAGGGCAATCAAGCGGGCAGCCGAAAAAACAGGAGGGAAACTGACAGTTTACTGCAGGATAGCAAACATAAACCGAAAAAACTACTACGATTTTCTGAAACAAAAAGATGAACCGGAAGATGACGAAATTCTTGTATTCATTAAAGAAAAACAAATCAGTCATAATTATGGAATCGGCTATAGACCGATGACTAATCTGGTACGCCAAAAATTCGCAATAGAAATAAGCGGAAAGAAAATCCTCAGGCTTATGAAGGAAAACGCACTGCTTTCAACAGTCCGAAGAAAACGTTTTACACCGGAAGAATACAACAGGATGAGGAAAAACAGGGAAGAAGTCCCTGAAAACTTTCTTAAACGTAATTTTTTCGCCTTAGAAAGCAACAAAAAGTATGTTTCAGACCTGACATATCTTTACGGCAGAGAATGCGTGAAGTACCTAAGCCTGATTGAGGATCTGTTCAACGGAGAAATCGTAGCGTGGAAAATTTCTGATCATCCTGATGAAGAACTGTGTGAGAATACATTGGACTTACTTGCAGAAGAAAGAAATCTTAAAGGAGCCATTTTTCATACAGACCAGGGATCAACTTATCTTTCTCCAAAATTCAAGGAAAAGATTAAGTTTTTGGGAATGATTCAAAGCTGTTCTGCAAGAGGAGTCTGCTGGGATAATGCATCAATGGAAAGTGCAAACGGAGTAATAAAAACCGAATGCCTTTACAACAAGTTCGGCAAGTCAAAGTTCAAGAACAGACAGATTCCCATTGATGAAGTTGTAGCCGAAATTGCCCCATTTATTGAATATTACAACAACGAAAGACCAAAGCAGTCTTTAGGAGGATTATCACCGGTGCAGTTTCGGGAACAGAATCCGAAAGGGACATATCTGATGGTCATAAAAGATTGACAGGAATCAGAGTATTTGCAATTATAAAAACCTGTAACTGTTTTGAAACAGAAGAAACACTTTTGTCTCTCAAACGGTTGCAGTAAAATAAATATGCTGTATTACAGCTGACTAAAAATAAAAAAGTGTCACCAATTCGCCACCAGTGACTTTTAAAACTGTCACCTTTTTTGGGTGCAGATCAGTTCCAGCCTCGGGACGCTGTTCAAGTTTAAACCCTGCGCCATGCCGCTTCGCGACATTCACAGTCAACTGGCGAAATCAAATAAAGTCTAAATCAAAAAAAGCAGGAATCAAAAATGAAAGCGAATCCCCATCTCTACAGGAATTCTTACTCCAACATCACCCAAAAGAAAATCACCAGCTTTTTGGAAAGTATTACCTGGAATTATAAAAATATTTGAAGTTGCCTGAACATAAAGTTCAAGAAAATTGTCCATCAAAGGCCAGTCGACACCAAAAAAGATTCTTAAACCATAGGAACCAAACGTATTTTTATTAACAGAAAATAAAATATCACCGCTCAGACCAACACCGCCGTAAAAAAGCCAGTTTTCATAATCCTTCTGCAGATTTATAAGCCATAAATCTGCAAATGCCGAAGCTCCAATGGCAAAATCATTATCATAAGTACCGCTTTCAATTCCAAAACCAATCACAAGCGGAATTCTAAAAAACTTGAGAGTACCTGTAATGTTTTCAAAATGACTTGCGCCATTGGAAAATTCATCCTGAGGAGTTCCAGAAAAATCCAAAAAAGAAGGTCCGGCACCAATTTGGACTCCAGCTCCAATCGCAAAAACTTTTGAACAAAATAAAAGACAGAGACAGAAAACAAAAGAAAGAAATTTTTTATGACATTTAAACAATTTATTCAGAAACAAAATGTTCTCCAGAAAATCAGTTTTTCTTTTTTAAAGACGCAAAAAAATCTGCAATTTTTTGAAAGATTTTCTTGAAAAAAAGAAATATTCTATAGAAGAAACCTGGATTTCTTAATTTTTCAAGACGCTTGTAGCCTTCCAGAAGTTCATCATCAGTAAATTCTTTTCGCTGATTGTTTTCTTCGATTTCCATTTCAAGCTGATCTACATCCGAAATATTTTCAATGATATTTGCCTGAATGCTAGTCCAACCAAGTTGAATTGCAGCCTGAAGCCTTCTTTCGCCAGCAATCAATTCGTATTTTCCATTCAAAGTGATAGGATTCAAAAGTCCATAAGTTCTAAGGCTGTCTTTTAAATCTTCAAGATTTCCTAAATCTTTACGAACTCTTTTTCTAATCTTAATGTCTTTAATCTGAACTAACATATATCCCTCACTTAAAAAGAATTAAGTTATTATCAAATAATCTAACTAATCCAT
>JALFAW010000170.1 GCA_022773305.1 Spirochaetia bacterium
AATGCGCTAGACGTTTTTTGGGGTATAGAAACTATTATAATGCCGCTCTCGCGGCAGCCCCAAAAAAAGTCTTTTTGCCCTGTGTCTCACTCCCTCGCGCCAACTTTTATGAAAATATTTTTTATAATGCGTTTGCCCTGGGATGCCTAATAAAATTCGTCATGCTGAACTTGTTTCAGTATATACACAACGCACGTGCAGGGACAGACCTTGATTTTTAAACAGATTTTTTTCTGAGTTTTTTAGCAAAGCGTTAAAAAAAACTCGCAGCACGTGCGGACTAAAACGTCCGTTGGTGTGTAAACTTAAAGCACGTGCAGGGACAGACCTTGATTAAAGTTTTTTTATTCTTTCATCTGGACATTTGTAAAAAAAATCTGAAATTCTTTTTCGCAAATCTTCATTATCTTTTGCATTCAAAAATTGAGTTTGCGCATAATGTGAAAATTTGAAATTTTTTGAAAAATATGTAAAAAATCTTTGAAGTCTTGTTTTCCAAAATTCAGGAGGTTGAAACTGTTCAATATCTTCCATATATTGTAATGAAAGTTCTTCCATATTAACTGGTTCTAAAGATAGCTGTTTTAATTGTGCGAATATCCATGGTTTTTGTACTGCAGCTGTTGATATCATCACTCCATCAACATCAGGAGCTTTTATAAGTGCATCATTAAATGAATTCCAATCACTTACTTTTCCATTTAAATACACTTTTACTTTCTGATTTTTATACCGCTCTGCTATTTTTTGACAATATTCATATCTTGGTGGTCTTGTAAGTTTTTCTTTTTTTGTTCTTGGATGTAAAGTTAGAAGTTCTACACCTTCATCAACCAGCATATCACAAAAATTGTAAAAAAATTCATCGGTAAAATCATCATTTCCTAATCTTAGTTTTACACTTAGTCTTTTTTTATTTTCATGATGACTATTATAACTTTGAACTTGTTCTGCAACACTACGAACCATTTTTGCTGTTTCATTTTTATCTTTAAGCATCCATGCTATTCCTGCTTGATGTTTATAGATTTCAGGAGCACTACAACCCATATTTATATCTATACCAATACCTTCCAAGTTCAAAAGGATTCTGGCTGCTTCTGTCATTTTCTCTTTATCGTTACCTGTCAACTGCCACACAACTTTTTGTGGAACAGGAGCTGGATTTATGTAGTATTTTTCAAATGGACCGTTAACTAAAAGTGTTCCTGCATTTATCATTTCTGTAAAATATTCGTCACATCCTCCAAATTTTTCAATAAGCATTCTAAAAGCAGGATGAGAAATTGTAGCCATAGGTCCGCATATTAATTTCATTTCATTATTATATCAAAAATACATTGAAATATCATCAGTAAAGTAGTAAAATTATTATATAAGTTTTGATTTCGATTTTTTGATTTTAACCGTGGCAAGGATAGTAGGAGCGCCGAAGGCGGCCACTGGACTGAGCGAAGCGAAGGAAGCGGCTGTAGCGATAGCGAAACTCCGAATAGCCTGTTTTTTGCGAAGCAAAAAGCCACCAATATATTTAAAATTAAAACTCGATATTTAATCTTACAGATAAGATTTGGAATTTCCATTTTATTTGGAAGAATTCTAAAAAAAAATTACTTTTTTGAATTTATTTTTTTGGAGGGTATTTTATGTTTGAAAGAAAAAAATACAAGGAATTTGCAAAACAACAATTAAAAAATCGATGGGGAATTCCTATTTTAATAACTTTGATTGTAACTGCCATTTCTGGTTTGTTAAGTATTAAAAATTTCGCTGCTCCAGATTTATTTGCTCAATATTTTTCTAATACTATTACTTATGAAGAATTTGTTGAAGGGTATATATCTGTTGACACTCCCCTTTCTTTTATGATTGATATTTTTCAAACACTGATTTCTGGCATTTTTTCTGTTGCCTGTGCGAGTGTTTATTTAAAAATGTCCCGTTCTCCAGAAAAAATTACATTTTCAACATTCGTTCAGGGATTGAACTTATGGTCAAAAGCAGTACTTGCAACTTTATGGACTTTTCTCTGGACATTTCTTTGGTCTCTTTTGTTTATTATTCCTGGAATTGTCAAATCCCTTGCTTATTCACAAATTTACTATTTGATTACAGAATATCCAAACCTTTCTGTTACAAAAGCAATGAAAATAAGCATGCTGATTACAAATGGTCATAAAGCAGATCTCTTTGTAATGTATTTAAGTTTCCTTGGCTGGTGTATTCTTGCTGCAATTCCTGCAGGTATAGGCTTTATTTTTCTTACTCCATATATGGAAATGACTTTTGTAAATGCATATCATGCAATGCTTAAGGAAGCTGTAGATTCTGGAAAACTTCAGCCTGATGATTTAACAGAATAAACAAAAACTGTTTAATTATCATAAACTGATTATCTACATTAGAAAGTAAAACTTTCAGGTGTTTTTATTTTTATGAATATTCAGATAACTAATATTTAGTCTTTTGAATTATCATTAAGTTTTTCAAAACTTTTTTATATACAAGGAAATAATTTTGGAAAAGAAAACTAAATCTGGTGTAATTGTTTTTATTCTATTAATACTAATAATTTTTGCATTACTTATTGTTAATAATATTTCTCATCAAAGAATATTACCTTCCAGTAATAACATAACTTCTGCACCTGTTACCAATAATAAATATTTTAACAAATCACAAGTGAAAAATTATAAAAATAAGTATATTGCTGCACTTTATATTGAAGGACAAATTTCTGAAGAGAATGTTGATTACAGTCAAAAATGGCTTTTATCCACTATTAAAGCACTTAAGAATGACAAAAATAATGAAGCCATCGCATTATTTATAAATTCTCCTGGCGGTGCAGTTTATCAAGCAGACGAAGCATATCTTGCTCTTCAAGATTACAAAACTACTGGAAAACCAATTTATGTCTATCAAGGTCCAATGGCAGCTTCTGGGGGATATTATATTTCTTGTGCAGCAGATCAAATTTATGCAAACCGAAATACATTAACAGGTTGTATTGGCGTGATTTCTGGAACTACATTCGATATGTCAGAATTTCTTAATAATCTTGGAATAAAATCTGAAACTATTCATTCTGGAAAAAACAAAAATATGATGAATTTCAATGAACCGTTTACAGATGAACAAAAGGATATTATGCAGTCAATTTCTGATGAATGTTATGAACAATTTGTTTCTATTGTAGCAAATTCTAGAAAAATGACATACAATCAGGTTGCAGCTTTATCAGATGGAAGACTTTACACGGCAAAACAAGCTTTGGAGAATGGACTTATTGACAGAATTGATTCCTGGGAAAACATGATTGAACACCTTTCTGAAAAAATTGAAAAACCAGGTATAAAAGTCAAAACTTTCAAAAAAGAAAGGAAAACCAATTTTTTTGATTTAGTTACAGGAAAGACTAAACAATTATCTAATATGATTGTGGCTGAAAAAATTGGGCTTCCAGTTGAGATTGTAAACCAAATGAACGAGAAACACATTGAACCAAAATACTTATTCCCAGGATATTAGAATGTTACAAAACTGAATTGAATGAAAACAGCACAAAATAAATATTTATGCTGTTTTCATTCATTTTTATCTTTTTAATTTATAAACAGAAGCTTTTTTTCCATTTACTAATGTATCAATCTTTTCAACTATATTATATTTATGTTTTTGAATAATTTCTTCCAGTTCAGTTTTTCTTGCAGTAAGGATTATCACAAATGATTCTTTTGATTTTAATACTCTTTCAAAAGAATCAAACATTTTATCGTAAAAACAAAGGATATCCCCCACTTCTTCGTAAAACCCCCATGGTGGATCTGTAATAATTTTATCTATAGATTTATCTGGAATATTGTTAAGTGTCAATGCATCTTCACAGAAAACATTAACAGAATCTTTATTTTGTAACTGTTTTTTTTCTTTTAATAAGGAAATTTTATGTTCATCTATATCACAAGCAAACAGATGATTAAAATGAAATTTTTTAACTAGTTGAATAGGAATAGAGCCATACCCACAAAATGGTTCTAAAATGTTTTCATTTGGATGGATATCAGAAAAACTGCAAATCAAATAAGCAATTTCTGGACGCAATTCTCCTTTGTTTAAATTCTTTTCTGTAAATTCACGTTTAAAAATGAGTTGCCCGCAAAAACAAAACCCTTCTCTTCTTTTTGAAAACCAAATTTCAGTTGAAGGTGACACTCTATCAACTTTCATTTTTGAATTTTTTATAACATATTCCTCAATTTTTTGAATTACTTTTTTATCAATTTTGACAAACTGATTTTCATTTGAAAATCTAACCCTAAAAGTACCTTTACTAATCAAAAAATATTTTTTCTCTTTATAAAAGTCATTTATGAGCATTGAAAAACAATCAATTTCATTATTATTTTGAGTTTTATATGTTTTTATTACGAAAAAAGTATTATTAAAATATAAGACTTTTTCCAAATCACGAGAATTCCCATTATACTGATAATGTATCAATCCATCAAAAATATTCAGGATTTTCACACCTGAAATCAATTCAGGAAGATTTTCTTTTATTATATTCTGAAATCCTGTTGCGAAAGTTGAAATAAATTCTGCCATGTATATTTTATAAACTAATTTTGGAATTTTGTAAATTTAAATAATATTTTGAAGATTAAGGGACAGACCTCGTTTTTATTCTAAAAACAGGGGACAGACCTCGTTTTATTGACATCTTTCCAATTCTTTTTCATTTCACAAAATCAGAATGATAGAAAAAAAGTGGAAACCTCTATGCCAAAGCTACAATCTGTCTTGGAATTTCTGTAACTCTGGAAATCTGTGTGATATTCATACCGATTTTTTTCAGATA
>JALFAW010000176.1 GCA_022773305.1 Spirochaetia bacterium
TAATGCGCTAGACGTTTTTTGGGGTATAGAAACTATTATAATGCCGCTCTCGCGGCAGCCCCAAAAAAAGTCTTTTTGCCCTGTGTCTCACTCCCTCGCGCCAACTTTTATGAAAATATTTTTTATAATGCGTTTGCCCTGCAATTGTAGAAATTATGGAAAATAAATATGAAAAAAAAATCTCAGGTGTGTCCCTACATGTGCTGTTTGTTTACATACCAATGAACGTTTTTGTTTGCACATGCTGTGAGTTTTTCTTAACGCTTCGCTAAAAAGCTCGGGGAAGTTATGTAAAAAGGAGGTCTGTCCCTCTTTTATCTGCTTTACTTCTTTTAAATAATCTGAAAATGTTTAAACTGCACAGCACACCGAGGCTTGACCAGGCACGCGAAGCGTGAGTTGCAAACTATATTGCGTGGCAATTGTATTTTCGATAAAAAGGGGGTACGACCTTGTTTTTAAAATGATTTTTAATTTATTTCCTGTTAGACCTTTTTCCATAATTTTCCCTAAAACAAGCGCACCAGTGCGGGCAGCCACATAACTGGTTTGTACCGTAGCGGACTTGACTTTCTATCTGCTTTTTTCTTCTTCCAGAATTAGTTTTACATTGTGTTTTTCAATATCTGATAATTTGTCTTCTGTAAAATTTTTGTCTAATGGGTAATACCCTTTATAATCCCCATCTATTTCCTTAAATCCAAACCAACCGTATTCTGCACATTTGACTTCAAACAATTCAATTAAATCTTTTGATTTAAAAGGATACCCATTAAAAGCATAGATTGCGTTTCGGAGTAAGCGCAACTGAGACTTTGTATACCAGAATAAACTCTGCTTAGTTAATTTCACGTTGCAAGGAACAAATCTGTTTTTCTGCAGAACTCTCGGGCCTGTATCTCCAAAAATATCACCTAATATAATTGTAATGCAGTCAGTATAAGATTCTGGTTCAATATTTGTATAAACAGCTTCCCAAACATTATCACTGACTCTTTTCATTAGATTTTCTTTCGGAAGTGAAAGATAAATGGGAGAATCATAGATGAGATTATTCTGGATTCTTACAGTCATTTTTCCAATCGAGTTTTTCCAGCTGGAACCAGTTCCATAAAGGTATTTTGCTATGTTGTAGGAAGGAGCCTCGCGACCATAGGTAGCTTTATATGAAATTCTTGTTTTTGTTGTCTTCTTAGAAGGAAACTTGATTGTTCTTACATAAGCATTTTCAAGCTCAGTAGGTTCATCTGAACTCCAGTTCTTTTTAAGTGGATAATCGGTATAACTGGTTTCAACATCATTGGTCCAGCATTTGAAATCAGAAATTGTACCTTCTCCTCCAAGTCCTAAACAGAAAAAAGGAAATCCGATTTCAAGGCTGATATCTTTTCCATAGTTATAGAAAGAGAAATCTACGGTAATTTCATAATCTTTTGGATTCAATATAATGTTTATTATCTCCTCAGACATTTCAACATCAACATTACCTTCCTTTGTAGGAATCAGCTGACCGCCTGCCATAAAAAAATATGTGTCGTTTGCATAAAGACCGAAAAGCGAAAATAAAAGACAGAGTATTAAGATAATTTTTTTCATAACTAGATTATAGCCGAAATTATTTTGATTTGAAAGCCTTAATGTTATATATTACATGTCCTAGCTCAAATCAATTAAGAAATAACTGCAAGTTATAAATCTATCAATTTGTACATCAATTGAATTTATGAATATTCAAGAACTAAAAGATACTTATACGGCAAAATTAAGAAACTCCCGTTAAAAAAAAAGAATCAGGCCGAGATTTCCGAAAAAGTCGGAGTAACCGAAAAATTTTACAATGACCTAGAAAACGGTCGTAAATGGGGTAGTTTTGAAACTATCGTAAACTTGGCAAATGCATTTGGGGTAGAACCTTACGAGCTTTTTTTTGCCTGCTGGCAGCGTTATAAGACATAACGAGCGCCACCAAAAGATTTAATGAAACGTCTGCACGCAAATTTCAGCGAACTTGTTGATACAATGGAAGACTTCTTGAAAGATTAAACAATAAAATATGCTTAATAAATCTGATAAATTCTAGTTATGCCATCAGATAAAATGCTTTTTGTAGCAGAAATTCCAGAGTTTCTTATTTCTTTTCTTGGCCTGCAACAGCAATAAATAAAAATATTCCGCATTGACTCCAGGTATTTTATTACAGCTTTCGTTGTTGCCTTGATTGTCATTTCATCAGAAAATTCATTCTAATGAGGTCTGTCCCTGCATGTGCTGTTTGTTTACATACCAATGAACGTTTTTGTTTGCACATGCTGCGAGTTTTTCTTAACGCTTCGCTAAAAAACTCGGGGATACTTAGTTTAAATCTAGGTCTGTCCCTCTTTTATCTGCTTTACTTCTTTTAAAGCTTTTAAAAAATCTGAAAATGTTTAAACTGCACAGCGCACCGAGGCTTGAACAGGCACGCGAAGCGTGAGTTGCAAACTATATTGCGTGGCAATTGTATTTTAGATAAAAAAGGGGTACGACCTTGTTTTTAAATAATATCAGTTTTCAGTTTAAACAACACCGGCACGTGATATAGTTTACAACCGAGCGTTAGTGAGCTGTGAAAGGCGACTTACTAACTAAATTCTGCTAAAAGTTTTATTTTCTAACTTCATTCTATATACACGGCTGTCATGTCCGTCGACGTCTTTCATAATTTTCCAAAATCTATAACCGTATTTCTCATAAAGACCGATTTCTTCTGTTGAGATTTAAATGTAGGTGCGTCCTTCTTTTTTGGCGAGTGTATGGATATAATCAAGTAAACTACCCATACAGTGTTTTCCTCGAAATTCTGGGAATGTATAAACAAATCCTACCCATGGCGACAATGATGGCTCTCTTATATCGTCTTGTTCGGCATATGTACAAAATGAAATTAACTCTTTTTTTTCAATAAGCAGAAGGACTTTTGTTGTTTTTCCGCACAAATCTTTTAATCTATTTTCTACTATCAATTCATACAAATATTTTCCTGCTCCCCAATCACTTTTCTGTATTCTGGATAGCCAATACTGTTTGTCATCAATTTCAAAATAATCAATAATTTCCATAAACTTCTCCCTTTATGTTTTATTCTTCAAAACAAATTCAAGGTCGTACCCCAATTGAATTGAAAAAGGGGGTACGACCTTGTTTTTTTTCCATTAGGCATCGGGATAATCTTCCATAACCTTCAAAAACTCATCAAAATGCTCGTCAAACAATTTTGTGATCTGAGGATCAAACTGTCGCCCTGACTGATTTAGGATTTCTTCTCTTGCCTGAGTTGGTGTCCATGATTTTTTATAACAACGTTTACTAACTAGCGCATCAAAAACATCAGCTACGGCTACAGCCCTTGCATATATATTTATATTTTCTCCAGAAAGTTCATTTTGATATCCTTTTCCATCATATCGTTCGTGATGTTGCCATGCTATGTTTGCTGCAAGTCTCATTACTTCTCCAGATGAATTTTCCAAAAGTTTATGCCCATAATCAACATGTTTTTTTATTTCAGAAAATTCTTCTTCTGTAAGTTTTCCTGGTTTATGCAGAATTTCTCGTGGCACACAAATCTTACCCACATCATGCATCATACTTGCCACACTAATTTTCCAAGTTTCCTCTTCGGATAATCCCATTGCCCGACACAAAATCTCTGTGTATGCTGCGACTCGTTTTACATGCTGTCCTGTTTCATGACTTTGTGATTCAACTAATTCAGAAAGTGAACCAACAATTATTTGCTGTTCTTCGTAGAGTTCATTATTTTTTTTGACAAGGGCTGTAATCAACCTTTGGAGTTTTCCTGTAATTCCAATACAGATTAATGATATTGCAATTAATTCAATCACACGAGGTACGATTCCATATATAAACACTCCTCGCAGAGTAACAAGGGGTTCATCTGGTACAATTTTCAGGGAATATGCAATTAAGTGACTTATTATCATTACAGGAACACTTAATGCGGTAGTATAAATAACGTGAATTCGCTCACAATAAAGACAAGAAACTACAACTGGAAAAACTAGCATAATAATTACATGATACGAAAGAATCGAATACATAATTCCTGACATTATCACCAGAAGTGTCAAAACCATATATCTGATTTTTTTGGAATGCATATTCAAAATTTCAAAAAAGAACGTGGGTGTCATCAATATAATTGAAACCACTATCAAAGTTGGATACATAGCAGGTGAAATATTAAAAACATGGATAACGTTCAACATTATTACAATCAAAATTAATCCTGTTATAGCTATGCAGATTCCAGAAATCCGCCGGTCTGAATCTTTTTCAAAATCCAATAGCATTTTATTAGCAAAATTTATCATATCTACTACCTTAAAAAAAAAATGTACATTAGAAATATTATATCAGATTCTATTCATTATTTTTAATTTTTTTATATTGGGTGGCTTTTTGCTACGCAAAAAACAGGCTATTCGCCCTTCGCTAACGCTCATCCGCTTCCCTCGCTTCGCTCAGTCCAGTGGACTGCTTCGCAGGGGCTACTATCCTTGCCACGGTTTAAAATCAAGGTCTGTCCCTGTCTCGTGCTAAAAACTTCT
>JALFAW010000203.1 GCA_022773305.1 Spirochaetia bacterium
AAGGATTGTAAGGGCTGGCGTAGCCAGTTCCGAAGCGTAGCGAAGGAATGAAGCGATAGCGGAACCCTGAAAAGCCTGTTTTTTGCGAAGCAAAAAGCCACCCAAAGAATAAAAATTTAAAACTCGACATTTGTCCTATTAAATAAATCATTTTTTTTACAGTTGAACTGAAATCTAAATTGAATTTATGGGAGTTTTTATTTATATGAAAAAGATTGTTCTAATTTTCTTTGGATTACTTCAATTCTCATTCATTTTTGCTGCAAAAGCTAAATTTTCGTGCGATGAATATTTTTTATCAGTGGAATACAACGATGTAATCATTCCAGGAGATGCAATTTTTGTGCGTCTTTCTGTAACAAATTCCAAAAATCACAAAAAAAATAAAAATGATTATGAAAAAAAAGCTGTAATTCAACTTAATAATGAAAAAAAAGTGATTACTGCTTCACCTTTATATGAAATTTATAAAAACAAAAAGCAGAATTTTACTCAACTTTTAGGTGGAATTCCTATTTCCCAGTGGCTTTCAGATGGAAATTACTCTCTCACTTTGACTTTTGCTGATTCTGATGAAAATGTAAAAGAGTTTGTTCTTCCTTCAACTTTTGAAACACGACAATTTAATGAAGAAATTTTGGAACTAGATGAAAAAAATACTGCAATAAAAACTGATAATAGTCCACAGCGCATTGCTCAAATCGATAAACTCACTTCAATTCTCGACACCTACATTCCAACTGATATTTTCAGTACAAAGCCTTTTAAAAATCCGCTTGAAAGTAAGAATTATACATCATATTTTGGTGACAAACGTGTATATAAATACACAAACGGAAAATCTTCAACAAGTTATCATTATGGAAATGATTATGGCGTTCCAACTGGTACAGATGTTTTCGCCTGTGCTGACGGAAAAGTTGTTCTTGCAGAAAACAGAATTTCCACTGGTTACAGCGTTGTGATTGAACATTTACCAGGTCTTTTCAGTTTATATTATCATCTTGATAGTCTTTGTGTTTCCGAGGGAGACATTGTAAAACAGTCTGATTTGATTGGAAAATCTGGAGAAACAGGTCTTGCAACAGGTCCTCACTTACATTGGGAAGTTAGATTAAATTCTGTAGCAGTTCGTCCAGAATTCTTCCTTGAGAATTTTACTTTTGAATTGGAAAAATGATTTCTTGTCTCAACATTTATTAAATCTCTGAAATGAAAAGATTACAGTTTTTATCACAAGTAATTGAATAATATCGATTTGTTTTACATTCAGAAAGATCGATTGTGCAAAAATCAGTAAAATAGAAATTCATTAATGATAGATATTTCATTCCAAGTAATGAGATTTTATAAAGTGCCTTTCGTTGTGATTTTGTAGAATCATTTCCCAAAAGAAGACATTCTTTATTTTCTGAATAATATTTCCTTAGTTCTGTACCTTTTTTTAAGTCTTTTTTAGTTTCTATAATATTTTCTTTTCCATAAACTTTTATTGGAAAAACAAATTTATGTCCGTTTAGTTTTATTTTGTTAAATTCTACACCTAAATAAGAACCATTCCAGGAACGCTCAATCACTGCAATTTCATTTCCATTCATATTAATTATAGAAAATGTGCCGCTTATGGTGTTTCCTTCTTTTGAGGTAGATGAACCATATATTTTTATACGCATAATTTCATGATTATTGTTTGAATAAAATGAAAGTTTTTGTGAAGATTTTAAACATGAAATATAATTAATCTCACTTAAAACAAACAAGAAAACAATCAGAGTAAATATTGTAAAGAAAATTTTAATAAAATGATTTTTTTTATTCATTTTGATTTATCATTTGAAGAAAAGTTTCTTCATCAATAATTGGTATTCCAAATTTTACTGCTTTTTGATTTTTTGAAGAACCACTATCTTTGTCATTTGTAACAAGATAGTTCAAATCTTTTGTAACAGAAGATTTTATCGTACCGCCATTTTTCTTTACAAGACTTTGTGCATCGTTTCTATTCATTGAATGAAGTTCACCAGTAAAACAAAATGACTTGCCATTTAAAATTCCCTCATCTGCAATTTCAATTTCAATGATTTTATTATTTACAAGATTTTTCATTTCTTGAGAATTTTCATTCAAACCTTCAACTACAATTTTGGCCATTATTTGCGCGAAACCATGAACTGAAGCAATCTGCTCTTCTGTACTATTCAATAATTTTTCTAGAGAATTAAATCCCGCATCAATAAGTTTTTGAGCCATCGTTTCGCCAAAACCTTCAATATCAAAACCAGCCAAAAAAGTAGAAAGTTTCATTTTTTTGTGATTCTGAATAGAATTGTAAACTTTTTGAGCTCCCAAAGAAATTTTTTCAGCTTCTCTGCTTTCTTCATTCAAAAAATAAGGAATTAAATCCTGCACTGTAAGAGAATAAATATCTGTAATTGACTGAAGTTTTTTATCATTAAAAAGTTGCGTTATCAAAGTTTCGCCTAAATCTCTGATATCAACTGTTTGCTGAAACTTCAAAAGCTGATGAAGAACTCGCTTTGAACACCTTTTATTTGGACAGAAAAGTCTGCTGCCCTCGTCCAAAAGTTTTGTACCACAAACTTCACATATACAAGGATATTCAATTTCTGTAAGATTCTCTTCATTCTGTAAAATAACACTTTCAATCTTTGGAATAATTTCTCCGCGTTTTACAACTACAACATGACTTCCGATTTTTACGTTAAGTTTTCGCATAGTATCAGGATTTGCAAGACTTGCACGTTGTACCTTAGTTCCGTTTAATTCAACTTCATCAAAAATAGCAACTGGTGTATAAGTTCCTCCACTAATGCTCCATTCTACTTTTCGCAAAGTTGAAACAGCTTCTTCAAGGCTAAACTTAAATGCAATCTGATGATCCGGGCGAGTTCTTCTTGCATCTTCAAGATTAATCTTTCTTTCTTTTATAACAAGTCCATCAATGTCATAATCTAAAGATTTACGATTTTCCATGACCTTTGAACGATATACAATAACATCTTGTGGATTTTTACAAATTTCAAGATGAACAACACTAAATCCACATTCTTTTAACCACGTTATTTTTTCTTCTTCATTTGAAAAATATGAATTATTATCAGTTGAAAGTGCATCATAAACAATTAAAGTTAAAAACTCACATCCACTTCCATCTTTTCTTTTCATTAATCCATTTGCTGCATTTCTACAGTTAGCTTTTGTTGAAAAATATTTCTTATGCACCTGATGAGTCATTATTACTTCACCGCGAATTCCACCTGAAAAAGGAATAAGTTTTCCATTGAAATAAAGCGCATCATTTACACCATCCATTTTTTTGGCATTTTCTGTAATATCATCTCCAATCTGCCCATCACCTCTAGTTACCGCTCTTTTCAGGTAACCGTTTTCATATTGAAGTTCTAGCGAAGCACCATCTAGTTTATACTCTACAAGATATTCATCATAATTATGTTTTTCGGCCCATACGAGAAATTGTTCAGGATTGGCAGCTTTTTCCTGACTTCCCATAGGCATAACATGTGTAACTTTAGTAAAATTTCCAGAATCTGCACCAACTTTTTTTAAAATTGGATTGTTTGGATCTAAAGTTTTTAATTCATCCCATAATTTGTCAAATTCAAAATCTGAAATTTCAGCTTCACCGTTGTAGTATGATTTTTGATATTGAGCAATCAATTTTTCTAATTCCAAAATTCTACTCATACTTTTTAAATTCCTTATTTTGACTTTTTAGTCTAAAATAATTTATTTTTTTTCAAAAACAATTTCTGTAATCTGTCTATCCTGAGCAAGACCTTTCCGTTCAAACTTAGTTTGCGTACGCCAGGTTTGTGGTTTTGCAAATCCATCATATTTATTTTTCAACCCTTTTGTCAAAGAAAGTTCTTCGAGAGCAAATTCAGCATATTCAACAATGTCAGTTACAAAATAAAGATATCCGGTCGAAGCAAGTTTTTGCGCCATTAAATCAGTTCTTGGACGTTGCACCATTCTTCTTTTGTGATGACGTTTTTTTGGCCATGGATCAGGAAAGAAAATATGTATTCCATTTACAGAATTATTTCCAATCATTTTATCTAAAACTTCTAAAGCATCATATTCAATAATATAAAGATTTTTTAAATCACGTTTTTTTATCTCACTAAGTACTTTTCCGACTCCTGGTGTATGAACTTCAATTCCAAGATAATTTATTTCAGGATTTGCTTGTGCAATTTCTACAGTTGCATCCCCCATACCAAAACCAATTTCAATCACAATTGGATTTGTATTTCCAAAAATATCTACAAAATTTAATTTTTTTTCTTCAAACGGGATACACCAAGAAGGAGCTAATTCGTTGTAGGCTTTTTGTTGAGCAGCTGTCATTCTTCCTGCTCGTAGAACATAAGTTTTAACTTCACGTCGTATCGTGGGCAATGGTTCTGATTCTTTTACTTCCTTTTCGTTTGATTGGTTTGATTCTTTTAATTCATTCATTTTTATAATATCCTTGATTTGTTAAAATTATTTTTATAAAAAATACAAAATTTTACTGCTGATTTTCTAAGGAAACTTCCTTTTCTGGCATAATGCAAATCACATAATTTCCAGGTGTAATTAGTATGTCCTGATAATATTTTGCATTGCTGAAGGTATTCCATATTCTTCTTGGAGTATCAAATGATGATGATTTTTCACCAAAATAAATAATCTGATGATTTTTATCATATATTACAATTTTTTTGATAGCATTTTTATTTTTCAGAAGGTTTTCACTTTCAGCTGATGTCAATTTGTAAAATGACGAATCATAATTAACATTTAATTGTACTGAAGTATCTTTTTCATCCGCATTATAAAAAAACAGTTCATATTTTCCACTTGGAAAAATCTGATTCTGTGGCATCTTTAGATTCGTATTTCCTGTCCAACTTCTATTCTTATCTGTAAAGGTAGCTATTTCGTTAAAATCCCAAATATATCCACCATTTTCACAATAAACTCTAATTCTTTCATATCGATTTACATCAGTTAAAGACTCAACAAAAATACTCATTCTTGCTTTTGGATTAGATTTTTCATCTTCATATTCAAAAATCACAGAATATTCTGGAGAAATAACTTCAGGCGTCACTTGTGAGCAACTTAAAAAAAATGTCGTCAGAAAGTGAAAGTTTAGAAAAAACAATAGTAATTTTATGTGACTTTTCTTAATCATATATTTCATTAAAAGTTAAAATTTAAGTTAATAACTGTTAAATCGCTTGCTGAAAACTGATTTACGAGTGATTCAAATTTGATATTTACTTTTTTACATGCATCTTCAAGATAATTAAAGTAAAAATTTCCAAGTCCACTAGCATCAGCACCTTCTGGAAGTTCACGATAAAAATCAATCAACGTTTTTTTGTTTGTGTTTGAATTTTTTGCAGTTTCAATATTTTCTTTCACTTCCTGAAATTCATCATCCTTATTATACAATGTAATCGAAAGACGACCTTGTTTTCCAATAGAAGAAGAACCACCTCCAAGTTTCCATGACAAAAATACAAGTTCGTGTTTTCTTTGCAATTCTTCAACAATCTTACCTCTCACAGTAGGATCCAAAACAAGAGCTTCAATGTCATCCACACCATGATACATTTTTTTGGCTTCTTTTCTGATATTTGTATTTTCACAACCGAGTGCAAGTTCCATTGTCAAAATAGAAATGTATTCTGCAGCAACAGATTTTTCCATATACAAACTCAAAAGTCTTCTGATTACTTCATACATTTCATTTGCACCATCACTTTTTGTAAATAAAGTAATGATGTACCAATTCATCAATCCAAGTCTATTTAAAAATTTTTCTGACATGAGAATATAAATATTTTTTTCTTCATCAGAATATTCTTTATTACACATTATTGATTTCCAAATTGGATCTAGAATCATTTTTCTAGCTGATTGAATAGTATTTTCTTTTGTCTGTAACGTGGAACGAAGTTGTCTATCAGACATTGTAGTTCTTTCATCAATAATATGAGCTGGATTTGCTCTATTATGTTTTTTTACACATTCACACTGTATTAATCCAGAATACACTTCTCTATCAAATTGTTTATATAAAATAGAAAAAACAATAACTTTACAAAGATCCATAACATCTTGTCGTGAAGTAACAAATTCTGGCATTGAAATTTCAATTTTGGAAATATAATCAAGCAAAATCATATTTTGAATTGACTGTGGAGAAAATTTATTCAATGCAATTCCATATTCTTCAACATTATCAGCGAGTTTAAAACGCATCAACTTTTTATTATGACTGATAAAATTTGAAGCACCATCTTCAGTTAATGCAATTTTTAATGGTAACTCAATCAAAAACTTTTTATTGGATCTCATAACTTCCACTTATAAAAAAATATCTAAGTAATTATACACGATAGGACTTGCATTGTAAACAATAAAAATTTAAACTAATGATGTGAAAAAGAATTTTAATTTGATTATTTTATTTTTATTTTTTTCTCAAGTTTTGCTTTTTTCACAAAGTATTTCAGATAAAATGTATAATTTGTTATTGTCTGAAAGTTTTTCTCCTCTAACACAAAATCTAGTTTCATCTGGTGAAAATGATTTTAATTACAATATTATTGTAGACTTTGATTCAAAAAATCTTAATGATGAAAAAAAAGTTTCAAACTTGATTTTTATTTTCAATCAAGAAGATTTTTTTTATCATGATTTTTTAAATAACAGTTTGACAAATCTGTCAGAAGAAAACGATTTTCCAAAAGATAATAAAAACCAAGTTTCAAATCTTCAAATGACTTTAAATTCAAACAGACAGATGATTTTGAAACTTTTATCAGAATTACGTATTCAAAATTTTGATTTTAATTTATTTTTTCTATTTACAACTGGCGAAAAACAATATCCTGAAAAACGAGACATGATTTTCGGTTCGCAAGTATTCTTGGAAAGATTGAATTCGAACGAAGATTATACAGTTTTTTTCATCAATTTAAATGAAACAAAAACAAAAATAATTACAAACAGTAAAGGTACTACATCTCCTTCTTGGATGATTCAAAAAACTTTCAATATTTTTATAAAAAATGGATTTTCAAAATTTGTTCCTTCATTTTATTTGAGTCAGCTTTTTAAACTAAAAATATTTGATAATAAACTTCTTACACCATTTTTTGAAAACAATATTCCAGCTATTCAAATCGATTTTAACTTAAAAGATTTTTTAAAACAAATTAATTTATCAGGCAAGCATAATAACAAACAAAATGAAACAGTTGCCATTCTCAATGATTTTAGAGTATCTATTATTAATCAACTTATTGAAGAGTTTGCAAAAACACCACAAACACAAAGAATTTGGGAGCATCATTTTTTAATGATTAAAATGTTTGGCAATATTTTAAATCTTTCTGAAAAAACAACTGTAAAAATCATCATTGTAATTGTTTTTTTGTGGATTTTCTTTTTACTATTCTTTATCTTCATCAATCACACAAAAAAGAAATATGATTGGCAACAAATAAAAAAAATCTGGTTTGTAGTGCCGTTAACTTTCTTCTTAATCTTATTTTTATTCTGGATTGGTAGAACATTTTTTTTATTCGCCTCTGCTAATTTTTCTAACAATTCAAAATTATTTGCGATGATTTGTACTCAGTTTTTATTGACATTCATTTTACTTTCCGCAGTATATGAATTTTTACTGATTTTTAATCTATATTTTGAAGAACACTCAATAGATTTTTTAATTACTTTTTGTTGTTTTATAAATCAATCTTTTTTCATTTTAATTGATATTTCTCTTTTTCCGATTTTCATGTTCATCTGTATTCTTTCCATTCTCGCATTAATAATAAAAAATAACATTCTGCATATTTCTGTTTTTGTATTGATGGCAGTGAGTTTTCTTCCCTATTTTGCTTTAATTATCAATCAAGCCGATCTATCACTTTTACGTCAATTTTATTTTACAAACAACAATGTCTTATTATTTTTTACACTTATTTTATATCCAATTTTCATAGTATATTTTAGAATTCTTACTTCGTTTAAAAGAAAAATGAAAAAAAATTCCACTCATATTATCACTACAGTTGCAATTGTTATTTTCGTAACACTATTTATAATCACAAGTTGTTTTGTTAAAATCAAATCATTACAAAAAACAAATAACAAAAAGAATGAATATGTAATTAAAGCATCAAAAGAAGATTCAATAAAGTTCACTTTTTCAGATAAAAAAATCTTTGATGATATTATTCGTACGATTAAAGTCGAATTCACTGAAACACCTCTTCAAGTTGATATTTCAATTGAATGTCCAAATGAAACTCCAATTCTTTATTCAGATAATGATTTTGTTCGCACCTCTTCAAATTCTGCACATTTTAAAATACCATATATGCCACCAAAAAAAATGACTTTTTCATATTGTTGTTCTAATCAACCTTCAAAACTGATTATTACAGCAATTTCTCCATCAGAAGAACAAACACTTTTGAATTTGATTTCAAAAACAATAGAAATAGATAACACATATAAAACGGAGAAGTAAATGCAGGAAAAAAAAGAAATAACACATTGGTATTTACATGTTGATTTGGATGCCTTTTTTGCATCTGTTGAACAACTTGACAATCCTCAATATAAAGGAAAACCTGTAATAGTAGGAGGAAAACCAGAAGATAGACGTAGTGTTGTTTCAACTGCTTCTTATGAAGCGAGAAAATATGGAGTACACTCAGCTATGCCAACTTTTCAAGCATATAAATTATGCCCAAATGGAATTTTTATTCGCTGTAGGATGGAGCGTTATGCAGAATTATCTTACAAAATTATGAATATTTTCAAAAATTATTCTCCTGATGTTCAGCAAATGTCAATTGATGAAGCTTTTATTGATATAACTGGAACTGAAAAACTTTTTGGACCACCCCAGGAAACTGCACTCAAAATTCAAACTGATGTTAAGCAACAAACTGGTCTCACAGTTTCTGTAGGACTTGCTACAACAAAATATCTTGCAAAAATTGCATCTGGTTATTCAAAACCAAATGGTTTTACATTTATACAAAAAGGTCAGGAACAAGATTTCATGTTAAATCTTCCGTTGAACAAAGTTTGGGGACTTGGAAAAAAATCACAGGAAATTTTAAAATCAAAAGGAATAAAGACAACAAAAGACATTTATGACACAAGTTTTGAGACATTACAGTTTCTTTTCGGTCAAAATATGGCAACTTTTTTATATAATGTTGTACGAGGACAAGAAAAAGAGAGTTTTTCTCAAAAACCGAAATCTCATTCTATAAGTGCAGAAACTACTTTTGATTATGATTTAACAGATATTTACAACATAGAAACTGAATTGCTCGAACTTGCGCAAGGTGTTTTTTTCAGACTTTTAAAAGAAGGTGGCTTTTCTCACACTGCTATGGTCAAAATAAGATACGATGATTTTACGACCTGCAGTATTCAAGAAACAATTGACCATAATATCAATACACTAGATACTTTTTACGAAATTCTTAAACGTATTTTTGAAAAAAAATATATTTCTGGAAGAGGAATCAGGCTCCTTGGTGTAGGATTTGAAAATATCGAAAAAAAAGAAACCCCACAACCTCAGGATTTATTTGAAACAAATAATACAAAAAAGCAGATTGTCGAAAAAACAATTTTAAATCTTTCAAAGAAAAATCCAAATCTGAAAATCCATCGTGCAAGAACACTAAAAAAATGAATTATAACTAATTATTTATTCTAAAGGTGCAAAATATCCAGTTTCATCACGACCACTTCTATTCAAAAGATAAACTTCTACTTCAAGCGGTAAATAATTCATACCAAAATTTGTTGGTAAAGCAGATGTAAATGAAAATTGATAAACACCCTGTGGAATATTGATAATATCTTTTACAACATCATTAAGCCCTTGTGGTCGATAAACATAATATTCATCACCTTGTGTATTTTCAGTTATATAAGAAATTTCAGGGCAAAGTGCATTTTGGCTGACATTAATTACGGAAAAACTAATAGAATTATTATTTAAATATGAAGAAAGTTCTCCAAGATTATATCTGTCAAAAGTAAAAGCATTTTGATTTCCACAAGTTATCAAAACTATTCCTCGCTTTTTTGCAGCATTAATTAAATCATTTGCAGCAAGACGCAAAGCTAAGTCGATACTGACTTTTTGAGAAACAGGATTTTTTAAAGCGTCTAAACTAAAATCACCAAGAAAATCAGGTTTTCCAATATATTCAGAAACTGGAATGCTTCCGGCAGAAACAATTCTCAAAACACCTCCATTCATATTTGAGGCAATTTCTTTTAAAGCAGTTTCTATTTCATTTTTATAAAAATTATTGAGATTTGAACGATCAATCACAATAGTAATATCAGCTTCTGTATTGTTTGATGCAGCACCCAAAAATTTTAAATTCGAAACTGGACGTTTATTTTCAGAAAAATAAAAATTTTCTTCCTGTAATCCTACAAGCGGTTGACGATGTCGATTTTCTATTTTCACTTCCACAACAACATTTGGAAAAGCAGAAGAATCAAGTTGCTCAATCTGCACAAAAAGCCCACCAACAAGTTCCTGAATCTGCGACATAACATAAACTTCATTTGCAGTAAAATCAGAAACAATCACATTTCCATTAATATCTGGATTTGCAACTGTTAGACGACTTGGTGCATTTCCAGTTTTTGCATATTCAAATAAAGCACCTGTTTGAACATCAACTCCCACAATACGGTTTTGGTCACAAACTAGAAGTTTATCATTCCAAACTTTTATTCCTTCAGGTTTTTTAAATGACTTTTTTTGACACAATTCACGGATAAAATTCCCAGCTCTATCAAATTCATAAATTACACCATCATAATCATCAGCAATGAAAATTACATCGTCCATCACCGTAATTCCAGTTGGACCTTTCAATCCTTCAAATTGATTAGTTTTCTTTCCAAAAAAGAAAAGTGGATTTCCCTCTTTATCAAAAACATCAACACGCTTATTTCCGTAATCAGTTACATAAATTCTTTCTAAATCATCCTGAGCTAAATACAAAGGACCTACCATCTGTCCAAGTCCTATTCCTTTAGAACCAATATATTTTTCAAATTTTCCTTTTTCATTTAGCAAAGAAAGTCTGTCTCCTGCATTTTCAGAAACAAGAAGTTTACCATTTTTTAGACGAATAATATCATAAGGTCTGTCAAAACCATTTATAGGACCAGAGTATCGTTCCACAACCTTTCCGTTTTGATTTAGCATAATGATTTCATTAGAATTGTAAGCTACAACCCACATCGTACCATCATATTCTGGTTGAACTGAAACAGGTCCGTTATATATAAGCTGTCCAGTAAAAACTCCTGGAAAACTTCCAGATTCGGAAAGTCGCAGAAAATTGTCATTAATTTCACCAGTTACACGTCGTTCCCTTACAATTTCAATTTTATTTTGAAGAAGAAGTCCACCATATCCATTATTCACAACATTTTGCCAGTAATTCAATGCTTCTCCTTCCAATCCAATTTTGTAATATGCTTTTCCAAGCCAATCTAAAATCAAATTGTCATTTGGAAGATACGATAGAGCTTTTTCAAATTGCACGATGGCTTCACTAAAAGCTCCTTTATTATATGACTGAACTCCGCGTCTAAACTCATCGGATGCAAATCCCTCATTACCAGTTCTAATTCTATCAGGCAAAGATTGCATTCCAGCATTATTTGTTGTGTTTTGAGAAAAGCAAATAAACAATAGAATAAAAGCAAAAATAGCTGTAACAATTATTTTTTTCATGCAATTCCAGCCTTAATTTTTACAGACTTTATATGGTTAGCAATTTCTACATTATCTGGAGCAATCTGTTCAGCATCACGCAAATATTGAAGAGCATCTTTATACAATCCCATTTTGTAATAAACCCATCCCAAAGAATCAAGACAAGCTGCTGATTTTGGTGCAATTTTTACAGCTTGTTTGCAAAGCGACAAAGCCCTTGTCAAATCTTTTTCCTGACAGGCAAGAACATATCCCAATCCGTTTAGTGAAGAAACATTTTCATCATCAGTTTTTAGAGATTGTTCATAAAATTCTACACACTTATGAATATCGTTTTGTTGCCATGCCACAAATGCAATTGCAGCATAAACAGAAGATGTCATATATCCAGTTTCAAGCAATTTGTTTAATTCAAAATCAGCCAGTCGTCTTCGCCCCGAAATGACATAAATTACAGCTAGAAGAAATCTGCATTGCAAAACTTTTTGAATATCAGTTCCAGATGTAACAACTTGTTCTAAAAACAAAAGAGCATCATCATATTTTTCAAGTTTTGCATAACAAAGTCCAAGATAATATGCAATCTCATTCTTATCTGCTGAAGTTTCTGGCGGAAGAGCCAGAAAAAAGGCCAAAGATTGAGAATATTTTTTCTGGCGATAAAGAGCTTTTCCTTCAGCTAATACATCATCATTTTGCAATTCTGCACCTGCCAATTTCTAAAAGTTTTAATCTTTTAATCACGAACTATTGAAACACCATCAGATATTTCAACTTGATAAACATCTGGATGAAAACCAAAGATTTTTTCAAACTCCGCAATTTTTCTATAAAAATTCTCAACATCGCTTTCTCTCATAATTGCATAAAGACAACGTCCAAATCCCTTTCCTGTAATTCGTCCACACGTTACTGGATTTTGAACAAAATCAAGATTAGGTTCAAGTTCCTTTACACGCTTCAAAATCCAATCAATTTCAGGACAAGAAATATCAAACTCTTCCTGCATAGTCTGATGACTGTGATTTATCGCTCTTGCAAATTTAAAAAAATCACCTCTTTCAATTCCTTCATAAGCGGAAATCAAATCTCTATGTTCACTTATGATAGCCATAAGTCTGTGTTTTAAATCTTCATTCACTACAGAAAGTTCTTCATTAATATCAGTAGCACTGTCAATATATTGCCATCCACCATATACATTTGATTTATTTTCCCGTAAATCACCGAGTAAAAGGGCATTCTGCGGTTCATGAATAGAAGTTCTATCCCATACATCAATTCTAGGAACTTTTGTATCAATTAAAAAGATTTTTTTATCTTCAAAATTAAAAGGAACATAGTCCCATGAACGTTTATAATGATCAGTCACTAAAACACTGCCTTTTTTGGCAAATAATGCAACATAATTATTGGCAAGATAATTTTCAGTCTGTAAAAAACGTTTATTTCCCCTTTCTATCACACTTAAAAGTTCATTGTCTGTACAATTAATATTAAAAAGATTTTTTATTCCAAACGCAACAGCAGCTTTGATAGCTGAAGTAATTCCAAAACCTGCAGAAGGCAAAATTTCACTAAAAATTGTGATATCCATTCCTGACAAAGTAAAACCACCAGAAGTAAATCCATAAATCATAGCCTTTACCGCATTTGCCCAACGGTCTTCTTTTTTGTATTTTAATGCTGTCAAAGATGATTTTTTTCTTTCTTTTGCTTGATAAAAATAAAAATGAAATGAATTATCTTCCCTTTTTGAAAATGCAACGTAAACAGGCAGATTTACTGCCATAGACATTGTCTTATCCTTAAAGAACCATGAATGTTCCCCTAAAAGATGAAAACGCCCTGGAGCTTTAGTAACCAGTTGCGCGCTTGTACCATATTCAGCTGCGTGAATATCATTTAATAGTCTCAAGTTTCCTCCCCTCTAAAAAATCAACTTGATTTTTTTTAAACTATATTGTTAAATATACTATAATGGAAGTAATTTTACAAGTTTTTTATTCTTTTTTTTCAGGCTGCATGCTTTCTCTGTCAATTCCGAATGAAATATACGAATTTGGCTCACCTGTATTCACATTATTTGCATTTATTCCATATTACATCCTCTTTTCTAGAAAAATTAAAACATACAAACAGGCTTTTTTTGCTGGCTTTATACAAACTATAACAACTCATTTGCTTTCAAGTTACTGGCTTGCATATTTTAAAGATTTTGCAGTAATAACACTTGGAGCTTCAGCTTTTGGTACAGGTATGATTGGTGGATTTATGGCACTTTATTTATATTTACCATTTTCATCATCTCAAAATCATAATACTCTGTTAGATGGAACACTTTATCAAAAGTTTTATGATACTAAAACATTCAAAATCATATATTTTTCTTCCATTTATATGTTATATGAATGGGTTAAATCTTCAGGTTTTTTAGGATACCCTTGGGGAACAGTTTCATCTGCAATGTATGAATGGCCGGTTATAATGCAGTTGGCTTCCATAACAGGAACTTATGGAATTACTTTCTTGATTCTTTTATTAAATTGTCTTCTATCAGAAATACTTATCTTTTTTTATGAAAAAAATAATCAAAAAAATATAAAAGATGATGTACAAATTGTGTTTAGATTTACAACCATTTTATTTTTGTGCACAGTTATTTTTGGAATATATCAATATGATAAGCCAAGAAAACCTCATAAAACACTTACAACAGTTTTAGTTCAACAAAACAGTGATCCTTGGGAAGAAAAAACTGATGAACAATCTATTTTAATTTCACAACGATTAACACAAAAACAAATTGATCTTCTTTCTCAGGAAAACAAAAAGGCAGATTTAGTAGTTTGGTCTGAAGGGTGTCTAAAATACTCTTTTCCAGATTCTTATTCTTATTACAATCATTACCCTTTTGAAAAACCACTTATCTCATTCATAAAAGATACAAAAGTACCATTTATTCTTGGAGGTTCTTATAAAAAGAAGAGTGTTGATAACACTAAATTTTATAACGTAACCTTACTTTTTGATAAGGATGGAAAACTCCGCGGAGAATATGCAAAAAATCATCTTGTTCCATTCGCCGAAGTTCTTCCTTTTATAGAATATCCAAAAGTAAAAGAATTTATGAAGAAAGTAATTGGCATTTCAGCTGGCTGGTACCCGGGCGATCAGTATGTTTTCTTTGAGATTCCATGCAAAACTACAAAAGAATACAGACTTCCTGCTGTAAAAAACATCACTCTTACTCAAAGTTATCAGGAACAAAAAGATGAAGAAAATCGTCCCGTTACTGTAAAGATTGCAACTCCAATCTGCTTTGATGATTCATTTACTGACATCATGCGTCCTTTGTATTTAAATGGAGCTGAACTTTTTGTAAACCTGACAGATGACTCATGGTCAAAAAAACGTTCAAGTGAAATCCAGCATTTTGTGATTTCATCTTACAGAGCTATTGAATATCGTACAACTTTAGTTCGTTCATGCAACGCTGGCTATTCTGTTGTTTTGAATCCAGCTGGAAAAATCATAGCAGAAATGCCTCTTTTTGAACAAGCTTCAATAACTGTTGATGTTCCAATTTTTGAACGAAAGATGACGACTTATGCACGATTTGGAAATTGGCTTCCATATTCAGCAATTGTTTTTTTTGTATTTTTTGCAATCTATTACTACTTTTCTTTTGAACATTCTGATTATATTAAATCAGAAAGAAAAATAAAAATTAATAAAGAAAATAAAAAACATAAAAAAAAGAAAAAATAATTAGCCTTATTAAAATAACCCTTGATTTTTAAGGAGTGTATCTATGCGTTGTCCTCATTGTGAATCTCTTGAAGATAAAGTTCTGGAATCTCGAACAATGTTTAATGGAGATGTAATCAGAAGAAGAAGAGAATGTCTTTCATGTGGTTATAGATTCACTAGTTATGAAAGAATCGAAGAAAAACAGTTTATGGTCATAAAAAAAGATTTACGTAGAGAACCTTTTGATATTACAAAACTGGAAAGAGGAATTGAACGTGCTTTGGAAAAACGTCCTGTTTCAACTTCTGTAATTGAGCAACTTTCCGATGAAATAGAAGGAATTGCCATTAAAAAAGCAAAAGAATCTAGAGAAATTTCAACTACAGAATTAGGAGAAATTGTTCTAGAAAAGTTATATAGTATTGATAAAGTTGCATATATTAGATTTGTTTCAGTTTACAGACATTTTGAAAATCTAGATGAATTTATAAAAGAAGCAAAAAAAATAAATAAAAAAGAAAAGACAAGCGATTTATAGACTTTACTAAACACTTTTAGCAATTTCTTTACATAATCCTTGCAAATTCTTTTACAATTTGAGGAATTAATGTTTCCACTTTTCCATTACAACTCATTCCGCTAGCATTTTTGTGTCCGCCACCACCAAATTTTGCAGCAACAACAGATACATCTATTTTATCTTGAGAACGAAATCCACCAGTACATGTCAAAGGTGTATCCTGACGCAAAAAAACTACCGCCTCAACATCCTTTGCTGAAAGCATGAGTTGATAAAGGGCATCAGAATCTCTACCTTCAAGACCATATTTCTTAGTTTCTTCCATTGTTTCATAAGTAATTACAAGTCGTCCTTCTAGATAACGCTCAGCTTTTTGCAACAACACACCCAAAAGTTTTCTAGTGGAATATGGTTTTCCGTTATTTATCTGATTATATGTGATTTTAGGATTAGCGCCATAGGAAACAAGACGACTTACAGCTTCAAAAACAGGAGCGGAATCTTCTGCCAAAAATCTAAAAAAGCCAGTATCAGTACATATTCCAAAAAATAAAATTTCTGCAATATTTTTTGGAATATCACCTATAATCATTTCATAAAAAATCTGAATCAGATACGAACAGGCAGGAGCCAAAGGATTTATATAACTTTTTACTCCCTCAATTGCTGAACTAGTTTTATGATGATCAATTATAAATGAATCAAGACCTTTCAAATCTCCATCAATTTCTCCTAGCCTAAACAATTCTCCACAATCAACAATAATTAACCCAGTTTTTGCTCTTTCCTGAGAATCTTGAAAAATCATAGAATCAGAAAATCTGTCTTTCCATTTTACAATTTCATTTCTTTTAAATGGACCAGCAGACAGCAATTGATATGGTTTTGAAAAATTATCGAGTATAGAAGCAACAGCTAAGCATGAAGCTACACAATCACCATCTGGTTCTTTGTGGCCAGCAACAAAGAAAAAATCATGACTTTCAATAAAAGTTTTAAATTCTGAGACGTCTTGAGATGTAATCTGTTTCATTTATTAAAATTCCAATTCTTCTAAAGTTTCTTTGTCTTCGCCTTCCATTGTTTTTCTGTAATCAGCAACTCCCCAAATGGAATCCGATTTATTCATTGGAACGGACAGAATAACTCGTTTAAATTCACCTTCATCTTTTATAACAGTCATAAAAGAATTATAACCTGAACGTACTTTCCTAAACTTTAATTTTCTTGGTTCTTCAGGTGTTCCTTTTGCCCAAGCCTTTGGAATTACAACAGAACCAACACCCACGTGATTTTTTTGATAAATAATAGAATAAGCGTTTTTTCCCTCAAGAATTTTCAAGATAGGAACATTGACATAAGAAAGGTCACTCCATTTTCCTTCAGTTTTTTCAAAAGAAGTGCCAGAATCATTTGTTTTTTCTGCTGCAAAAAGCAATCCCGAAAAAACTGTAAATAAAGCTAAAATCAATAAAGTTTTTTTCATAAGACATCCTTTTCATTCATTTTTCCCACCAATAATGATTATAAACCCATTATTTCAAATTATCAATAATAAGTTTTAAAGCTTTTACTGCTTTTCCACGGTGAGAAATTGCATTTTTTTCATCAGCTGAAATTTGGGCAACAGTTTTTTGATATTCTGGAAGAAAAACAATCGGGTCATAACCAAATCCACCATTTCCTGCTTGTTCATCAATATTTTTAATCAAAACTCCTTCAAATGTTTCTTGTGCCACAAAAAGTCTATCAGAACCGCAATATAAAACCATAGCACAAGTATAATGACAACTGCGCTCTCCATGAAGATAAGAAGCAGAAGGAAGTTTTTCATTTTTTAAAGTATTATTTAACTGATTTATCAAAAAAACATTTTGTTCTTCCTGAGAGATTTTTGAACCGTCAGGTTTTCCTTTCATAAAATCAGGTCCTGCATATCTTGATGAGTAAATTCCTGGTGCTCCATTTAATGCGTCAACACAAATTCCCGAATCATCTGCTATCACAGGACTTTTTACGATTTCATAAAGGGCCTTAGCTTTAATTAAACTATTTTCATAAAAAGTTGAACCAGTTTCTTCAGGATTAAAATCAATTCCTTCATCGGCAGGTGTCAAAATTGTATGTTCTGGAAGAAGTTCGCACATTTCTTTTTTTTTGTGCTGATTATTTGTTGCTAAATAAATTTTCATAGAATTACTATAATAAAAAACAAAACTATTGGCAATTCATTTTTCGAATTTTTCAGTTCAAAGTCCCCCACCAGAAAAAATGCCATCAAAAATCAAAAATTCAAAAAAATAGAAAGTAAAATCAAATGGCAAAGTTAACGCCATTTGATTTTACTTTAAGTTTATATAGTAACTCACTTATTCAATTGTTCGCTTGAGCAAACTAATTACGTTCCTCAAAAGTTGACACTTTCTTCTTCACGTAATTTTATGGTATATTATTTTTTCTCTTCAGTACTATTATTAGTAAGTTTTTTAGATTCTATTCTCGCACAATTAATGTAATAAGATACTTGCCTTACTGATATATTTAATAAATCACCAATTGTTTTATTTGTTGGGCGTAAATATAAGAATCCATCTGCAAACTTTCTGTTTAATGCTTGCCAATGATTATAATGTATTCCATCAAGTTTCACTAATCTGTCTTTGATTATCCTTGACTCTATTTTATCTACACATTCATCCAACTCTGTTATTCTTTTTTCACACTTTCTATGATGAAAATAATTGTAATTTCGTCGTTCCAATATTTTTTGCACTTTTACTGATTTAGAAATTACACTCATTTTACAGTATTGAATTGCATCATACATTATTACTTCGTCAATATTATACAATTCACTTATTTTTTTAATCTGTATCTCTGTAAGATAAAAACAAGATTTTAAAGCTAAAACAAGTATTTTTTTATCAGCACTTTTAGCTAAAATTTTAGAAAATATTTCTCGTAATTGTTCAAAACTTAATGTTTTATATTCATCAGAAGATTTTTTTGATGAATAAAGCATCTTACTTTCAAATGTATTTTGAATACTGTAATTTCTTTCTTTAGTGGAATAAGAAACTACATCTTCTTCAAAAAGTAATGTTTCTTTTAATGAATTCCTTGCTATATACCTTCTAGCAGAACTTATTAACCCAATAATATAATAAAAAAAGAACTTAAAAAAATCTGTTTTTTGAGGATCATAATTATCAAATAATTTTTCACCTTTTTCAAAAAAAGACACAAGTAATTCAGCTCTGAAATCTTCATCAAAACGATGCAATCCAAACATAGGATAATTTTTCTGAATAAACTTTCCTAACATTCCTAATGCCTCTTTTTTTTCAATTACACCATTCTTTACGTCATCGAATAATTGATTAAAATCCTCTTGCTTCATAAAAGTTCTCCTTACACTTTTATTCAAGTGCTAATTGATAAAAAAAATCTACCAATTGATTAGTTTTTTTTGATAATAATTCTCTCTTACTTATTTGACGTATTTTTTTAAGAAACTACTAAGAGTTATTTTATTGTTTTATAACAAATTATTATTTTTTTTTATTTTTTTTATTTTTTTTCAAAAAATGAGTTTCAATATATTGACTTAATTTAATCAATATGATAATATAAATTCATCACTTGGCGACCTAGCTCAGTTGGTAGAGCACACGGCTCATATCCGTGTTGTCAGTGGTTCAATCCCACTGGTCGCTAAAAAAAGACTTTCCTGTTTGGGAAAGTCTTTTTTTTTGAGATTTTATAAATTTAAATATAAAAAAAATGTTATTCAAAAAACATCGATATTGTCATTTGAATAACATTTAAACTAATTAATATTCATCGTTTTCCTGAGGAATATAATATTCATCACTTGAATATCCATAAAGAAGTTTTGTAATATTATCTTCTTCCAGATAATTAATAAACTGCAGCGCTTGAGCTTTTGTAAAGTAATATTTTAACGACATTGATTCTATCGAAGTTGCATCCCCTACTACATCCCAATGATTATTATGCATTGGATACATATTTATTGAAAAATATGGAGAATTATTGATAAACTCATAACCAATCATAGCTTTTCCATCAGCATTATTTGGAGTTGATGAACTGATTGTTCCCCAATCTAAATGTACATTAATATTTCCATATTTTTTAAAAGTGTTTCTACCTTTTCTTTCAAGTTTTTTATTTTCAAAATCAGAAAAATATTGATTAACAGCATTTGTTAATTCTGTCCGAGCGTTTTCATTCATCTGAACAATATAATAAGCAGCCATATAACTTGAGCCAAAACCTGCTGTTTGTTTCTCAGGAGCAATCATAAAATCAGCTTTTTTTTGTTTTAATCCTCCAAGTGAACCTGGTGTAAACACGGAAAACTCATCACCATAAACAAAGTCATCTTTGTTTCCAAATGTAAAAAATTTTTCAAAAGCATTTTTTTCTTTCTTTTTATTTACATTTGATGTTTCATTTTTTGACTGAAGATTATTTTGCCCTGTTGAATCATGCTCATTGTCTGTTGAATTTTGCTGGGTGTCATAAGAATCCACAGGAACAGTTTCCTGATTTTTTGTTGTAGTACATGATGATAAGAATAATGCAATTACAAAGACACAAAGTATAGTTTTTAAAGTTTTCATATTTGTTTCCTTAAAAAAAGTTAATAATTTTTTTTCACTATATATAATACTCAAAAAACGATTTTTTGTTACATGATTTTATATTTTTTTTAAATTTTTTTTCATTTTTTATTAAAGTCTAAAACTATCTTTGCCGATAATTATAAATGAAATGTTATGATTATTTCGACTTCGTTGAAGCAGTAATCAGACTTTTCTGCAAAAATGTGTAGATGTAGCCTTGTAACCAACATTTACGCATTTTTGCGTTTTGAGAAGAAAGGAATCTTCTTTTTATTATTCCAAGGAGGAATACTATGGTTATCAACCACAACATGTCGGCAATGTTTGCCAATCGTCAATTGGGAGTAACTGGCACAAGTCTTGAAAAAGATATGGCTAAACTTTCATCTGGAATGAGAATTAATCGCGCTGGTGATGACGCTTCTGGTCTTGCAGTATCAGAAAAAATGCGTGCACAGATTCGTGGTTTGAATCAAGCTTCACAAAACGCATCAAATGGTATTAGTTTCATTCAGACAACTGAAGGTTATCTTCAGGAAACTACTGACATTATGCAAAGAATTCGTGAACTTGCAGTTCAATCTTCAAACGGAATTTATTCTGCTGAAGACCGAATGCAGATTCAAGTTGAAATTTCAGCTCTTGTTTCAGAAGTTGATAGAATTGCAAGCACTGCACAGTTCAATGGCATGAATATGCTTACTGGCCGTTTTGCACAGCCTACTGGCGAAAATGTTGTAACTGCTTCTATGTGGTTCCACATTGGTGCTAACATGGATCAGAGAGTTCAAGTTTACATTGGAACAATGTCAGCTCAAGCTCTTGGAATTCGTGACATCGGTACAGAAGAAAAAATTTCTCTTGCCACTCCGGAAGATGCCAACCGTGCAATTGGTACTATCGATGAAGCTCTTAAAAAGATTAATAAACAGAGAGCTGACCTTGGTGCTTACCAGAACCGTCTTGAATTGACTGTAAAAGGTCTTGATGTAAGTGCAGAAAACCTTCAGGCTTCTGAATCACGTATTAGAGATACTGATATGGCAAGTCAGATGGTTGAATTCACAAAGAATTCAGTTCTGTCTCAAGCAGGTACTGCTATGCTTGCTCAGGCAAACTCTCAATCACAAAATGTTTTGAGTTTATTACGATAAACGAAAAACATCACGATTTAATATTCAGTTAAAAAAAAATTATTACTGATTGAAAATCTTGAGTTTATTGTGATAGTGTTATATAATCAATTTTTGTGGTTCATTTCTTTTCATTTGAATAGGTTTTGAATTCGCAAAAATTGATTTGCACGGTGTTTTTTTTGCATTTTCCACTTTATTTTTCCCTAAAAACATCGTAAAATGAATTAAATATAAGTGATTTTTTATTTGATTTATATAGAGTGCTTTGATTTCAGAAAGGCACAGTTCTTTGACATAGTGCAATCCTGTTTTGCAAGGTGACGGCAAAAACGGTCAGTTTACACACACAACTTTAGACTGACCATTCCTGCCGTATAGGTCTGAAAGTAAATTAGAGGCGCAGTACTAATTTACCCTTCACCCGCAGGGCACAAATCAAGATGATTAGTGTTTTTAAGTAAACATGGAGGGCACAACTATGATTATTAATCACAACATGAGTTCTCTTTATGCTGACCGTGTATTGAACATTTCTAATGATTCAATCATGAAAAACATGGAGAAACTTTCTTCTGGTGAACGCATCAATCGCGCCGGAGATGATGCATCAGGACTTGCTGTATCAGAAAAGATGCGCAGCCAAATTCGTGGATTGAACCAGGCTTCAAAGAACATTCAGAATGGAGTATCTTTCATTCAGACAACAGAAGGTTATTTGCAGGAAACTACAGATATTCTTCAGCGTGTTCGCGAACTTGCTGTTCAGTCAGCAAACGGTATCTACAGCGATGAAGATCGTATGCAGATTCAGGTTGAAGTATCTCAGCTTGTTGCTGAAGTTGACCGTATTGCAAGTCAAGCTCAGTTCAACGGCATGAATATGTTAACTGGTCGTTTTGCACAGGAAGGAGATTCTGTAATGCAGTTCCAGATTGGTGCAAATGTTGATCAGAATACAAGAGTTTTCATCGGTACAATGACTGCTACATCTTTAGGACTTAAAGGTGCACAAGGTGGCGATGAACAGATTTCTATTTCATCACCAGATGAAGCAAATCTTACACTTGCAACAATTGATGAAGCTTTGAAGAATGTTACAAAGCAAAGAGCAGATCTTGGTGCATACCAGAATCGCTTTGAAATGGCTGCAAAAGGTATTAATATTGCTGCAGAAAACACACAGGCTTCAGAATCTCGTATCCGTGATACAGATATGGCATCTGAAATGGTTGAGTTTACAAAGAACCAGATTCTCACACAAGCTGGTACTGCAATGCTCGCACAGGCAAACTCTCAATCACAATCTGTTTTGGGATTGCTGCAATAGTTTTTTTTCAATTAAGAGATTTCTGGATGTCATCTTTTGATTGAAAGTTTATGGAAGGGGTTGCGCCCCCCTTCCCTTTTTTTGAATGTTTTGACAGATTTCTGTCATTTTTATATGAAATTGTCTATTTTAGAAATTTCAATGGAGGCGAACTATGAATACAATACAAAATTCTATGGTTCAGATGACCACGGATGGTCAAACTCTTTATAGACAAAATGTTTCAAAGGCTGTTTCTTCAAATAATACTTCACCACAAGTTGTATCACAGTCTTTAACACCAACTGGAGCACAGGTAGCTCAATCTCTTGCACAATCGATTGCAGAAGTTAAGGCTGACACTCAAGAACTTCAGAAGATGTCCGAACTTGTTTCAGGGAACAAACTTCAGTTCAATGTCAATAAGGATTTAAACACCGTGGTTGTATCTGTCATAGATGCTTCTACAAATCAAGTGATAAAACAAATTCCTTCGGAGGATATGATTAAATTAAAACTTCGTATTAGAAATGCAATTGGATCTGTATTCAACGAAGTAATCTAATTTATGGCTGGATTAAACATACCAGGCGTTACTGACCAATATAATACAAATGATACAGTTGAAAAACTGATGAAAGTTGAAAGGATTCCTCTTACACGCGAAGAAAAGCAGTTGGAATCATATAAAGCACAGAAGGACGCCTGGCGAGACATTAACACAAAACTATCCTCATTAAGAGAAAGTACAAAAACTCTCTATTCGTTTGAAAATCCATTTAACAATAAAATATCATCCTCAACAGAAGAAAATGCAATTACAGCAGAAGCAACAAGAAGTGCAGAACTTCAGTCTTTTAAAATTGATGTAATTCAACCAGCAACTCAAGACAGATTTCTTTCTGATGAATTGGACAATGATTTTAAAGTGCCAAAAGGAATGTACTCTTATAAAGTTGGTGAGAAAACTGTGAATATTAACTGGAAAGGCGGTTCATTGAAAGATTTTTCAGCTTCTTTGAACAAAAGAGGAAACGGTATTATAAAATCTTCTATTATTGGAGCTAGTACTGGAAAAAAATCATTATTAATTGAGGCTATCCCTACAGGAAAAGAGAACCGTCTTATTTTTGAACAAGATGCAAAACAGTTTGCTTTCGATTGCGGAATGATAGAAAAAGTTAAATCAGAAGTAAAAACATTTGGTTCGACACAAGATGAAATAAAACCTGTTCAAAAAATTTCTTACGATGAACCTCCTTATATGCCTGAACTTACGCTCACAAAAACAAAACTTACACAGGATAATATTTCTGTAGAACCTCGCGGTGCATATAAAATCGATATTCCTCAAAAAATTCTTGAAGATGAAAAACAACACATTCAATTTACGATTCAGGCTTTTGATACTCAAGACATTACCCCTGAAATAAACAAAACACTGTTACAACCTGAAATTCCAGATGCAGGATTTGCCGAATTTCAAGGAATTCAGATAGAAAACAGTCAGTCTGATACAAATTTGAATCTTCCAAAAGAACCTCCTGCCCCGCTTGAACCGATACAAACGACAAAAGTTTTATTTGCCGTAATGGAAGACGGTTCTGAAAAAGAAATCCCCCTTCCAAATCTTTTTGAAGAAAATGAAAAAAATACAGATTTATCAAATGCTCAACAAAATGAAGAAGAAATAAAGTATAAAGTAAGAAAACCTCAGCAGATAGATTTGCCACTTTCTGAATATAAAGGCATAAAATCTATAGCTTTCAGGAATTTTAATACTGGAACAGATTTATTAGTTTCTCAATTATCATCACTTGATCCGTCTACAGATTTAGGATATGGTCCCAAAAACGCAATTTCCGTTGCAGATGATGCAATTTTAAAATATGAAGGAATAACAATTACAAGAGCGTCAAATAAAATTGATGACATTATCCCTGAGATAACTTTGAATGTTCATGAAAAAACAGAAAAAACAGCAACCATTTCAATAAAACCTGATGTTGAATCATCGAAAGATGCAATAATTTCTTTTGTCGGTCAATATAATCAGGCAGTTGCTCAAATAAACATTCTTTCTCAAAATAAACCTGAGTTAATAGAAGAACTTGATTATCTCTCAAAAGAAGAACAAACTGAACAAAAAGAAAAACTTGGAATGTTTGCAACAGATTTTTCATTAACAAATATGAAATCAAACATGCAGACAATTGTTGCTGCAGGATATAATTTTTCTGACAATGCAGAAGTAACAATGCTTTCTCAAATTGGAATTGGGACAAATGCAGGAGGATATTCAGGCGGATATTCGCAAAGTAAACTCAGAGGCTATCTTGAAATTGATGAAAAAAAACTTGATTCTGCACTTGAAAATCATCTGGATGACATTCGTCAAATGTTTGGTTATGATTCTGATGGAGATTTGATTGTTGATTCAGGGATTGCATATAAACTTGATAAACAAATTGGTGCGTATACACAAACAGGTGGAATTCTTGCTTTAAAAACTTCATCTCTTGATTCAAAAATAAAATCCTCAGAAAGCAAGATTGCAAAACTTGAAACTCAAATGGAAGAAAAAGAAGCACAGCTTAGAAGTAAATACAGCCAAATGGAAGGAACTTTAAACAGTTTGGAAAGTCAGCAGAGTCAAATTTCTAATTTCTCTAAACAAAATCAGAAAAACTGATAAAGCATTATGATTTTTATGTCGAGAATGAAACTGTGATTTAACATCATTACGCTGAACCTCTCAAAAATAATTTTTTGAAGTAAATTGCAGTTTCTCTGCCTGGCACAAAAAAACAGGAGGATATAATAAAATGATAGATTTTTATATAAATGGCACAAAAGTTGATGTTCAGATTGAAGATGAACAGACTATATCAGATGTTTTAGTTTCGTTTGAAAAAACATGCGAAGAAAATCATGTCGCTGTAATTGGAATTTGTGTTGACGGAAAACAAATTACAGCAGATATTTTTGACGAAGAATCTCAAAAACCTCTTGAAGACAAGATGAAATTTGAATTTACTGTCGTTTCAGAAAATGATATTAAAGCTTCTTTTATCAAACTGACTGAACTTTTTAATGAACTTGCACAAAAAATGGAACAGATTCCAATTGAATTGCAGAATGGGAAAAATATTGAAGCAAGCAATTCCATTAAACAGCTTGCAGATGCTATTGACCAGTTCTGTCATATTGCGACACTTGCTTCACTTTTTCCAGAAACATTCAATAATTCTTCTATAGAAAACATGAATTTTGCAGATTTTTTTGCAGATTTTTCACCAATTCTAAAAGATTTTGAGGAAGCATTACAGAATAATGATACTGTTATGATTGGAGATTTAGCTGAATATGAAATTTGCCCTAGATTATTGCAGATTTCAAATTTTTTGAGTAAGATTCAGTAGTAACAACAGATACTTTTACACATTTGTCACAATTTGTCTAATTTTGATAACTACTGTTTTTAATAAAGACCTGTATCGGAGGTGTTTATGTTTTTTTTATATATGGAAAATTCAGGTTCCCCAATTCTCGCTAGGAAATCCGCTCCACTTTTTACAGTAATTTTAATTTTAGGTGTGATTATTGTTCTTGTTGTGGCTTTGGGAATCCTCATTGCAAAAGTACGAGAATACAAAAAATCAAACAAATATATTGAAAAAGAAAAAAATAGAACAACAAATTATTCAGACATAGTAAAATATGCAAATCAAAATGATTTTTCCGCAGGCGAAAAGACAATTTTTTGGGAAGTTTGTCAAATAACTCAATGGAAAAATATTTTTTATTCTTTAAAAGATAATTCCACTGTAAATGAACTTTTTAGAAAAGCATATTATTTTATGAAAGAGAAAAAAGGTTTGTCAGACAAAAAACTAAATCTTTTTTTTAAGACGCTTTTTAAAATCGAAACAATTGTTGCGCAATACAGAAAACTTATTTCTTCCAAACAGATTCCCCTTCAGTCCATGATTTTTTACATTTCCGATGAAGGTGAGCAATATCCGTTTACGGTAATTCAAAACACAAAAGATTTTTTTGTAATTGAAGTGCCAGATTTTATTGCAAAAACACAAAGGAAACCTCAAATTTTAAAGCAAAGTCGCTTTACTTACAAAACAAATGATGGACTTTCGCATAATTTTGTTACTAGAATCATTCGATATGATGAAAGTAATCAAAATCAGATAAAAGCCATCGTTGCTCACACAGATAAACTTGAGTGTCAAACTTTACGTAAATTTAAGCGTGAATTCTTTGAAGAAAAATGTCAGTTTTCTGCTGTAATTTATAATCAAAATGGTACAAATAAATATACAATAAAACCTGAGAAACTCGATGGAAAAATCACAAATATTTCTGGTGGAGGATGTTGTATCCGCACAAATCTTCCGATTAAAGAAAATCAATATTTGTGTGTGTTTTTAGAATCAATTGGAATAAATGAAAAATTAATTGGAATTATTAGAAGAACTCGAAAACTTCCAAACGGAACTTTCTCACTTCATATTCAATTCCTGGATTTGCCGGTTTCCATTGAAAACAAAATTCTCGCACTTGTTTATAAATATGAATTGTAATTCCTGTTTTTCATTTCTTTGAATTAAGTCTCTAAAAAGCACTTGCAATACTGATTTCCATTTGAATTTCAATATAAATATTCTTTTTTTACTTTTAAAAAGTTTTTTTATTGCCGAATCAAAAAAACTGATTTATAATAAAACATTATGAAATGGCTTTTAATTACGAATGATAATGACTCAGATTTTCAAAAAAATTTTTCAGAAATCTTGAGCTCTTTTGACAAAAAAAATAAACTGACTTTTTGCGATTTTGACTGTGAAAATATAAAAAAAACGTTAAAAAAATGTGAAGACTTTGCATCGTGCTTCATTTTATCAAAACCAAATTCTGAGTTTAGTGAAGAAAACGCTCTATTGTTTTGTACGCTGCTGGGATTTTTTGAAGCAAAAAACATTACTATTTTTTCAAACCTGGTTTTCATAAATGAGAATAAACTTTTTGACAAGAATATAATCAAATTTTCAGATTTTGGTGACTTAACTCAAGTTCTGAAAAAAAATTATAAAAAAATCAGAGAAAATGCAGTTAAACGAATTGCAAAAAACAAACTTTTAGAAAGAGGAATTCCATTTACATCAGACTGTTTTGCAACTTACATTGCGAAAAATAAAATTGAAGTTGTAAACGAATTTTTAGAAGCGGGAATGAGCATTAATGAAAAAGACGATGCTGGAGTTCCAATGCTTAACATCGCTTGTCGTAATGATAATTTTGATTTTGTAAAAATGTTTCTGGAACTTGGAGCAAATATCGATGCGGTTTCTGACGACAGAGGATATACTGCTGTAATGGATGCTGTTTGGCGCGGTAATGAAAAAATCACTAAGTTTTTAATAGAAAATGGTGCCGATTTAAATACAATCAGCAAAGAAGGTCAATCAAATCTTGTGCTTGCAGTAGGAGCTGGACGTGAAAATATAGTTAAACTTCTGGCAGAAAACGGTTCAGACTGTGATGTTAAAGATATGATGGGAATGAGTGCTTATAACTATGCTGTTTTATTCAAAAAAACAAGAATTGTGGACATTCTAAAACCATTTCATAAAGAGTAATTTTTTTTATTGGAGGCGTGATAAAAATTACGTCCTTGTAATTTTTATCACCAAGTTTATTTCGTGCTCCGCACTTCATAAACTTGGACACTCGCCATCCTGGCTCGCCGCTAACGCGGTGTTTTAAAAGGAGAGATTTATGAATTTTGTTTTTCCAGAAAATCTTTATACCGAAGTACGTATTGAAGATACATTTACATCATATTACTATCTAAAAAATGATAAAGTTGAGGAAAATGGCGAAACCAATGTAATTGGTGCAAAAATAAGAGTTTTTGATGGAAAAATGTGGTATACCAGCGTAACTAACGATTTAAATTCCATTCAAAATGAGATTGAGTCTCTTGCACATGTTGCCAGACAAAATAAAAATATCCAGAAAAATAAAATTGTAAAAAATCTTGGTTGCTCAAAAGCAAAAGTTTTAAAATTTCAGGATGAAAAATCAGTTCGAAATATAACTGTGGAACAAAAAGCTGATATATGCATGAACTACAAAAAGATGTGTACGGATAAATCTGTAAAAGAAATCCAAATGACACATGTTTCGTTTTATGCTTATTCATTAATCAAAGAATTTTATTCAAGTAAAGGTGCTGAAATTATTCAGGATTATCAAAGATGCTATTTTTACTTTGGTCATGAAATGAATTTAAATGGAGGAAATTTTTATCCTGGAAAACAACTTTTTGGTTTTTATTTTGATGAACTTTTAAACAAACAAGATGATATTATTAAAGAAGTTCAAAAAGGGATTGACTTTGCAAAAAATGCAAAACCAGTAATTCCTGGTGATTATGAGTGTGTTCTTGCACCTTCTGTTACTTCAATTTTTACCCATGAAAGTTTTGGTCACAAATCTGAAGCTGATTTTATGCTAAACGATAAAGTTCTGCAGCAAGAATGGGTAATGGGCAAAAAAGTTGGCAATGAGAAAGTAACAATTGTTGATGAGGGAGACAGTCTTCTGCACGGTTATTGTCCTTATGATGATGAAGGAAATAAAAAAGAAAAAGTTTTTCTTATGACTAAAGGAATTCTGACAGGACGCTTGCATGATGCAAAATCTAGTTCTGTTTTGAACGAAAAGCCAACAGGAAATGCAAGAGCTCAAAACTTTTACAAAAATCCGATGGTCCGTATGACAAATACATATATAGAAAATGGTTCTGATAATCCTGAAAAAATGATTGAAGAAGTAAAAAATGGACTTTACATTTACGACTGTAATTATGGAACTGGAAATTCTACTTTCACTATTCAACCGAATAAATGTTATGTCATTCGTGATGGTAAAATAAGTGAACCTGTTTTGGTTAATGTCATTACAGGTTCTGTTTTTCAGACTCTTTTTGATATTGATGCAGTGGGAAATGATCTGGAATTTTTCAGCGGAACATGCGGAAAAAATGGTCAGTCTGTAACAGTTGCCATGGGTGGACCAACAATCAGAGTGAAAAAACTCACAATTAATTAATTCTTTTAATTTAAACTTTCAAGTTTTTAATTATTTATAACGGAGAAAAGAATGATAAAAGAAAAATATACTAATATTACTAATAGTACAAATGCTTCAATGGTAGAAAATAAAGTTGTGAGTTTTGATAAAATAAATCAGATTGAAACTTCATTTAGAGTTCATCAAGATGGATTTGTTGGAATTCACTATCAGCAAGGAAAAATCGAAGATGAAGAAGGATTTAAAAAAGCTGAAATCAATCTGAAATTAAAAAGACCATATCCTTTTGAACTGGAAAAAGGAGTTCGAAGCAGTGACAAAACAGAAAAACCTTTTGATAATAAGCAAATTTTAGATGCTGCAAAAAAAGTTTTGAATTATCTGCATAAAAAATATCCTGATTATACTTTCGGCGGAAATGTTAGCTCATGCTTTTGGGAAGAAAGGATGGAAAACTCTTGTGGAATGGATTTTCATTGTAAGGATGCAAACTCAAGCATTTCTTTATTTTTTAAACATAAAGACAGTAAGAATATCAACGATGGAAATATTTTTTACACTTCAAGAAATCTTAAACTAAAATCTTTCTATAAAATAGCTGATAATTATCTTGAAAATTTTACAAAAACAGTTGAAATGCCGGAAGAATGTTTGATTATAGATAAATATTATGGATATACTTCTTTGCTGCGCGAATGTTTATCTCTTGAAAAAATAAAAAATGGCACTTCCCTACTTTCTGGTAAAATTGGACAGAAAGTTTTTTCAGAAGATTTAACAGTTTTTAATGATGTTTCTGACAAAAACAGATGGATGACATGTTTCTGGGATGGAGATGGAGTTGTTCCTAAAGGTGATAAAGTTTTTTTCATCAAAAATGGAAAAGTAATTCGTGGATATTGTGGAAAAAAAATTGCAAAAATGTATAACGTAAAAACAACTGGAAATGAAGGTATAGATTATTGTGATATTCCAGGTGGCTATCATAATTCGATGTCGTTAAAAATCGGTAAAAAATTTTCAAAGGAATTATTGAATGGTCGGCTTGCAATTATTCCAGTTCAATCAAGTGGTGGTGGATTTAAAGAGAAAGGTGACTACACAATGCCAGTTCAAATTGGTCTTTTAACTGACGGTGAAAAAATTCTTGGAAGAGTCCCGCCCTTTACGATTGTTTCTAATCTTTTTGATATGTTTGGAAAAGATTTTATTGGCATTGCAAAATATAATAAAGAAATTTTTAATGATAAAGTAATGATTTTCAGATGCCAAAAAGGTAACTTATAAAACTTTTTTTTGAAGAGTTTAATTATTATTATTTTTTATTCGTTTAATATTATTCATTTTTTTTAGTTGATGATTTATCGATTATGGTGTATAATTTTTAGCTAACGATAGTTTGCTTTTCTTGTCAGAGTGGAATTACTCCTTGAGGGTTTTGTCTGCATGGCACCAAGCGTGGAGCCATAGCACGAAGTGCTAGTCCGAAGGACTGACCGTTAGGGAATGGCGGAAGGCGTGTTAAGAACAAAATTTGTGCTATTTTTTTAAATTTTATACTTGTCAAAATTATTCTTTTATTGTATAATTATAGTTATAATTATTTTACTTTTTTTTTCAGGAGGATAAAAATGGTTTCAAAAGGAAAAATTATGGTTGAGCCGGAAGAAATTGGTTATGATGGAACAAGGCTTGAAGTTTTGAATGCACATTTTAGGCGCCTTATGAGTGAAGGTAAAATTCAATCGGTGAATTATTGTATGAGTCGTGACGGAAAGGTGTTTTCTAATACTGCAATTGGAAAAAAAAGTTATGTTTCCGATGATAAACGTCCTCTTGAACCTGATTCTATTCATTTGATTGCCTCTATTTCAAAAATTATTTGTGCTACTGCAATTTTTAAATTATGCGAAGACGGGTTTATAAGACCTTTGCAGCCTGTTTGTGATATTTTAGAGGAATTTTCAGAGGCTCCTTTTAACGCAATTAATATTTCTCATCTTTTAACGCATACTTCTGGGATGTATCCTGACGGCGGGTGTTTTCCATATAATTATCCGCAGTATTGGGATTTTGCAAGCCAAACTAAAGAAGGTGAATCTTGGGTTGCAAATGCTTTGAAGGCTGGAATTTTTAATAAACCTGGAAAAGAATGGGCTTACTGTTCGTTTGGCTTTGCTCTTCTAGGTGAAATAATTCATAGAGTTACTGGAATGAATGCTGAAACTTACATCAGAAAAGTAATTTTGGAACCTTGCGGAATGACGAGTTCTGGTTTTATTAATGAATTCGGACGTGGAGAATTATCTTTGGAGTTTGCAAAAGATTTTTCTAATAGACTTTACATTCAAAATAGCGAAGATGAAAAGTTATTTGAGCAATTAAAATCTTATGTTCCTGGTAAACCGTATGACTCTTTGGATGGCGATGAAAAATTCTGGTTTTCTGTTCCAGGAACTGCAGGTGGAATGTTTTCTACTGTTGAAGATTTGAATAGATTTGGAAGAATGCTTTTGAATGGTGGAAAAAATGAAAATGGCAAGCGCGTAATTGGTCGAAAAGCTATTGAACGCATGACGATGAACTATACTGAAAAGGAAATAAAAGATAACTGCTGGGGTTCTGGTGGTAATTACAGGATGTATGCTCTAGGTCCTGACACAAGATGGAATGCTGACAGTCATTTTTCTAAAGGTTCTTTTTTCCACGAAGGTGCCGGTGCTTGTTGTATTTTGATTGATCCTGTTGAAAAAATGGTGGCAAGCTGGTTTATTCCTTGGGCAAAAGAAGGCTGGTTTCCTGAAGCTTTATTTAATGCAAGTGCTGTTATGTGGAGCGGTTTAATATAATTATTTAATAAATTAGAATTTTTTGTAAAAAAAATGGAGGATTTTCTTTATGGAAGAAAAAACAGAGATTACAACGACAATCGATGAGAATGGAAAAAAAACAGTAAATAAAACTGTAGAGAAAACTGTAAAAACAGGTATTTCTTTTGGAAGTGCTCTAGCCATGGTTATAAGTTACACTGCATATAAATCAATTGGATGGGCTATTGTTCATGGTGTTTTAAGCTGGATTTATGTGATTTACTATATAATCCGGTATTAATCTATTTATTTAATTCACTTATTTATTATTGTAAGAATCACAAAATCCATAGAAATAAGTTTTTAATATGGAAAAAGAAAACTATAATTCTGACTGTTTTTGCAGAATCTGCTTTTCAAGTTCAATGATTTCATTTTGAATGGAAAGAATGTTTTCTTTTTCCGCTGGATTATCTATCCCAAGTTGATTTATGATTTCTTCTGACAAAAGTTTTGAAACTATTTCACCTAAGTTTTTGTAAAGTTCATTTTGTTTTACTTGAAGTTTTTTAATATCGATTTTTAAAATGCTTTTGTCTGTAAAATCTTGTACTTTGTCACTTGCTTTATCAAATGCTGATTTTGAAACTTCAGCAACTTTTTTTCCAATCTCTTTAACTTTTGATTCTATTTCCTTTGAATCCATTTTTTCCTCCAAAAATACTTTGCATATGAAATAATATACAAAATCGTGTAAATGTTAGTTTATGAAGAGCAACGCAAACTCCGAAAAACAGTTATATCCTTACTATAATTATTTTAGTTTTATTGCAAGCAAAGTTAAATCATCACTTTGTTCATCTTCCAAAATCATATCATAATCAATATAGTTTAAAGAATTTTCAACATTCTCAGATTTTTTCGCTGCATATTCACTATATATATTAAAATACTTTAAAAGGAAATCGTCAATCTTTTTATCAACTTTTACATAATCTTTCTTCGAAATTTGAGGCGATTTATAAAGACGAAATACTTTTTCCAAAGAAGCAAGTGCTAAAACAGCTTCACTAACAGTTCCTTGACATTTTGTAAAATCAAATTCAAGTTTTTCCTGTTTATTAGGATTATCGATTTTGTGTAAAATATACTTCTTTTTATTATAGACAGATTCTATGATATCTACAATTCTTTCATAGCCAAATTCTTCTTTGGAATCTTCCAATTTGATTTCAGTTTCTTCTTTATGAGTTTCAGGATTTAAGCGTTTAATTTCTACTTTATTTTGGCGAACGGAATAATCATACTCTCGAATTTTTCTTGTAGATTCTTCAATTCCATCAGTATATAAAAATAAAATATCACCATGATTTAAAACTGTTTTTTCCACTACAAATCCGCCTTTCATGGAAACTATTTCAGATGGAAATATTCCTGCCGTTGGGCTAGAGGAAAGCTGTAATAGTTTCATTTTTTTTGTTTGTGAATCAAAAATGTGGACAAGATTGTCTCCTGCATTACACATGTAAAGTTCTCCATTTTTTCTATTTAACAAACAGATTATTAAAGTGGCGAATTTTCCTTTTAATCCAAGTCCTTCTATAAAATCATTTATCTGTTCAACTAGCAAAGATAAATTAACACCGTCTTTTTTATATGTCCATTTATCAAAAAAACGACGAAAAATTGTTGCTACAACTGTCATAATAATTGCAGCTGGAATTCCATGACCTGCAGCATCACATTTTATTACACAAAACCATGTATCATCCAAAAGTTTATAATCAAAATAATCACCAGAAACTCCAGATTCACCTTCGTAGTAGCCAAAACATTCTAATCTATCATCATTGAATTCAGAGAAAGTCCGTTTATTGTTAAACCCTGAATCTTCAAGAGGTAAAAAAGCTTTTTGCACTGCCTTACCATCCATTGTAAGTTTTTCTTCTTCAGCATTGGCAATAAGTTCGTGAGTCATGTTGTTTACTGCATTTCCAAGTCGCCCTATTTCATCATTTTGTTTGATAACAACATCCTGTCCTTTCAGGAGAATTTTATTTTTCGTTTGTCCAATCATAATAACGTGAGATTCAAGTTTTTTAATTGGACGAACAATTATAACTGCAAAAAAGTATGCTCCAAGTCCGCCTACAACAACTGCAAAAAAAGCAATTAAAATAGCGAAACTGATAATTTTAAATAACGACCTGTCAAGTTCATCTATCAGACTTTGAGTAGAAAGTTCAAGATAGACTACTGCATGAACATAATTTTCTGTTGTACCTTGTCTGTACAAAACAGGTTTATAGAAAATAAAATCTTTATTTTTTCTATTAATATTATGTACATCAAAATCTGGATAGGAGCCTCCAGCTGTTTTTGAATAATCTTGTAACTGTAAATCAATTTCATTTCTCAACTCTGTTATCATAACAGAAATTCTTTCCGCTTCATCATTATCTTCTTGTAGAGTACTTTTATAAAGAACTTCTGCTTGTTTCGTAAGTACTTCTATTTTATTCGACAAATCACTTAAATTCATTGCGATTGTATAATCAAGATTCAAATATTTTTTTGTAATCTTATTGATTTCAGAATCTGTTAATTCTGATTCACCATATATCAAAGTTGGTGTATCTATTTTTTCAAAAATTTGTGTATCATTTGTAGCCCAAACATAATTTAAATTATCACTGGAATTTGTTTCGTGTTTCTGTCCTATAATTGTAATATATTTAACTTCTTCCATTGCATTCTTTTGATTTGGAAGGGAAGTTAATTCCAAAAGATTATTTACAGGAAAAAAGTTTTTCACACCAGTACAAATACTTTCTAGCAGAACTTCAGAACGATTTTTTAGCGCAGTTGCCATAGTTTCTTCTTGAAGATTTATTATTCGCTTACCGTTTTGCATAGTAACTGCCAGAACTATTACAACTACAAGTGAATAAATAAAGATAATCAATCTGTCTTTTAAACTAGGTAAACGTTTTTTATTTTCTTTTTTGATTAATGGCATATTTTCTCCTTTTTTAAGAGCCCGTACTTCTCTGTCTGTAATATTTTTTTCGTACTTAGATTTTAGTAAAAAAATGATAAAAAAAAGTAAAAGTAAGGTGACAAAAACAATCAAAATGAAGGCAATAATCAAATTGAGCTGAATTTTATATTTTGCTGACTCAAAATCGATTCTAAGCTTACTTTGTCTATAATATTCACCTTCAATTTTTACAGTACCAGACTGTAATACAGTCAAAATGTTGTCAGAAAAATAAATTCCTCTGTCTGTGTGAAGAAGTCCTATTTTATATTGTCCTTCCTCTAACTCATTTCCAAGATTTATATTTACTATTTTTGAATTGTCCTTTACTTTGTATGGATTTTCATTTTTTTTGACAACTAAATCGTATGGAGTTTTTCCATCTTTATCAATATAGATTTCACTAATTGTACCGTCATAAGTAAACCCTCCTCCATAAACCGTCAAAATAATTTCACTCATTTCATTTTTTTTGGTTTCCACAGATGTAATAAAAGTGGACGGTTGATATTTATTTAAAATCACAAGTTCAGATGAATTTTCACCAATATTTCCACATTCATCAATAGCAGAAACAGAAAAAACATAAACTCCGTTTTTAAGGTTATAATATTTTTTTGATTTTAATCCTTGTGTCTGAAAATTATTTGGAAATTTACGTTGTTTTAATAGTTCTTTTTCATATTTTTCGTAAAGTTCACTTTTGATTTCTAACACTTTTGAATCAGAAAGTTTCATTGGATGATTTTTTGAAACAGCGATTGATTTTGGAATAGCACCAGCATAATCAAAACGATACACATATCCTTCAGTATCTTCAGATTCAGATTTTTCCCATTGAAGAGTCAAAGTATTTGAATTCATAAATCCATATTTATCAAGATTGGAAAGTTGAATTTTTGGTGGTTTTGGCGGACCTATATCTAAAACAAAGTGCGATTTTTCTGTTTTTGACCAATTGCCAGCATAATCATTTATTTTTACTTTTAAATCATATTCTCCACTTTCTTCCAATGAAAAATTTAAAGTGTTTTCTTTTGGAAAATGTTCGATTAACTCAGGGGGTTCTGAATCATCATCTTTTTTAGTCCATAAAAAAGAATAACCTGCAATCTGTGAAGAATCTTCAGGAAAAATAATTTTAAATGATGGATTTTTTTGATTTGTTTTTTTTCCTTCACTAAAATTTATAGTTTTAATTGTTGGAGGCAAAATTGTTTTATCAGGCGAAAGAATTGAAATTCTTTTGTTCTTTTGCCAAACAAAGCTCAGACTATCTTCAATAATCAAAGGATTTACAAACATATTTGAATTTTTATCTGAAAGTAATCGTATTTCTTCCCAATATTCACCAATTTTTTTTGCGAAATATATCGATTGATGTCCTGTTCTATCATCAAACCAAGTTATATATAATTCATTCTGATATTCAAAAAGATACGGTCTGCTTGCATTTGATTTTGATGTAATTTCCTGTGAAGAACCAGGAATTATTCCATTATCATTGAATTTTGCAATCCATATTGAAGTATCTTTATTTTCAGAACGTTCCCAAGTAATATAATTTTCATTATCAAAATTTGTCATATTTGGACGCTGATTTTGAAATTCAAAAAATTCTTTCACACCTTTTTGAGTCAAAGATTTTCTGTCCGTAAGTAACACTGGAGCTGTCCATTTGTCATTGTTTTTTTTTGTCAAATAAAGTTGATAGGACATCTGATTTGTTTCGACTGAAAGATATTGAGATTGAAATACTACTATATCTTTTCCTTTCGATGTATATAAAACTGGAATAAAAGGATTGTTAAAATTTTTTGAAGGTTCAAATATTTTTAACTGAGACCAATTTTTTCCATCTGTTGATTCTGCATAATATAATAAGAAATTATTTTCAATTCCTACTGAACAAAAAAGAACAAAAGTTTCATTTGATGAAGCATATATTTTTGGAGCTATGAGCAAAAGGTCTGTATCTATTTTTGTTTTTTCAAATGATTTTCCTTTATTTGATGAATAAAATACATAAATTTCACCATTTTGAGTTGCTGCACAAACAGCTATTATACCATTTTCTAACACTGCTGCAGAATAAATATCAGGAACTTCATTTCCAGAATACTTTATTACTCCTGAAAAATTTCTATTATCATAAAAATCATTTAGATTCTTATAATTTCTTAATGAGATGGAAATTTCTTTGTTTATTGATTGAACTTCTTCCCAAAAAACATAACTTTCATTGCTGTTTTTTACAACTAAAGGAAAAAAAGAGTCTGCATTTACAAAAGTTTTAGGATTTTCCCAATAAAAATCTTGTGCATTAAGATTATGCAATCCAAAAATGCAAATAATTATTGAAAAAAAGCGAAATATTTTTGATGGTTTCACATTCTTTTTGATAGTTATACTATCTTTTTGATAGTAAACACTATCCTTTTTCTTTTTCATTTTTCTTACCCGTATAAAAAATCAAACTAGTATAATCAACATCTAGAAATTTCAAAAAATAAATTCATTATGTTAACTTCTTGCTGCGATTTTGTTTTTTAAATCCTGAATTTTTTGCAATGAAGCATTCCCTTTTTTTTGCAAAATTTTTTCCAATATTAAATTGGCACCAATCACATTATTTGCTTGAAGCCTTTGAACAGCAAGTTGATAAAGTCGTTCATCTTCAGTAGAAAGCACAGTTATGACAGTTCCGCCTATCTTTGTTGTGATTTCATCTTTCAATTTTATAGCTTCATTATTATCCATAACAAGAGCCAATGATTCATCTACTTTTGCAAGTGCCTGTTTAAGTTTTGTTTCATCTTCTTTTGCAGTATTGTAAATCTTCTTTGCTTCTACTAATAGTTGATTTGCTTTTTTAACACTTGAATTATCGGCTTTTTTTTGCCTTATACCAATATCAATCTCAACTTTATAAATCAACTCTTTAAGACCTTTATAATTCGGCTGAATTTCATAATAGTCTAACAGATTTGCATATCCTTCTTTTCTAGTTTTTGGATTTTCACACATCAACTTTGCAGAATTTATTTTTTGACTAAATTCTTTTTCGAACTTTTTTGGATCCTTAAGTTGATTAACGCGTAAAGTCAAAATTGCTGCTTCTTGGTTCAAAGGATAAACAAGTTGCAATTTTTGAACATTTTCAATAGCAATATCAAGTTTTGCAATTCCATCTTCTCTATATCCGTTTTTAATTAATTCTGAACCTTCTTCAAAATATGAATATGCAAGATTTAAAAGTTGTGACATTTCTGGATATTGAGGAGCTGAAACTGGAATATCACGACCAGTTTTCATTGAAATAGCAGAATTTACAAAATTTGAAAGCATTACAATTTCTTCATCAGCAATTTCATTTGTTACAGCCCATCTACTTTTTGCTTGATTTAAATATCTTTGAGCATCTTCAAAACGTCCATTAAAATATGCATCTTTTGCTTTATTCTTTAATTCACGAACATCTTTTACAACAAATTCATTCTCTAGTTTTGCTATTTTTGTTCCAAGTTCATAAAGTTTTGTATCGCAATTTAAACGCAATTCATAATCATCTTGATATCTTAATGATTCATCATATTTTTTTAAGGAATCCTGGAGTTTTTTTCGTGCCGTATCAAAATCATTTTGTTCTAATGAATTTTTAGCTTCACTAAAACGTAATTCTGCTTCATTTTTTGCAAGAATAGATTTATTTCTCTGTTGTTTTGCTAGTCCTAGTAAATCATTACATTGTTTTTCGTACTCACCATATTTTGACTTTTCATTTTCCATATAATCTAGGTAAAAACCTTGTGAACCAGAAGAATTTTTAGCTGAAACTATAAATGTATTTTCTTTTAGATTAGAATCAACAGCTTCACAATAATCTTCTATTTTATTCTGAGTATTTTTAATCTTTAGCTGTGCTTCAACTATTAAAATCTGTGCAAAATCAGGATAGCAATACAAAATACCTAAATCATTTTCAGTTTGATATTTTTTTGCATAATCAAAATCCACAATAATCTGTGAATCCTTTTTCATTAATTGATATTCTTCATTCGAAAGCTGTACAGGAAAACCGGTTAAAAGTTCTTTTGCAACTTTAAATCTTTTTTCTATATCAATAGAATTTGTGTCAATGCTTGATTTGTACGCATTGAAAATCTGATTAAACAAATCAAGTTGAATATTTCTTGCCTCGTTAAATGTTTTATCTACCAAAAAAGAATAAGTTTGTAAAAGAGAATTCCAAATATCTTTTTTTTCTTTCTTATATTTATTGTACCATGAATAATTTTGTAGTTCATAATCATCTTTATTTCCCACAATACCAGCGGCTTGAGATGACAATTTAAAAAGATTCTGAATTTTTTTATCATTTGAATTTTCATTATCACTTAAAATCTTTTCAATCAATTTTGCTTGTTTCAGTTGAATTTCGACCAATTGAAAATAAAGTTCATTGACAGAAAGTGTTTTTTGACTTAAAACTAAAAGCGTGTCACCAAGCACATAATAATATTCAAGAGGATTTTCTTTTGGATAATCAGGATGATGTTCAAAAAGATTATATAAATCCAATATCTTTTTTTGAATTGCAACAAACTGTGTTATCGATTCAAGATTTTCCTGCATTTTTTCTTTATCTTCATTATTTAGACTGTCAGTAAACTCATAATAATTGTTTTGTAGTTGTGTAAATACCATGTCATTCAGATTTTTGATAGTTAAATCACAATAATAATCCACGCACCCCATAATTCCTGAATGCGGAATGCTATCTATTCCACAAATAAAACGAATCATAAACGGAATATAAGAAGCATCGCTTAAATCTGTATCATAATTTTTTTTAAAAAGTTCAGCCATTTCGTTAATAATTAATAAAAGATTGTTTCTAATTTGTGCAAGATTTTTTATAGATTTTGTAATATTATCAAGTTTCCTATTGATTTCCTTATATTTTTTTTCTGTAACAAGTTCATAAATATTTTCAATCTGCTCATTTATTTGATTCATCAGTGTTTTATCTTCAAAAAATTCAGTTTGATTTTCCAATTGTTCAATCAAATTTTCCATCTGTTTTATGATTTGAGGATTATCATTCCATTTAGCATAAAATTCATCTTTATAAAGCCAGAAACCTTCTTTAATTTTTAAAATTGAAAGATTATATAGTTTTCGTTCTGTAAAAGAGGCTGATTCTTTTTGGATATTAAAAAAAAGAGAACGAAAATAATTAAATTCTGCAGATTTTTTGACATCCTTTATAAAATTCTGAATCTGATTCGATGGATTTTTTTCAAACTGTTCAAGTTGTTCAGTTATTTCATAGATTTTCTGATTGTTTTCAGGTTCATTTTCAATAATCCATAGCAATTGTTCTGCCAAAGCAGAATATTGTTTTCGAACATTCATTATTTTTTTTATTCGAACTTGAACATTGTCAAAATTTTCTGGATGTTTTTTTAAATAGTTGTTCAAAAATTGTAAGGCTTTATCATATTCTGTATCTTTAATAAGTTTGTCAATTTCAAATAAAGAAATTTCATCAGCTTTTTGTGCATAAACATTAAAATAAAAAAAGAGAAAACAGATTGAAATCAACACAAAAATTTTTTTTTTCATTAAAATAAAATTTTTCCAGTTACATGTATTTTTAATTAATCCATGTGAATATTTAGTCGCTAAAATTAGTTTTAGGACAAATGTCGAGTTTTAAATTTTTATTGAGGGGGTAGTACACCCCCCCCCTCAAAACGGCGAAGTCAAGGCTTTAAGCGTTAGCGTGCCTTGACTCGACGTATTCTTTGGGTGGCTTTTTGCTTCGCAAAAAACAGGCTTTTCAGGGTTCCGCTACCGCTTCATTCCTTCGCTACGCTTCGGAACTGGCTACGCCAGCCCTTACAATCCTTGCCACTGTTTAAAATTAAAAAACTCGAAATTGAATCTTTTACACATTTCCATAACTTATCGAATTTATGCAAAGAATATTTTACAATTTTTTGGCATAGAGTAAAGAAACTCGTTGATTGTGATAATTTCATAATGTAAAAAAAAACTATCCTAGCATTTCTTCCAGGTCAAACGCATTATAAAAAATATTTTCATAAAAGTTGGCGCGAGGGAGTGAGACACAGGGCAAAAAGACTTTTTTTGGGGCTGCCGCGAGAGCGGCATTATAATAGTTTCTATACCCCAAAAAACGTCTAGCGCATT